>JAGCSI010000116.1 GCA_017964255.1 Bacteroidales bacterium | reverse complement strand
GTGAGCGTTGATTACATAATTGTCAGCAACGTTTTCGATAGTGTAAGTGAAGTTTGCAGGATCAGTGATTTCCATTTCTTCATTGTTGATCACAACAGAAGTAATGTGATAACCTTCAGCTGCAGTTGCAGTGAATTCATAGTTATAAACTGAATCAGGATTATAAGTGAAAGTCGTACCTTCGCTTACAGTACCATTACCGTATGCATTGGTAGTGATAGTATAGGTATTGGCAACGAAAGTAACGTCGAATGCGTGAGATTCTTCGATGTAGTTGAACTGGTAATTGTTAGCAGTGTACAAATTCTGACCATCCAAAGTCACATTTTCGATAGAATAACCGGTAGCAGGAGTAATATTGCTGTACCAGTTGTCACCATAATTCAAGATAGTGCTGTAGCTGTCGCCCTCAACCAAGAGACCGCTTGCGTCAGCATAACCCTGACCAGCCAATACATTGTAAACGATAGCGAAGGTGTCAACCTTGACAACAGCTACGATAGTGTAGTTGTTGTCAACAGAATCCATCGTGAAGCTATAGTTGTGAGGATCGGCACCGAATACCACTTCGTCGATTCTGTTCTCGCCGTTCACGAGCAACTGATACAGGTGGAAGTGTTCTTCAACAGTACCTGTTACAGTCATAGACTCGTACTCAGGAACGTACTGAGTAGCAGGTTCGATAGTTCCCTGAGGAACATTGATATCGATATCATCGTAGGTATTGTAATTTTCCACAGAAGCGTCGATCTTGTAACCATATTTGATGTCCACATTCTGAGCTTCGGTAACATCTTCGAAGGAGTAGCTGTCGATATGACCCTGAGCCACACCGTTCACGATAACGTCAGCAACATAATAAGGAGCGTCGGTAGTGAAGGTTACGGTAGTATCCACATCGTGATTTACTGAGTAGTCAACCCAAGTGGTGTAGGTTTCACCAGCGTTCAGCAACTCGCTGTCGTTAGCATAACCCTTACCAGTCATCACATTGTAGTTGATAGCCACAGTGTCTCTTCTGAAAGTAGCGTTCAGATAGTAGTTAGCCACCACCAAAGTATCAATAGTGTAACTGTAAGTGCCATCACCATTGTTCACAACATCAGCGAACACGTCTTCTTCCATATCGGGAACCATCGGGCTGATGGTCAAACCAGCCAAGAAATAGTGAGGATCGGCCACCATGTTAACGGTGAACGGAGTAGGATCGATAGTAGTGTCGGTAGCGGCAGGTACGAATGCACCACCGAAATCGCTATAGAGGTCTGCTCTGTAGTTTTCAACAGTCTTGAAGATATGGAACTCAAGTTTGAAGTCTACGAATACAGTGTGAGGCTCAGTTACATTCTCCAAAGTATAGAGCATGAAGTTAGCGCCTGTACCGTCTTCAGGAACAACCTGAACATCGTCAACCCAAACACCAGCCACATGGTACATTGGTTCGGGAACAAGGTTCAAAGTGAGGTTCTCGCCATAGTTCACAGCGATAGTGCCATTAGGAGTAACTGTACCACCCAACTCATTGTAGGTCACAACAACGTCGTTCACAGGATATACCTTGAAGTTGTCGATGCTGAAGCCCAGGTTACCAGCCAATGAAGTAGCGTGGAAACCGAAGTTGTAAACACCGTCAGCTGCGATGGTGATGGTAGTGGTAGCAGTTTCATAAGTTGTATTGTTGAAGCTATGAGCAGCCACAGCATTGGTCATGTCAGCAACATGAGCACCATTGCCATAGAATACTTCGAATGCTTCGGTCAATGAGCTGTTTGCCTTATAGTCATAAATAATAGTATAAGTACCAGCAGCCATTTCAATACAAGGTGACATCATCCAGTCGTCAGCGGCAAGTTCGTCGTTGAAAGTATAGTTGATGTCATTGTTCAGGTTCATGGTGATACCATCGTTGTTGGCATCAATCGGATTCCAACCATGATTGATGGTCAGACCAGTAAATGCTTCCTCGTAAGGAACAGCAGCGGGAGCCAGAACAACGATAGGATCAGAAGTAATGCTATTGTTAGCTTCAACAGCATCGCCATCTAATACAACCCATGCAGCCAAAGTATTTGCACCTGTTGCGAATGCGGGCAGCTCATTGAAGGTATAGGTAGCTGCTTCATCGAATGCAATCGGAGTAGCTAAGGTAACGGTTTCATGAACCGGAGTTTCCTCATTCACCTGATAGTAAGCCTCGAAAGTGCTAACGGTACCTTCATAACCCATATTCTTCACACCAATAGTAACTGCACCTTCCACATCGCAAGCGTCAGCGAAAGTATTAATGCTTGTAATTGACAAATCAGTAGCTTCAGGACAATTGGTGATTCTAATGTTGTTTCTGTATGAATAAGTCGTACCTGATGCTGTTGCCCCCGGATTGAATGGATCGGGATTATAAGAATCAGAATAATAATATCTTGAAATACTTGAACCTGCACTATGTGTACGGAAAGTAGGATAACTACCATAAGTACCTGTATTATCATCCATAATCAGCACCAAGTTATCGGTTCCATTATAGTCAAATGGGGTATCAAATGTGATTTGCTGCCAACCTTGTGTGAAAGCAACAACTCCGGTGTAAACCAATTGAGCATTATCCATAGGCAACCATGAAGAAATAGTATTTTCTGAAGTATGCATCATATAAATACTGATATTTCTTGCACCGGTACCAGTATTGCTAACCTCAATTTCGAATCCGGAGATTGTGGTTGCGGCATTGATTTCTGAGCTCTTGAAAATCTGTTGTGAATAGCTATAATTGTAATTTCCATATACAGGAATATAAGATGAGGTGCTAGTACCTGTAAATTCAACTTCCGTACCATGTTCGCATTTTGTTGTGAATTCAACCTCATCGGTATATTCACTTTCATCATCCGTACCGCAAACAGCCTTTACACGTACAGCGTAGTTGGTTGAAGCCTGAAGGTTGTTCAGGAGAGTGTATGTAGTGTCAACAGAAACACTGGTCCAGGTAGCATCACCCTCAGCCATGTATTCAACAGCATAAGCAGCCTGGTCATAATTATCAGCCCAATTGACAGCAGCTGTATGGTCAGTAACTTCAGAAACACTCAATTGAGTAGGAACGAAGCAAGTGGGAATAGCTTCCACCAAAATGTTGTCAATGAACACATAGGTATATGTTGAAGTTGCTCCTGCAGGACGTTCTTTAGTGGAACGGAAGGCGATATAACCAGCAGGACCATCATAATTAGCTAATGACACAGTGATTCTTCCACCATGTTCTTGAATAGCAGAGAAAGCCTCCACTGTTGTAAAGCTTGCATCTGGATTTGCAGCATCGGTAACAACACCTACATCAAAATGAGAATTATAGGTTGATGATGCAGAATACTTCTTGGCATCAAATGAAATCATCAAAGTGTTCAACTGAGCATCCATCATAGGCATCACAGCATAAATATCTCCATACGAAGTTGAAGTACTATAGTAGTTATACAATCTCAAAGAATTAGGACTACTTACAGCATAGCTTGAACCATTATAGATACCTGCTCCGTAAGAAGTGCTAGTACCCGTATATTTTCTATTCCAGCAAGCTGGCATTACCATGCTTGACTGAGTAGTGGTAGAGGTGTAAGAATCAAAGTCTTCTGAGAAAGGAACTGCAGCAACACCACAAGCCGTATTGAAACTCAAGTCAGTGCTTGCAACTTCAGACTCATCAGTAGCTGAGCAAATAGCCTTCACGCTAAATGGAATTACATAATGAGTAGAAGCAGACAGGCCGTTAATCGTATAAGGATTGTCAGTGGTGGTTTCAGTAACGGTCTGATCGTTTACAGTGTAAGAAACTTCCCATTCTGTTTCAGTTCCGCCAGCGTTCCATGAAACTTGTGCTGTAGTCTCAGTAGCAGTACCAACTGTAATAGATGTAGGTTTGGGACAAGATGGGAGTTCCGTAACCATTACATTATCAATTGAAGCATAATAATTGTTAGAAGAACCTCCAGTATATCTGAATGCAATATAATAACCAGTTCCTGTAACATTTGCTTGGTTAAATGCATATTCTACTGTGGTTTTAGTGGTTGTGCGTGCACATGTATATACTGCTACAAACGTTGAAGCATCAGTAGGATCTGTCATATAACCCAAATACATTGTTCCATTGTAATCTGTTGTACCTTCATTTCTGTAGGTAAAGCTAATCACCGTATTTTGGATATTCTCTGTAAATTGTGGTAATACTGCGTATGCGGGAGTTGCACTGCTTGATTTGAAGAACAAACAATTTCCGCTAACAGCGTATGCTGAATATGCAGACAAGAACATTTGCGGATATGTGGTTGTTGATGTACTCATATTCAAGAAATTCCAACAGAGAGGCATTGTATGGTTAGGATATCCTGTTGGAGCAGAAGAACTGGTGGCACTTGTTGAATAACTATTAAAGTCTTCTTCGTATGGCAACGCCATAGGCATACAAGGAGTAGTGAAAGTTGCTGGTGATGACCAGTCGGAATAATCTTCACCACCACAATTGGTACGTACACTTACCTGATAAGTGGTACTGCCTTCCAAAGTAAATTCAGTTGACAAATCAACAGTGGTTGTAGTAACAGTAGCAGTTTGCTCACCAATCATCAACTCATAAGAAGCGGGGGTACCAAGTTCATTTGGTGTAATGGTAGCGGTTAAACCGTTAACGCTGATAGAAGGAGTACCGCAAGTCGGAGCCGGCTTGATAGTCACATCATCCAAAAAGACACCATGGCCATAATTACCAGTTGCCTCAAAAGCGAATTGGCAAGAAGAAGACATTGCAGCAGCAGGAATTGCGATTTCTTCCTGTGTCATAGAAGTAATACTACTTGTGTAAGCCTGCAACAATACCCAATTGCTGTTCATAGAAGTACGGTAATAAACTCTCAATTCATCTTGATCTCCAGCCCATTCAGCTTGTGAATGTTTGAAAGTCAAAATAAGATTTGAAGAAGAAGACAAATCAAATGCAGGAGTAACCAACTTAGTTACCAAATCATATTCAGAAACAGCAAATGTAGCGTCATTACTGCCTGAACCGTATGTTGCGTCAACATCTACATCCCAGTCTTGTGTACCAGCAACATATTCCTGTGACCAGCATTCGGGCGGGAACACATCGCCTTCGAAATCCTGAGTGTAAGGAATTTCAGTCAAAGGCATACAAGGAGTGGTAACCATGAGGATAACCCAGTTGCTCTCCATGTTCTCGCCGCAAACTGACTGAACGCCCATTTCGTAAGTAGTGTTGGACTGCAAACCGCTGATAGTATAGAAAGGAGTATAACCCGGCATAACAACAGGAGTAACAACGTCTGTAGTGTATTCTTCGGCACCTTCGACTTTGTATCTCACATTATACTGTGCAGGAGTTCCCCATTCGCCAGCGGTCCATGATAACTGGGCTGAAACAAATTCAAAGCTCAAGTTTTCAGGATCAGAGCAAGCGGGAGCGGTGGTTGCGCTAACAGGACCAACCCATGCGCCGTTGTCGCCCTCACATACAACTCTTACATAGAAATCGTATGCGGTCTCATAGTTCAATCCGCTGATAGTGGTTGCTGTAGTGTCAGTAACATCAATAACAGTACCCTCACCTAAAGTGAAGCCCTGGGCGCCACACTGAATCTGGAAATTGGTAACAGCCTCGTCAGCTTCCCAAGCCAAATCAACAGTGGTTCCGGTAATGTTAGATGCGGTCAAAGCAGTAACTTCGAAAGGACATTGGTTAACAGTAAGATGATAGAAATACTGGTAGTTACTGCTGTTGTTTACAATCTTGAAGTTAACGGCTCTACCTTTGTATAAGTCGTCGATCGCGATTGTAACAGTTGTATTCTGGTTAGGAGCGGTACCGGTGTAGATTTCTGCGAAACGGTCAGCTCTTGTACCTCTATAAGAAGCCAATACAGTATAATCACCGCTGCCTCTTACTTCGAATGACAAGTAAGTTGGGTTTTCTGCGGGAATATTGACAGCAGGCGAAATCAATTCTGCGCCATTAGCATATGAATAGGCATAGCCATCACTGCTTGTTGAGAAATGGAAATCTGTATTTTCCCAGCAAGTGGGCATAGTAGAAGCGGCGAAACTTTCGGTGAAAGGAACATCAAATGCGGCGCAACCAGAATGGAAAGAGGTAGTTGCCCATTCGCTCTGGTTTTCTGCATTTTCGGGATCGCACAAAGCCTTCACACGAACATCATAATCCACATTACCCTGCAAACCACCGAAAGTAGTCATCGGAATCAGACTAACATCTATAGAAGTCCAAGCGTCTTCACCAGCGGTAGCGGGTTTGAACTGTACCAACCATGCGGTTTCCTCACCACCAGCGGTCCAAGTCAAAGTTGTTGTATTGGAAATGTTAGAAGTTTCCAAGTTGGTAACAGGAGCGCAGATACCCTCGGTTCTGAAAGAGGTGGTAAGCACTTCACTCCAGTTGTTTTCACCACAGTTGGCCTTTACTTTCACACTGTAATTGGTCAGCTGAGCCAATCCGGTCAAAGTATAAGTTGTGTCATTCACATCAATAGAAGTCCATTCAGTAGCACCTTCAGCCTGGCATTCCAGAATGAAAGCGGTCTGATCCTCAGCACCGGCAACCCAAGTCAACACTGCGCTGTTAGGAGTGATGTCAGAAACTTCCAAAGCAGTGGGAGCAACACAAGCCACAACATCTGAACAAGTTGAAATTACAACATTAAATTTAATATTGTTTCTGTATGAAGAGCTTGTTCCTGATAATGCAGAACCTGACGTTTTTGGGAAACCTTCTTCGGTAAAAGTAATGGATGTCGTTCCGTCAACCTGATAATATCTTGCTTTTCCACTATTTGTTGTGTATTTAAATCTGGAGGTATTGTTATATTCTGTAAAACATGTCGTTTCATCATTTGCAGCTTCTTTATTCATCAATGTGGCCAATACCAAACTACCACCAGTGTAGGTGAATGGCTGGTCTAAAGTAATTGTATTCCAACCTTCATTTGAATCATTGAACTCTTGACAAGTACTTGAGAACACCTGTGTGAACCCGTTAATTGAAATAAAGGACGAGCTCAAAGAAGTCGTCACATCAGAAGTAGCTAACCACATTGTAACAGGACGTACTGTACTGGTAGCGTATGTGTAGTTAAATGATAAACTATTAATTACTGTACCCGGAACAATACCTTGTTCTGAAAGTTCTGCTTCAGTAAATAACTGTTGATTATATGAATGATTATACCATCCACTGAATGGAAACTGATTATTTGAAGAAGTTCCCGTTCCAATAGTGATATCTGCAACTTCTTGCACAAGTGTCTGGCAAGCCACTGCGAAAGCACCAGTAGTCCAAGCGCTCACGTTTTCACCGCAAACAGACTGAACTCTCATCACGTAATTGCTATTGCCTTGGAGATCGTTCAAAGTAACAGTAGTTTCGGTAACAGGAATATTGTACCATTCTGTGTAGTCAGCCAATTTGTACTGGAAGTTCCAAGCGGTCTGGCCTTCAACAGCCTGCCAAGTGATTACAGCGGTAGTGCTGTCCACGGTTGCTGTCAAATTAGTAGGTTGTGAACAAGGAGTTTCAACGATGGAGATATTGTCGATAGCGGCGGGGAACTGGTTACCGTTAGTAGCGTTATTCACCCAAGTGAACTGAACACGAACCTCACCAGCCATCTCACCAGAGATATCATAGCTGAAAGAAGCCCATTCGTTCTCATCAAACAATCTTACAATCTCAGTACCATTCAAATCCACTTTCAAATAGTCAGTTGTACTGGTCTGACCATTCACACGGTAGTCGAAGCTCAAAACAGCACCTGTTACCGGGATCATCACATCGCGGTAAGCAATCACATTGCTGGCCTTGGTGATATCGTACTTGTTGGTAGCACCGTTATTAGAAGATATATACAACTTATTATTATCGAAAGTCTGAGCCTGACCAATGAACCATTTGTTGGTAGCCTCGCCATTGTCAATCATGAAATAAGGATCTACACCATCGAAGTTGTAAACGTATGGCAGGGTAGCGATAGAATCCAAATCAAGAACAGTAGGTTCTTCGGGTTCATCGGGAGTCAAATTAATCGTATAGGTAGCAGTAGCCACATCACTTGCAGTCTCACCTACAATGGCGATAGCATTAATGGTAGTGGTTTCAGTAATATTAATTGCGTTTTCGTAAAGTGTGGAATTTACGGTAGGAGTAGTACCATCCAGTGTATAATAAATAGCGGCACCTTCGGTAGCGCAAGCAATCGTCACATTCTGAGCGGCAGTATAGGTACCAGCTTCAGGAGCGAAAGTAGGAACATCAACCACAATGGGTGTGGGAGGTTCGGGAGTAGTTTTATAAAACATTGTGAAAGAAGTGATACGAAGCTGTTGATCTCCTTCCACATCACATTTGAAATAATTAAATTCATTATTCCCAAATCCGATACCTCTGTCGGTATAAGTTTCTGTTGTAGCAATAGAACCAACTAAAGTCCATGTCAATCCATCACTACTTCCATATACTAATAAGTTATCAACTTTGTAACCAATATTGAAAGAAATACTGTCAATATTATTAGGCAGTGCATTCGAATAGAAAAATCCATTATGTGAAGTACTCGAATAAATACGAAGCTGATCTGTTCGGAAATGACATTCTGTGGTATAGATGGTTAATACATCATCTAACACATGTTGTTCTTCAATCGCATACTGCGCTCCTGCAGTATAATTTGAAAAAGTGTAGGTTGTTTGTGCAAACAAACTTCCCACTGCCATTAGCATCACTAGCAAAATGGCCACCAAACTTTTTGCCCCTCGGGCGAAAGCTTGAAAAGTGTCAATTTTTTTCATTTTGATTGTTTTTGATTAATACTATTGTTTTTTGTTTTTGTTTTGTTGTTTCTTTTTTCTTGTTTTTATATCATACTAAATACCAAAAACTTACACCCGTTCGGATGAACAGTTCTCGTTGTTTTTCTACTTTTTCGCAATCTCATAATAATCCATAATAATTGCGAAGCAAAGATACATAATTTTTTTGACCTAGTGCTAATTTTTTTATTTTTTTTCTTTTTGAATTGTTAGCGATTGATTTTTAAATGTGCTGAAGGCACAATATCCTATTAACCCCGCACAAGCACGTTAGTGCGCAGTGTGGGGTAGTGAGAATGAATGTGTGATATGCGTGCAGAAAGCACGCTACAAAGATCCTCATAGTTGTGCACCTTCGGCACGCAGACTCCTGCTGTCGGCGCCAACTCCCCAAACTGCGGCCTTCGGCCTTGTTAGGAGTTAATAGGATAACGTGCTTTCAGCACGAAACCGGAACAACATTCCAAGTGAAAATTAGCTTAATCGCCAAATGGTTTTGTTTTTTCATTAAAATTATGTATCTTTGCACCTCTAAAATATATATACTATGAATCCATTATTTAAAGCGGAAGTTTACCAGAACCGCCGCACCCAGTTGAAAAAAGCCGTGAAAAGCGGCATCGCCATCTTTTTAGGCAACAGCGAAGCCCCCATGAATTATCCTTCCAACACCTATAAATACCGACAGGACAGCAATTTCCTCTATTTCTTCGGTCTCTCCATTGCCGACATCGCCGCCGTCATCGATTTTGACGAGAATCGCGACATCATTTTCGGCAATGACTTCGAGATTGACGACATCATCTGGATGGGCAACCAGCCCACGCTGGCTTCCCTGGCCGAAAAAGTGGGCGTGAAAGAGGTGATGCCCATGGCCAAGCTGGGCGAGTATATCCATGCCGCCCAAGCCGCAGGTCGCCAAGTGCATTTCACCCCGCCCTACCGTGGCGACAACAAGATATGGCTGTCCAACCTCACCGGCATCAACGTGAACGACATCCGCAACCACGCTTCGGCCGAACTGATCAAGGGCATTGTGAACCTACGCTCCGCCAAGGAAGACTGCGAAATTGAGCAGATGGAAAACGCCTGCGAAATAGGCTACAAGATGCACACTGCTGTAATGCGCCGCTGCGTAGCTGGCGTGCCCGAACTGGAACTGGCAGGCTTGGCCGAAGGTATTACCCTGTCGTACGGCAATGGCGTGTCCTTCCCCATCATCCTGTCGCAACATGGCGAAACCCTACACAACCACGGCCATGAGGCTATCCTGCAAGAGGGCAATATGCTGCTGATGGATGCCGGTGCCGAAAACCTGATGAACTACTGCTCCGACAATACCCGTACCCTGCCTGTGGGCGGTCGTTTCACTCAGAAACAGCAGGAAATTTATGAAATCGTGCTGAAAGCCAACATGGATGCCATCGACGCTGCCAAACCCGGCGTGTATAACAAGGAACTGCATACCCTGTCGTGCAAGGTTATTGCCGAAGGCCTGTCACAGTTGGGCCTGATGAAAGGCGATGTGGACGAGGCCGTGCGCCAAGGTGCCCACGCCCTGTTCATGCCCCATGGCTTAGGCCATCAGTTGGGTTTGGATGTCCACGACATGGAAGACCTTGGCGAGAACTTCGTCGGCTATGACGACACGGTGAGCCGCAGCGACATTTTCGGATGGAGCGCCCTGCGTATGGCCCGCAAGCTGAAACCCGGCTTCATCGTCACCATCGAACCAGGTATCTATTTTATCCCGCAGCTGATTGACATCTGGAAAAACGAACACAAGTTCGAGCAGTTCATCAACTACGATAAGGTGGAGCAGTACCGCGACTTCGGCGGCATCCGTATCGAGGACGACCTGCTGATTACCGCCAACGGCCACAAGGTGCTCGGCCCCGCCATCCCCAAGACCCCGAAGGAGCTGGAAGAGATTATCGGGAAGTAAAATTAATGTGCTAATTATCAATGTGCTAATGTGCCAATTGAATTAGCAAATTAGTTAATTAGCAAATGTGCAAATGAATAATTGCAAAATTCAAAATTCAAATAAAAAATAATCAACATGAAAGTATTAGTCCTCAATTGCGGAAGCTCGTCAATTAAGTATCAATTGATTGACATGGCCAACAACGCCGAATTAAAAGCCAAAGGTTTGGTAGAACGTGTCGGTTTGGAAATGGGTGAGTTCACCCACAAACCCGTCGGCAAAGACAAGTATTACACTCAAACCCCCATCCCAACCCATGAAGTGGGTATCAACTTGGTACTGAAAGCTTTGACCGACCCGGTACATGGTGTCATCAGCGACCTGAACGAGATTGGCGCGGTAGGTCATCGTGTAGCCCATGGTGGTGAATATTTCACCAAGAGCATGATTTTGGGAGAGAAAGAGATTGAAGAAATCACCAAATTGTGCGAACTGGCACCGCTGCACAACCCCGCCAGCTTAACGGGTATCAAGGTGATGCAGAAACTGCTGCCGAATGTGAAACATGTGGGTGTGTTCGACACTTCTTTCCACCAGACCATGCCGGCAGAGGCCTATCTGTATGCCATTCCTTACGAATACTATGCCAACAACAAGGTGAGACGTTACGGTTTCCACGGCACCAGCCACAAATATGTAGGTCCCAAGGCCGCCGAAATCGCAGGGGTAGATTACAACAACTCCAAAATCATCAGCTGCCACCTGGGTAACGGCGCTTCCATCTGCGCTATCAAGAACGGCAAGTCTGTAGACACCTCCATGGGCTTCACTCCCGTTGAAGGTCTGGTAATGGGTACCCGCTGCGGCGACCTCGACCTGGGCGCTTTGCTCTATATCGCAGAGAAAGAACACATGGACTTCAAGGCCATGAACACCCTGATCAACAAGAAATCAGGTTTGCTGGGTATCTCTGGCAAGAGCGTGGACATGCGCGACATCCGTGCCGGCAAGGACAGCGGTGACGAGCGTTCCAAATACGCTTTCGACATGTTTGCCTACAGAGTGAAGAAATACATCGGTGCATACGCTGCCGCCATGGGTGGTGTGGATGTCATCCTTTTCACTGGTGGTATTGGCGAGAATGCGTGGTTCCAGCGCGAAGCCATCTGCCAAGGACTTGAATTCTTAGGCTGCACCCTCGACAAGGCTGAGAACGAGAAGATGGCCGGCCAGGATGGTATCATCTCCACTCCCGACTCACGTGTGAAACTCGTTTCCGTCACCACCAACGAAGAACTGGTGATTGCTACGGATACGTATAATCTGGTGAAGTAAGGTTAAGACTATAAAATATGAAGGCGTGGGAGCGAGTTTTGCTTTCACGCCTTTTTTTATGGGGAGTCTCGCACTCCGTGCTCGAGGGGAGTCGGCACTGCGTGCCGAAAGGGGAGTCTCATGCTGCGCATTCGAGGGGAGCTACGCACTTCGTGCTCAAGGGATGTAGGGACGCATCGCATGCGTCCGCAATCTGTAGGGCTGTCACATTGTGGCAGCCGAAAATAATGGTTACACAAATAACTGCTTAATTGCCTCTGCGCAATCTTCTTCCGAAACAAAATGATTAGGACTTGATTTTCCTATAGATTCCAGCATCGTGATATTTATTCTGCCATTGACATTCTTTTTATCCAATAGGCAAAACTCCACTATTTTCTTGATTTGGCTGGCAGGAAAATTTTTGATTACATTTTTGTAATACCGTAAAAGAACTGTTTGGATTTCCTCAAATGCCGCTTGTGAAAGCAAGCCATAGTGGTATGAAAGATAGGATTCCATCACCATTCCCAAAGCTACCGCATGACCATGTGACACAGTATGAAAGGATTTTTTCTCATCTCTGTCTTTTTGCATAAAATAAGCTTCAATAGCATGGCCCATCGTATGACCAAAATTAAGGATATGACGTAATCCCTTATCATACAAATCTTCCTGTACAATTTTTTCCTTGAAACTAACACACCAGTCTATCCATTCTTTTTTGATATCCTGACTTTTAATAGTTCCCAACCCCTTGATTTCGTTCCATAAACTTATATTTCCGATAAGAGCATATTTCAGCATCTCTCCAAAACCATCAAGAATTTGAAGTGGCGACAAGGTTTTAAGAAACAAGGTGTCAATAACCACTTTTTCGGGAAGACTTACGGTTCCCACCACGTTTTTCACGCCATTGAGGTTAATGGCGTTTTTTCCTCCGACCGCCGCATCTATCATACCCAACAAGGTTGTCGGGATATTGATAAAAGGTATTCCCCGTTGATAAGTTGACGCCACAAAACCACCCAAGTCACTTACCATTCCTCCTCCAAAATTGATAATTAAACTCCGCTTATCAAAATGGTTTTCCATCAGGTTTTGCCATAGATAAACCGCCTCTTCTATCGACTTGTTTTGCTCGCCCGGCAAAACGGAAAAAATATGTATTGGCGCCTCAAAACCCAAAGTGTCAATATAATACGGAAATAGCTGCAAAACATTTTGGTCTGCAATAATGGCTATTTTATTGGGTTTTAATTTTAGTTCCATCGTCCTGTAATCATTTCATCGTTTGCGTTATAATCCAGCGGACGCATTCGATGCGTCCCTACATCTGAAACCTGTCACCTGTCCACTGTAACCTGATTAACGCTTCAGCAAATCAAACACCGTCTTCACCGGATTGAAGGTGGCCAAGGGAACCTCAACGAACACGGTAATCCAGTAGGCCATAGCACCGTTCCACAAGCCGGGCAGCTCCATGGCCTTCAAGCTACGGTCGCCATACGATTTCGACGAGATAAAGCCCTTGGTTTCATCCACATAGTCCTTCAGATTGAAGAACTCACCTTTGTAGTTGCGGAAAGCACACACCATGTCCACAGGGTTGAAATACGTGGCCTGGCGGGCAATCTCCATCTGCTCCGCATCCTTAGCATCCATCTGCGAGGATTCCACAATCTGCAGGCTTTCCATCTCATCATCGATAACCCAGAACGGACCTCCTCCCGGCTCGCCTTCATTTTTCACCATACCGCACACACGGATGGGACGGTTCATTTTCTCGTACAAGGCCTCGGGAGTGGGGTCGTCATCCACATTGATCATCAGCTCGGTGGAGGCAAAATCCAGCATCTCGCACAAGTCCATATCATCTACTTCTCCTGCTTCGATTTTCCGCAGATAATAGAAGGTTTTATTCTGTAATTCTATCAGATAGGAAGCCAAAGCTTTCTTATAAGTGAAAGTGGTTTCGGCTTTGTCTTCCGTAATCACGTTGTCAATATTCTTGACGAAAACGATATCAGAATGGATATTGTTCAGATTGCCAATCAGCGCCCCGTGACCACCCGGGCGGAACAACAACTCGCCCTTTTCATTGCGGAAGGGCGTGTTGTCCAGCTCTGCGGCCAAGGTATCAGTAGAAGGATGCTGGATGGAATAAGAAATATCGTATTTCACCCCGAAACGTTCCTCGTAGGTAGGCAACACTTTGGCTAACAGCTGCTCAAAACCCTGCTGATGTTGCGGTGACACCGTAAAATGCAGGCGGCAGTTGCCTTGCTCATCACGGGCATACTGGGCAGCTTCCACCAAATGCTCCTCCACGGCGGTGCGGCAAGCATCCCCGTAACGATGGAATTTCAGCAAACCCTTGGGCAAATTACCGTAATTCAAACCCTCTTTTTCCAGAATATAACGTACTATCAGCTTGTAATTCTGATACTCCAATTCGTGTTCTATGGCATAGCCGTCCTTGGCCATCGCCTTCCGCAAATCCTCATAAAAAGCGAATTTCGGCAGTTTTGTCAAAAAAGCTTTCGCCTTTACAGCTATTTCTTCACTATCATTTTCAAGATAGGAATACAACTCCTTGAACATACGCGAAGCTGCTCCGGATGCAGGAACAAATTTGGTAACTGTTTTACCTTCAATTAAATGCTCATAATCAGCTACCAAATCCTCAATCTGCTCCTCCTCTAATTTTACGATACCGTCATCGATAGTGGCGGGACGGTCCAAATCCACAAACTTGAAACCGTTCTCAAAAAAGGAAAACTGGCGCTGCACCTCATCGGGATTGCTGCCGCGGGCCTTTATAAACTGAATGTCTTCGGGGGTAAATTGGATATTCATAATCAAAATTTTTGAAAGTACAAAGTTACAGATTTTTTTTGAATTTGAAGCTATTTCAATAATTTTCACATCCTCGCTTTGATTGATTTAGCATAGAAACAGATGTAAGTGTATAAGATTGATTTACGTTTGCGTGCTGAAAGCATGCCATTCTATTAACCCCTAACAAGGCCGTAGGCCGCAGTTTGGGGTGGCGATACTGATGGTATAAGTCCGCATGCCGAAGGTATGCTACTATAGGTGTCCATGTAGCGTGCCTTCCGCACGCATATCACACATTCATTCTCACTACCCCACACCGCGCACTATCGTGCTTGTGCGGGGTTAATAGGATATTGTGCCTTCGGCACATTCTCTCAATTCAAATCCAAACACAATAGGATTTATCAATACCTCTAACCTTCTAACCATAAAAAATAGCACATTATTTTGTATCTTTGCAGCCCAAATTTGAAAGACGATGAAAAGCAAGAGAACAGTAGCAATCGCCTACGATTTTGACGGAACGCTGGCAGCCGGCAATATGCAGGAATACAACTTTATTCCCGACCTCAACATGAACAAGGGAGAGTTCTGGGGCGAGGCCAATCAACTGGCCATGGACAACGATATGGACGAGGTGCTGGCTTACTTGTACCTCATGCTGAAAAAAGCCAAAGAGAAAAACATCTCCATCCATAAAGAGACCTTTATCCGCTACGGTGAGCACATCACTTTTTTCAAAGGAGTAGAAGACTATTTTGAACGCATGAACGCCTACGCCAGAACCAAAAACCTGGTACTGGAACACCATATCATTTCTTCCGGACTGCGCGAGTTTGTGCAAGGTACCTCCATCGCCAAACATTTCAAGAACATTTTCGCCTCTGGCTTCCAGTACGACAAAGACGGCGTGGCCTGCTGGCCCGCTTTGGCGGTCAACTATACCAATAAAACACAATTCCTCTTCAGAATCAACAAGGGTATCAATAATTCGTATGATAACACCTTGATTAACAAGATTGTACCAGAAGATGACAAGCCAGTTCCCTTCTCCAATATGATTTATTTGGGTGATGGAGAGACCGATGTGCCGGCCATGAAAATGGTGAAACTGCAAGGGGGAAACACCATTGCCGTATATAATCCCGACGCCAAGCGTACCAATTCGCCACGTCGCTCTCCACGTGAAATCTGCCTCGAAATCATCCAGCACAAACGTGCGGACTACATCGCTCCTGCCGACTATTCAGAAGGCAGCGAACTGGATGTAATCATTAAAAAGGTGATTGACAAGATTGCCATGGAGCAGGATCTTATCGAGCTGAAATACAAGATTGTGAACGAAAAGTAGCCTTCATATTTTCCATCGCTTTTTCCAAAGTCACTCTTGGACAAGCCACATTGATTCTGAAATGCTGCTCCCCTTCGGGTCCGAAAATCGCCCCATCATTGAGCGCCACTTTCGCTTTCTGCACCAACAAGCGTGAAAGTTCCTTATGACTCAGTCCAAAAGCGCTGAAATCCAACCAGGGTAGGTAGGTTGCTTCGTGCCGGAATGTTCTGATTTCGGGAATATTATCCTTGATGAACTGCTGAATATAATCCACATTTCCTTTGAGATACTGCAACAATTGCGCTAACCATTCATCACCTTTTGTGTAGCAGGCTTCCAGTGCCACCTCCCCGAAAATATTGCCCACAAAAATATGTATACCATCATACATCAACTTCTCGAATTGTTTACGGAGTTCGGCATTGGAAATGATGATTTCAGATGTAGACAATCCCGCAATATTAAAGGTTTTGCTCGGTGCCATGCAGGTAATGGTATTCTGGGCAATTTCCTCGGAAATGCTGGCCATGGGCGTGTGTTTGTAGCCCGGCATGATCAAATCGGAATGAATCTCGTCGGATATCAGCAGACAGTGGTATTTCAGGCACAACTCACCCATCCTTTTCAGTTCTTCTTTGGTCCAGCAACGACCCAGCGGATTGTGGGGATTGCACAATATTATCATTTTCACTCCTTGGCGAAGGCTATCTTCCAAATCATTGTAGTCCATTTCATAATGGTCGTCCACTAATTTCAGTGGATTCCGAATGATCTGACGATTTTGGTTTTCAACTACATAATAGAAAGGATGATAGACTGGTGTTTGCACCAGCACCTTGTCGCCCGGGGCGGTGAAAGCCTGCACCAGAAAAGAGAGCCCTGGCACAATGCCCGGAGCGAAATAGATCCAATCTTTTTCGATACTCCATTGATGGCGCCGTTGCATCCAGTTGATGATTGACTGGTAAAATCCTTCGGAATGAATAAAATAGCCCAACACAGGGTGTTTCATTCGTTCTTCTATAGCTTCGAAAACAAAATCGGGAGTGCGGAAATCCATATCCGCCACCCACAAAGGAATCAAGCCATCGGCCCCATAAATGTCCTGATAGCCATCGTATTTTACGCAATTGCTTTGTTTTCTGTCAATTATCTCATCGAAATCATATCTTTTCATAGCTTGTTTTTTGAAATGCAAAGGTACGGAATTTTGTAATTCGTGAAGACGTGAAGACACTCACTTCGTTCGTTCGTCAAGACACTCGCTTCGCTCGCTCGGGGAGACGGGAAGGAGAATTCCGTCTTCACGAATGCACGCAGTGCATGTCTTAACGCCTTGACGAATGAGCGCAGCGAATGACTT
>JAGCSI010000115.1 GCA_017964255.1 Bacteroidales bacterium | reverse complement strand
TGCGATAATAATAGTGATATAAAATGAATATTGAAAACAACTAAATAACAATAAAAAATAATATAAATCATAAAAATAAAAAAAAGGCGACGGGTATTTCACTTGTTGCCCCTTTGAATTATTGGGAATTATATATTATTTCCCTTCGCTCAACTTCTTGTACCCTTCGTATCTCAGTTTCGCGAACTGCTCGGTCTTGGCGAACAACTCCTTGGCTTCTTCAGGGAAGGTCTTCAGCAAGCTGTTGTAACGGACCTCACCCTGGATGAACTTCTGGAAGTCGGCCCAGTTGGGTTCCTTGCTTGCTATCAAGGTCACCTTATCATCCGTTCCAATTTCGTTTTCCACTTCTCTCAGTGGGGCATCTCTTTGGTGAGCAAGGCATAAAACACTTTGGTGTGATTATGATGTACCAAATGACAAAGTTCATGGGTAATGACGTATTCAATTGGAGTTGTATGATGAATATCTTATCTCAAAGAGGACAAATATTTTAGGGAGAATAGTGACGGAATGAGAAAAATTTTTATTTTTGCCAATTGTATGACACAAAATAAGGGGAAAACGGAGGGGTTGATACATTTTCAGATCAGGAGAAGCCATTATGATTATAGACAATAAGATACTTGACAACTTGACCGTTCAGGCCAAGGCATCGCCCCGGCTGCGGATGAATCTGAACTTTCATCAGAGTCTGGATGAGAAGTGCCATCGTTTTCTGAATGCCGTGGAACCGGGTGCCAATATCCCCATTCATCGCCATCCGGAGAAAGAGGAGACATTTGTTGTGTTGCGTGGCAGGATACGTGTCATCACCTACAACGACGACGGCACCATCATCGAAAACATGGTCCTCAACCCAACGGAAGGCCGCTACGGCGTGAATGTAGGAAAGAATGTCTGGCACACCGTGGAAGCCCTGGAGCCGGGTTCCGTCATCTTCGAGTGCAAGGAAGGCCCGTTTGTGGAGCATGAGGTGGAAGGGATTTTGGAGTTGCCAAAGAAAAGAGGAAAGAGTTGAGTGCTATTTGGCAATTCTGTAGCTTCCTATTCTGGTCACAGAGGAGACAAAGGAATTATGTTGACTAGTGATTTAGAATAGCGATTGGAAAGAAATAATTTTTTACTAGTGAGGAGTTAATAGAAAACCGACTTGTTTAAAATATTAAATAAAATGTTGAGCATGTTGATTTGGATCAGAACGCACCTATTGGCAATTTTTACAGTGTCAAAAGTCGTTGAATTTATAGCGGACAAAACTTGTGATATAATGTTTGGGACTGTTACGGAAAAAGTTCGTAATGGTAGAGAGAGGCGTGCTGTGAAAAAGGTGTATAAGGAAACGATGAAGGAGTTTAAGAACGACCCATCTATTTATGATAAAGACGCAAAATACTGCTCTGCTCGCTTTAATTATGTGAAGACTCATCCTGCTGAACAGGAAATGATTTTCTCAACTTATCCTGAATTGGGCGCTTTTATGAGACGGTTTTATGATAACTTGAAAAATAATGATGAAACGCTGAAGATTATAGGCACATATGCGATACCTGGTATATATGAATATGCGAGCGATACCAATAGTATGGTGCGTCAACTTTTAGAGAAGAGTATGCCAAATGCGGAGGCTGCATTGAGAGATAATATTAAAGCTGTGACGGAAGCTATCAACGGCTTAAAACTAAAAACAGCGACAGAGATTCTGAATAAGATGGAGGACTCTCTAAACCAATATCCCGAGATGCAGCAACAGAAAGCGGTTTATGCAACATTGTATTTCTTGAAGGGGTTTGCATTAGAGTTTACAAATCCCTCAAAAGCATTGGTGAATTACAAAAGGGCGTATAGCTATAATTCATATTTACCGCATTTAAAGGAGCACTATTTGGCAACTTTGTTTGTCATGGGTCAGATTGATGATGGCGGGCAGCAGCTTGTTGAGGATTTATTAAGGGAAGATGAAAACAATGTTACGGCTATTGCTGTGAAAGCATTGGCTTTATCGGGCGACCCTGTGGCGGCATTAAGAAATGTAGATACAAACATCAAAGAAGACTATCGCTTCAAATGGCTTGTGATGGGGTGGCTTCACTATCAGAATAGAGACAGAATAAGGGATGTAGAAGAGGTGGTGCCTATGACATACGGCATAGTTCCTTCGGAGTTGACAGCCAATAATTTTGCTGAATGGATGTACATGTTGAATGCCATCCTTAATCAATTTATTCGTTCAGATGAGGTGGATATATATGGCAATACATTTGAACACCCAGAACATAGTGTACAATATGATTCGATTAGCAAGTTTTATGAATTAGCAGAAACAACGGAGGTTAAAAACTCTTTTATCTCAGTTAAATCCTATTTCCTATATCTGAATTTTAGAGAAAGGAGAGATATGGAGGCACTTGGAAAGTTGCTTTCTATCAAGGAAGATGACGAAGTAATAGTGCGGTGCAAATATTCAGCTCTGATGTTTCATGATGAATATGGAAAGGCATACGATGTGCTGAGTGAGAAATACCAACCATATAGCGCACGTCATAAGATTTATGCAGCTCTGAAAATGGGCGATGCAGAAAAAATGAGGGTGTCTGTTATCAGTATGGCTGGCAATTATCCATTGGCAACTCTCGATATCCTGACCATTTTTGAATGTATAAAACTTAATAGGGAACTGCTGGGAGAAGATGAGTTTATTAGTGCTCTACGTAATGCAAAATATGAGCAGGAAGAAGGAAAATCTATTGCTGTTCTCTATCTTGATGCTGTAGGTGGGAAAAGGGATAATAAGATTCTTGATAACCTGCTACAATCATTGAATGGCATAAGTTATGCTATTGCTTGCAGGCTATGGGCTGATGCCGCAGAATCAGAATATGCATGGAAAAAGATGCAAGGGCACTTCAGTGCCGAAGATTTGGGTAAGCGGACAGAGACTCTTTTATATCTTGATATATTGTACAGCATCAATAGCCATAATGAAGAGTTTTGCAAACTATCGAGGGAATTTAGGGAGAAATATGGTTTTCTTAGCCTCCAATATCTGATGAAGGAGGCGAATTGCTATTGTGCCATTTTGGATTATGCATCAGCAATAGAGCCTCAGGAAATACTCTTTGAAACATTTGAAGATAATGAAGTGTTTGCGGGCAATTATGCACTGATTCTTGTCAAGACGGCCAGCTATGAAAAGATAAAAAGCCATATACAGGCCTTTACGAGGGTATCATACACCTCAACAATCTGTATCAAAAATGTCTTCTACGCATTAACTGCGGTGAATGCGTATGATGAAGCTCTAGCATTTATTTATCCGTATGCCAAAGAAGAGGCATTCGCTGAGATAGGTGATTTTTATATAATGATTGCCTTTGAGGACAAAGAACTTGCTAAAATACTGCATAAGGTGATGCCCGAAGTGAAAGAAGGTTATGCGGTTCAGTTGACAAGAGAGACGGAGAACATCATAACAGAAGCACATGAAAACTCCGAAAAAACTTCTTCGCTGCTTGGTCACAAAGTAGGCGATACGATATCCTTCAATCAAAATGAATATACAATTACAAATATTGGAAGTAAATATTTGGCCTTGACGTTCTTATTAAAAGAACGAATGGGGACACCTGGAAATATATATGTCACGCAGACTTTTTCGGTTAACGAAAATGAGGAGCCGGGAGAATTGTTGAAAAAAATAGAGGCATTGCTCCCGAAAAGCGATTATACCAAGAAAGACTTTGAGAAGGATGTCGAGGCATACGAGAAAAGAGACCATTCGCTCTATTATTTTATAACTAATGATGTAGTGTTCTCATGTGTACAATTAATACTGTCGGATTTTAGAAAAGCGGTTTTCCCTTATCAACAGACTTCGATCGCATTGGAGGGCTACAAGCAGCAAAATATAGAGATAACTGATTTTGTGCTTGACCCACTTAGTGTGGTGTTACTGGCATATCTCAAAAAGAAAAACGGATACACATATAAGAGAAAATTTTTAATTCCAAAGTCAGAAAAGGAATTGTTTGAGCAGAGCTTAAACAATTATCTTCGATATCCTAACAATGTTAATCCAATCAACTTCTGGGGATTTATACCCATGTCGATAGATATGTCATTGGGACAGGACTATAAAGAAGTTCTGGAATATCTTAATGGCTGGATAGAAGAAAACTGCAAAGTAGAATATGTGAAAGAACGGATGGCGGAGCCCAATGGATTAAAGATAAAGGTCCCCAGTTTGGAAGTGCTGGTAGATTGTCTAATGTTGAGCAGCCATCAATATAATATGTTGATTACGGAAGACGCGGCCATTTATAGCTTGTTGAAAGGAATTCAATTTGCTGCTATATGTAGTGAGACCTATTTGCGCTATTATGAAGGGCGTGGTATTGAAGTAAGTCGGGATTTATTGGAACGGAACTATGTGGTATCAATGCTTGATGCAGAAACTATATTCACGGAATACGATAAAAGTGTAATAGGTGCCCCAAATCGCTATGACACTTGCAAGATAGTGCTTACAGAACATCCAGAGTTGTGGCAAGTTGCTTTGCAGTTTATATCGATGATACTTAATAAGGTTTTACTACTGCCTCAGGATATAGTAGAAGTGAAGCAATTGCTAATAAATCTCATTAGACCATTAAGAGACAAGCGAAATCTTCTATTACTGCATTTCAGGAACAATCATTTGTATGAGATAAAGATGCAAGAGCAATTCTCGCAATTGTTCCATGAGGCTTGCTTGCTGGTTGACAGTCAGAATGGTTTAATTAGTTAAACGAAAGGTCTATTATAATTATGTGTATTTTACTTGTTGACCGTTAATATAAGTTTTATGACGCAAGACGAACTCTGGCTTTCTCAATACAATGAGGTGAAGGCATTCACAGAAACTAATCACAGGAATCCCTCACGCCATAGAATCGAAGACCACCTCTTGCTAAACTGGCTCAAACAAAACCGCAAACTGTTGAACGCCAAAAAGCTCAAAGAAGACAGAGTCGCGAAGTTTGAGAAGCTGTTGTAACTGGCGGGTGTTTATGACACAATAAAGAAAATAATACAAACTTTCTTCTTGTCCTCTTTCTTGTACTCCCACAATCACATCTCCTTCTTTTCCATATAACAGCCCGAAAATCATCATCTTGTTGGAACTCTGGCTAGCGAAGGCCATACTCCAAACAACGCTCAATAATATCGGTGGTGCCGGTTCCGATTTGTTCTATATAGCCAGTAGGGTAATGGGATTGGCAAGCACAGGATTGACATGGTTTGTAGTGTGTTCTTTGTTCAATTTTGCAATAGTCATTCCCTAAGGAAGTTTGCCGGGGTTCCATGCTTCCAAGTTGTTGTGCATGAATTAAAAAGGTAGTCCGTAATCAAAGCCTTCTTCACAAACCATATTTGTGGGTTCGAAGAAATCAGCCACTGCTATATCTTTGATTTTGCTACGATACTCATTGAATTTTCCAACATTTTCAATTTCAATCTTTCGTTTCTTACCCATTTCTGCGAACGTCATTTCTTTTTCTATGCCAAGAAAACGTCGTCCAATAAGATTTGAAGCGATGCCTGTGGTTGAGGAACCGGCAAAAGGATCGAGTATCCATGCTCCCTTTTTTGTTGAAGATAGAATGATGCGTGTCAAGAGAGCCAATGGTTTTTGGGTGGGGTGTTTTCCACATGATTTTTCCCAAGTGGCAATGGCTGGCAACCGCCAAACATCTGTCATTTGTTTGTTGTCGTTGAGTTGCTTCATTAATTCGTAATTGAAATAATGAGGTATTTTGGGTGACTTTCTTGCCCAGATGATAAACTCTGTGGAGTAAGTAAAGTAACGGCAGGAAATATTTGGTGGTGGGTTCGTTTTGGCCCACGTAATGACATTCAGAATCTTATACCCCAACTGAGTCAGGCAATTGGCAACAGAAAAGATGTTGTGGTACGTTCCAGAAATCCATATCGTACCATTATCTTTGAGTTTCTCAC
>JAGCSI010000114.1 GCA_017964255.1 Bacteroidales bacterium | reverse complement strand
TTGGCAACACTACAGATTCTGGTCCTGTCATTGGAGGTTCGAGTCCTCCTTGGGCAACAAAATTTCTCCCCACATGTTAGTCATTGGCATTGCCGGTGGGTCCGGTTCCGGAAAAACTTCAGTAGTAAAAAAGATTATCAAGTCTCTTCCCAAGGAGAGAGTTGCTGTTTTATCCCAAGATGCTTACTATAAGGATCAAGGTGATATCTCTCAGGAAGCGCGTGAAAGAATCAATTTTGACCATCCATCAGCCATTGAGTGGCCGTTGATGATTCAGCAGATTGATGAACTCAAAGCTGGCAAAACCGTCCAGATGCCTACCTATTCGTATGTCACTTGTCGTCGGGGCACGGAAACTATTCCGGTGAATCCTGCTGAGGTGCTGATTGTGGAAGGTATCCTGATTTTCACGAATGAGACCTTGTGCAATACTTTGGATTTGAAGGTGTTTGTGGACACTGAGTCCGACGAGCGACTGATTCGCATCATTCAGCGCGATGTCAATGAGCGTGGACGCGGACTGGACAAGTCCATCCGCCATTACCGCACTTACGTCAAGCCGATGCACGAGTCGTTTATTGAGCCTACCAAGAAGCTGGCGGATATCATTATTCCAGTGGGAGGTAACAATGAAAAAGGTATCGACATCCTCACCTCGAAAATCAAGCAGACATTAAGGATACATTAAAAAAAAGACGCTTTCGAGCGTCTTTTTTTATTCCTCTATAGTGTCGAAGACTAGAATCGTCCTCCGGCTCCACCACCACCGAATCCGCCGCTGCCGCCGAAGCCGCCAAAGCCGCCGCCACCAAAACTACCACCTCCGAAACCACCTCCGAAGCCGCTGCTACCGCTGTAGCCACTGCCTCCTCGGTTACCGTTGCTCAAGAGGGAACCCCAGAATATGGCGTTGAGGAGGTCTTCGTCGTTGCCGTTGCCATTGCCAGAGCCCTTGCCACCTTTGCGGTTGTGGGAAGACCTGGAGGCCGAGACAATCAGAATAATAACCATGATGAAGAGGAAAAAGACGAAGCCGGCAAGAAACGCCTCGTCTCCCTCACCATCCTCACGGGCCACGTTGATTTCGCCGGCCACTGCGGGCAAGATGACATCCAGTCCCTTGACCAGAGCCTCATAATAGTTACCCTGTTTTAGTTCGGGGATGAACTGCTGCTCAATGATGCGTTTGCAGGCGGCATCGGGCAGCACTCCTTCCAGGTCATAGCCGGTGGCAATGTAAATGTCGCCGTCACCGCCCTTGGCACTGGAAGGTTTGATGAGGATAACCACCCCGTTATTGAATTTTTTGTCCTTAACTCCCCACTGGTCGCCAATCTCGTAGGCAAATTCCGCGGCGCTGTAGTCGCCCAAATCGTTGACAATCACTACGCAAATCACGTTCGAGGTGCTGTCGTTGAAGGCCACCAAACGGTGCTCCAATTCATTTACCTGCTCGCTTGTCAACACGCCTGCATAGTCGTTGACCAAACGCGGCGGGTCGGGTTGCGGCGGAATCTGTGCCCATAATAAGACAGAGCAGCAGAGAGTAAGACAGAATAAAAGGACTTTTTTCATTAATCAAAATTAAATTCTACATCGGGAGCCACATCGGCACCTTCTTTAGCCTGGAAATAACCTTTCTTGTCGAAACCGAACATGCCAGCGAAAATGTTGTTCGGGAAACGACGGATAGAGGTGTTGTATTTCTGCACCACTTCGTTGAATTTCTTACGTTCAACGGCAATGCGGTTTTCAGTACCTTCCAGCTGTGCCTGTAATTCCAGGAAATTCTGGTTGGCTTTCAGTTCAGGATAGCGTTCCACCACCACCATCAAGCGGCTGAGGGCTGAGCTCAACTGGTCTTGAGCCTGCTGGAAAGCGGCGATGTTTTCTTGCGTCAGATTGGTGGGGTCAATTTGCACAGAAGTGGCTTTGGAACGGGCTTCGATAACACCTTCCAAAGTTCCTTTTTCGTATTCGGCAGCACCTTGAACGGTTTTTACCAAGTTGGGAATCAGGTCGGCGCGACGCTGATAAGCATTCTCCACCTGCGCCCATGCCTGCTGGGTCTCTTCGTCCAATTTGACCATGTTGTTGTAAATTCCGACAGCCCAAAAAGCTATCACGGCAAGAATACCGACAATGATTAAGATTTTTACGGTTTTTGACATTTTTGTATTGATTTAATTGGTTAATAATGAATTACATATTCAAGTGCTCAATCAGAATTTTGACACCAATGATGATCAAAATCACACCACCCAGAATTTCGGCATAGGTGGGTTTGAGGCGATTGGACAGGAATTTGCCCATGTAGAAACCGCCAACCGAGAAAATGAAGGAGCCAATGCCGATAATCAGCACGGCAATCCAGATTCTGACATCCAGCATGGAGAAACTGAAACCGACAGCCAGTGCATCGATACTGGTAGCAATGGACAGCACCAATAAAGTGGTGGGTTTCATAATGTTCATCCCCTTTCCTCCCTTTTCGGGGCGCAGGGCTTCAAACATCATCTTGAGTCCAAGTATCAGCAGAATGCCAAAGGCAACCCAGTGGTCGAAGCGCTCGATATAGCTCACCACTGCTTGTCCTCCGAAATAGCCGATCAGCGGCATCATGCCTTGAAACAGGCCGAAAAAAGAGCCGATGACCAAAGCATGTCGCAGCCGCAGTTCTTTTTGCAGTCCGCCTGCGGAAAAACTGACTGCGAAGCAGTCCATGGCCAAGGCGATTGAAAGAAAGATTAATTCTAAAATGCTCATATTGATATTTGTTTTAATTTTTCATCAGTTGTAAATTACAGAAACGATAGTAATCACCTTTTTGTTGCATCAGCTCGTCGTGGGTGCCCTGTTCGCTGATATGGCCGTCTTTCACGAAGAGGATTTGGTCGGCGTTGCGGATGGTTGACAAACGGTGGGCGATGATGATGGCGGTGCGGTCTTTTAGCAAGCTCTCCAGCGCCTGTTGGAACAGGAATTCCGACTCAGTGTCGAGGGCGGAAGTGGCCTCGTCGAGGATGAGCACCTGCGGGTTGCTCAGCAGGGCACGGGCAATGCTGACGCGCTGGCGCTGGCCACCGGACAGCCTCATGCCGCGGTCGCCCAGAATGGTGTTGTATCCGTCCTCCATTTCCATGATAAAATCGTGTGCCTGAGCGATTTTGGTGGCTTCTATCACCTCTTCTTTGGTTTTGCCTTCCATGCCGAAAGTGATGTTGTTGTACACTGTGTCATTGAAGAGCATCACATCCTGGTTCACAATGCCGAAAATGCTACGCAAATCGCTGATTCTGTATCTTTTAAGATTGATACCATCCAAGGTGATTTCGCCTGCCGACACATCATAAAAGCGTGGCAGCAGGTCCACCAAGGTGGATTTGCCAGCACCGGAAGCCCCTACCAAAGCGATGGTTTTGCCTTTCTCCAAGGTGAAATTCACATCTTCCAGCACATCGTAATGGCCATCAACCTGCATGCCGTTGTAAGAGAAACCGACGTGTTTGTATTCAATCGTGTCTTTAAATTCCTTTAATGAAACGGGATGCTCATCCTCCACAATAACTTCTTCACCATCAATAATTTCATAGATTCTTTCCGCAGAAGCCATACCTTTTTGGATATTGTAATATGAGGTCACCAAAGCTTTGGCAGGCGGAATGATGCGGGCAAAAACAAGAATGTACATGACGAATAGTCCGCCGCTGAACATGCTTTCGGGGGCGAATACCCCGCCTAAGAACAGAATCAGCATCAGGGCCGCCACACTCAGAAATTCCACAAGGGGAGAACCTAACTCGTTGATTCTGTATATTTTCTTATTCAGTCTGTAAAATTCATGATTCTCGTCTTTGAACTTTTCCGACATGAAATCGATGGCGTTATAGGCTTTGACGATTCTCAGTCCACCGATGGTTTCTTCGAAAATGGAACTCAGTTTCCCCAGCAATTGTTGGGCTTTCACAGATTTCTGCTTGATGTTTTTACCGATAGAGGCGATGAAGAAACCTGCGATAGGCAATACGATTAACGATATCAGTGTGAGTTTTGCGCTGATGCTGAAGAGGGTGATGAGGAAAACCACAATGAGGAAGGGGTCGCGGCATATGGAATGCAGGGTGCTGATGACCGTCCATTCCACCTCCTGCACGTCGGCGCCCATGCGATTAAGGATATCGCCCTTGCGCTGTTTGGAGTAGAATGAAAGCGGCAGAATCAGCAGTTGGTGGTAGATTTCACTTCGTAATTGTTTGAGGATGCCGCAGCGGATGTTCGCCATGAAAAATATGCCCATGTAACGGCAGAGGTTCGACAGAAATGACAGCACTACCATGGTGCCGGCAATGTATATCAGGGCAGCTACGGAACCGTGCGCCTCGATAATCAACCCCATGTAGTAATAGAAGGTGTTGATGATGTAGTCGGCGGAGATTTCGAAGGCGGGTTTGACCGTCACGGCCTCGGTCTGACCAAACAAAACGGACAGGAACGGCACCACCATCGAGAGGGAGAAAATCGAAAAAATGGAATATAAGAAATTGAAAATCAGAAGAAAAGCAATATCTGCCTTATAGGGGAACACATGCCGGAAAAGCCGATAGAACAGTTTCATTCCATTTCAATCTTTAACCTGCAAAGATACGAAAAAATATTAGTGCTTGCTTTTACTTTCCTTGCTCCCAATATTTCATCCATTCTTTTTCCTTGTCAGTCAGTATGATAGAGTCGGGATTATACGCCGGATCAGGGCTATACCAGTTGGCTTTGGAGAAGTATTTCTGCAACTTTTTGTCCGGAAAAACATAGCCGTGATAGACTAACGGGAATTGCTTCAAAATGTTTCTTTGTGCTTGGGTAAAAGTGGGATTGTCACTGAATCCTTCCAACAGTCTATTTACGGCTGCAATATCCAATTCAGTGTATTCCCATTGGAAGGCTTTCATCCATTGCGAAGCATTGGCAGATGCATATTTCTTTTGCTGCCAGAGCCAGTGCACCACCATCGGTTTCCGGATGGACAACTCTCCTTCGGGATGGAAATTTTGCTGATGAAAACTGATGCCGCCCTTCTGGATATGGAAGAAACTCCATTGTTGCTCGCCCCCATCTATTGTGGTGTAATTCTTCTTGCCCACACCGGTGAGGGTCCAATCAGTATTGTCTTTGAAAAAAGTTGGGGCGATGGTAAAAGACTCACAATCTCCCATGTTGATGTTCAGTGTGAAATCGTCAATTTGGTGGTTTGCCCAGCGGTTGGCGGCGGTCAGGATATAATCGAACCAGTATTCATCGCCAACACGGATGGACAGCTCATACTTGTAGGTGTGCTGGATGATGTTCAGTCCCTTGTTGAAATGCGCCTTGAAATGGTACACATAGTGGAAGGGACAAGTCATTCCTTCGTTTTTTTCAACGGTGTCTTTGCACTGCTTTGAGGTCAGCGACTGGATTTTTCCATGCTGAAAATAGTCGGGAGTGATGAAGTTTTTGTTCTTTTGTTCCTGATTATCAGGGAAATAATAGCTAGCACCGTATGCAGCGACGAGGTGATAGACATGGGCAATCTCATAGGGGAGATCTTTTCCGTTCATCACCACTTTGAAATCGTGCATATACGGCTGTTCAGGAAAGTTTCTGAAATATTCTCCGTTGTAAGGGGAGGGAGCCTCAAAACCTACCAGCAGGTCCTTTTCCCCTACGGGATTGAAGAATTCGTAGTAGACAGTCACCTCCAGCTGCTTGCCCACACGGTTGATGGTCAGGATTTCCTTCTGCACCCGGATGTCGGTTTCGTTAATCGGAATAAGTTGATTGCCAGCGGCATAGAATGCGCCGTCGTTGGCATTAAGCCGCCCTACCGCGGCACAAATCACTAAAAGTAACAGTATCTTTTTCATAATTGCAAAAATAGTCATTAAAATGACTTTTTTGTAATTTTTCCTTTGATTTTGTCATAAATTGGAAGAAAAATTGTAATTTTGCCTCGCTTTGCTCTTGCTGATTCAATTTATTAAAGTTTGAAGCGGTTACAGAGAGGAAGCACTACATATTGAATTGCGTCGCTGACGCATTGTTTTTGGTCGTTGGAACCTGAGAAATTCAAACGTAGAATCAAAGACACTGCAGAAGTAGATGCTGCGGATAAGTGTAATAGGCTTGTCCCGTTTGGTGTGCGAAGGCTGAATAAGCCTTCAGGCACACCAATAAGGATGCTTATATACCAAAAGCGCGGGTATCGAATTCTGTTCTGTTTATTCTACGGGTTTTCTCAGGACCTCAACGACGAACAGGCAGAAGACAGATACCCCGCTTTTCTTATGTGGTCATCCGAATAATTTAAATCAGTCCGATTTTGGGTGTTTGGCGGACAAAAATGTTATTCTGCACATGAAAACAGAACAATATGATTTGAATGGGTATCAAGTGAATATTCCAAATGCTGAGAGCTATAGGGATTGTATGATACTTATTAAAAGTGACAGACATCGCATATCTGGACGGATAGAATCCACTTTTTCTATTATTTTGAAAAATTTAAGACCATTTAGTTCTTCAATTCTTTTTTGGCTTCGATTATGTCAGTATAAGGGATGGCTTTATCCTTTGTGTAGATTTATGTATGAGAGAGCTTGTCGAAAGGCGCAGGTGCAAATCCCTCCATCAACAAAGATTGGTTATGGATTTTATATTGGCCATAATATTTGTATGGTTGTGAATGGTGGAACTATTATTGGGAATAACGTTAATTTGTCACAGTTTTTAAACATTGGGACAAACCATCGTACACCTGCTATTATTGGAGATAACGTATATATAGGACCCCACGTGAGTATTGTTGAAAATGTGAAAATTGGATGTAGTTCTTCTATTGGTGCTGGAGCTGTAGTCACAAAAGATGTTCCTGAAAATGCAACAGTTGTAGGAATTCCTGCAAAAGTCATAAATTATAATAATCCAGGTATATATGTAAATAGGCGCTATCCCATTCCTCTATAATTGTATTGGATTATCAAAAAAAGTTTCATATTATATTGTTGGATTTTGGAAATATTTCCAAAGAGACTTGTTTGTCGAAAGTATACTATTCTGTTACTCACGCCTTTTTAGACTAAGGGCTGTGTGGGGTATAATTTCTCATTCAAATTAATTTAATGTGACTTAATTCTTGTGAGAAGCGTAAGATACCCTCTTGTATGCGTTGTACAGTTTTGCTTGAGGGACGGCTTTGCCCTGTGGCATAATGGCTTAGCTGATGTCTGTTGATTCCCGTTATCGTTTGTAAATCGGCGAAGTTAAGTTTGCCATTGATGTATTGCAGAAAGCTTGCCGTGTCGAATTTGTATTCAAATTCCATTTCTGGTAACGAAGGAAGTATTTGCTTAGCTTCGGTATATGAATATTGCAAATCTTCCATAGTCTCTTTCACAGAGGCTCCCATACCAATAAATCCGATTTTATGTTTGTGTTGTGGAATCGCTGTGAAACTTCCATCATCATTCCGTTCAATGATCACAATTGTTTTTTCCATACTCTTTATAATTTGATTCCCGTTTGCTCTTTTATGTATTTCAGTAGTTCGTTGCCTACATCCGCTGTCATGTGCCGAGGCAGTTGAAAGTGTTGTTTGCTTATAGGACTCCACCACCATTCATGATTTTTTCCTTCACCAGTGTGAAAGCAACCCCATGCTTTCAGTTTCTTCTTCAATTCCGAAATCTTCATAGTCTTTCGATTAATTTCGGTTTGGCAAAAATACACAAAAGTATATTACGATTAATGCACAAACGAATATTTTATCAACAATTTTAATAATGTGCTTCTTTTACAGTAAATCCACGCACGGAATATCCTTCTTAAATTACTTATATTCAAATCTATAACATATGATAAGTCTGTAAAATTTATCATGCAAATATAAAACTTTTCTATATAAAATTATGTTTATTTTCAAAAATAGTCTAAAACTAATCGATATATAAAAATTTACTTTTCATAGAATATTTCAATGATTTTACGTATCTTTGCATCAGCATAATCTTAAAATCAAAATATAGTATGAAAAAACTGTTTCTTCTCATTATTTCCGCATTCTGCATAGTCGGAATGTATGCCCAGAATAATGGTGGCATCACCTCCGAAATGCTGACCAAAATCAAGGCTGGCTACCAGAACACGCCCGAAAACAAGGCCTTGCGTAACGCCATTGTCGCCAACGATATCAACAAGTTGGCAGCCAACGCCGACAACAGCACCGCCTTCGACGACCATTTCTCCAACAAGGTGAATTCCAAGGCCATCACAGACCAGAAATCTTCCGGTCGTTGCTGGATGTTCACGGGCATGAACGTGATGCGCTCGAAAGCCATCGCCAAGCACAATCTGCCTGCCGATTTCCAATTTTCACAGGCTTATACCTTTTTCTGGGACCAGCTGGAGAAATCCAATCTCTTTTTGCAAGCTGTATTGGACCATAGAGCTAAGTCTATGGAAGATAAGTATGTGGAATGGCTGTTCAAACATCCCATTGGCGACGGCGGCCAGTTCACCGGGGTGGCCGACCTGGTGACCAAATACGGTATTGTGCCGAAAGATGTTATGCCAGAGACTTATAGCAGCAACAGCACCTCCAGAATGTCCAACATTCTGTCGCTGAAGTTGCGCGAATATGGTTTGGAACTGCGTAAGATGGCCAACAACAAGAGCACCACAGAGCAGCAGCTGCAGGACCGCAAAACCGAAATGTTGCAGACTATCTACCGTATTTTGGCGATGACCATCGGCGAGCCTCCTACAGAATTCACTTGGACCCAGCGTGACGCTTCTGGAAAAGCTGTGTCCACCGAGACTTACACTCCGCAGTCTTTCTTCAAAAAGTATGTGGATGAAGACTTTTCGAAGTATTACATGATTATGAACGACCCCACCCGTGAGTATTATAAGGTATATGAAATCGAGTATGACCGCCATGTGTACGATGGCAAAAACTGGGTGTATCTGAACCTGCCGATGGAAGACATCGCTCCCTTGGCCATCGCTTCCATCAAGGACAGCACCATGATGTATTTCTCCTGCGATGTGGGCAAGTTCCTCGACCGTGACAAAGGCTGGCTGGATGTCAACAACTACGATTACGCCTCCCTTTTCGGTACGACCTTCAACATGACGAAAAAGGAAAGAGTGGCTACCTTCGCCAGCGGCTCTTCCCATGCCATGACCCTTTGCGCTGTGGATTTGGATGCCAACGGCAAACCCCTCAAATGGATGGTGGAGAACAGCTGGGGCAGCTCTTACGGGCATAACGGTTTCCTCATCATGACCAACGAGTGGTTTAACGAATATATGTTCCGTGTGGTGGTCGAGGAGAAATATATGCCATCAAAATTCTTGGTGCTTCTCAAGCAGAAACCCATCATGCTGCCACCGTGGGATCCGATGTTCGCTCCGGAAGAGTAGTCTTTTCCGAGACTTTACAAGCCTGTTTCCCCCAACCGTCGGCGTTGCCGTCGCACGTAGCATCAGGGCTTGATACATAAAATGTGTCGAAGACACAATATCTCAATAACCCCATACGATCGAATTAAATGAGCTCAGTATGGGGTTATTTAATACCTCAACGTCAATTTGATGCGGAAACTGCGTCCTTGCATGGGGTAGTTGCGGACGATTTCGTACTGCTCGTTGGCGATATTCAGCATTTCCGCTTTGAAGCCGAGTGTCACTTTGTCCTTGATGTTGAAGTCGTGGCCGATGAAAATACTTTGGTCAGCGTAGGGGTCTAACTGGTTGGCCGGGGTATTCTGTCCCAAAGCATAGCGGATGCCTGACGCAATGACTGCGTAACCAACTGTGAACCATGGTGTTTCGAAGTTGATGGCGGCGGAGCCGGAATGAAATGGGGTATAGGGAATTTGTTGCCCGTAAGTCTTGCTGTTCGGGTCGGTCATATCCGCGGCATGCTGATAAGAGTAGGAACCCATCAGGTTGACTTTCAGTTGTTTGATGATTCTATATGAAAATTGTAGATTAATTTCGCAACCCAAGATGTTGACCTTGCCGTAGTTGAGCATACTCCATACGAAAAGATTGCGGCTGGGAATGGCTACAATCTTGTCTTTCACCAAGTTATAATAAACGTCTGCGGAAGTAGAAAGGTCGATGCGTCCCAACCAGGAGTGCTCATACGTCAGGCCCGCATTGAATTGGTTGGTCTTCTCGGGGTTAAGGTTGATATTGCCTACCTCCCTGTAATACAGGTCGTTGAAGGAGGGCATCCGGAAGATGTTTTTGTACAGCAAGCGGATGATAAAGTCGTGTTTGCCAAGGGGCATGATGCTGAGGCCCGCCGAGGGCGACAGGTGGTTCTCGTTCTTGGGCGCTTCGCCGTATTTTACATGGTTAAAGACATAGGTGTGCAGTAGATTGGCGGAAAAGTTTACATATTTGGATGTGAAACTGCTGGCCAATACGGTCAGGCAACTGAAGCGCCCCGGCTCGACGAAGTCCCTTAAATTGGCATTCATATTGTTGTAAAACAAGTCGTTAGACAAGGATAAATGCCATTGGCGGAAAGGCTTGTACAGCACGCTGTTGCTGAGGTAATATTCTCTTTGGATATAAGTATTGTCTAATTTTCCCTCCAGATTGTGGTAATGCGGGTCCAAATAGTGCGTTTGGTCATAATTGAACTTGGCATTGCATTGGTAAGCCACCTTTTCGGAGAAATGATGCTCGAAATGCAGCTGTCCGAAGGCATTATGGTTACTGAGCCGCTGGTCGTTCTCTAGATTATAAAGGATGGTGGCACCGGGCAAACCACGTTCGGACCAATAATAATAGATTTTGAAGTTCAGTTTGGATTTGGGATTGAAATATGCATAAAAATTGGCTTCTGTTTGCAGGGTGCGCACATCGGAGTTGCTGCGTCGCTCATGCGACACGCTGTCATGCTCGCCGAAGCCGTAATGCAAGTCGAAAGGGTAGTTGCCTTTGGATTGCAAATAATTGATTTTCAGTGACCATGCATAGAAAGAATCTTCAGGATTCTTTTTCTTCTTGATTCTGTTTTCTATCAGAAGATAAGGATTGATGAGGCCGAAGGAGCCGCCAGTAAAAGCAAATTGCAGGTTGACGGGCTTGTTATCCTTGAATTTGGGCTCTTCGGTGACGATATTGATAAGGCTGGCGCAGGCAAACAGTCGTGCGGGAACAAAGATATCCTCCTCGCGCCCAATCTGAAGGGAGAGTGCTTTTACGTTGTCGGTGGAAATCCGGCTGAGATCTATTTGTCCCGTTTGGCAGTCGGAAAGGGGAATGCCGTCGTAGGCCACGCCCGTATGCTGCGAGCCGAGACCGCGTACCGCCACGGTCTTCATGCCTCCCACTCCGCCGTAGTCCTTGATGACGATACCAGACATAAATTTCAGTGCATCAGAAAGTTGGAGAGTGGGCAAGGTTTTAAGGTCCTGATTCCTGATGACCTGAATCGGAGCGGACGATTCAATTGGTCTTTCCTTACCCACAATTTCCACTTCCTGTAGTTTTTGTCTTCGTAGGCTGTCTTTTTGCGCGTATATTTTGAGGGGAAGATACAAAAAGGTGAAAACCAGCAAAAGAGTGCCAAGATGCCAATGTATTAATGTACTAATTTTCAACTCTTTAATATTTACAAACATTCTCCTTCTTCCCTTTTTACGATTCCTTTTTCGGAATGAAGGCATACAAGATGGGTAAGGTGATGACCATAAAATCCATTTTTGTGTGTGCCTGCATCCCGAGGTGTTCACAATCAAGACCATTTGACAGGTTTTCTGACTTGTTTCCCTTTTTTTGACGTCTTCCCATCGGTTTTGGAGCCGGCAGTGACCTTTGTCAAAAAGGTTGATGAAACTCACAGCAGCGGGAGCTGTACAGGATTTGCACCTGTTTCCCTCACGGATTTCCATAACGGGAAATCCTCATCAAATCGCCACGGCAAAAATACGAAAAATATTCAACTTGTACATGTGCATAAATTTTTCTCGAAAAGAAGAATCAACAATGTTAAAAAATCTAAATTTGCATAAAAATAAAACTATTAAAAAAACTAAAAGTCATGAAGAAAATCAGTGTTATTTTGTTGAGTTTAGTGATGGGTATGATGTTGACAGTGAACGCTCAAGCACCATACCGTCATAGTATTGGCGTCACATTGGGAAATATGGAGGCTTTTTCCTACAAAACCTTTCTTACCGACAATTTTGCTTTAAGTGTGGATGCCGGTTTCAAGTGGACATTTGCTGCAACCAGATATGGAAGCGGAATTTCAATGTCTATAGAAGCGAATCCGAACTTTATGTATGAGGCCGCAACAGGGGTTGATGGTTTGCATTGGTTAGCAGGTGGTGGTTTGAGTCTTGGCATGGCTCTTCCTCAGGTTATAGGTGGTTCAGTTGCCGGAAAATTCGGTATCAATGCCATCGGTGGAGTAGAGTATAAATTCAAAATTCCGTTGACATTACAAGCCGATTTCAGACCTGGTTATGGTTTGCTATTTAATGATGATTATGGTGCAAGTTATTTTGATTGGGGTATTTGCGTAGGTGTAAGATACACGATTAAATAGTTTTTAATCCGATAAAAAAAACGCCTCAATTCATTGAGGCGTTTTTTTGTGTCGTATGCAATGCAGTAATAAACTGTAAATTATTGTTAGTCAACAATTTTCAATTCTTGCATCAGGTTCTGGGCGTTGGCCATCTTGTCGATGATGAAGAGAAGGTAGCGCATGTCCATGCAGATGGTGCGCTGCACCTCATTTTCGAAAGAGATGTCTCCGCTCATGGCTTCCCAGTTGCCGTCAAAGGCTAAGCCAATTAAGTTGCCGTTGGCGTCAATGACTGGACTGCCGGAGTTACCGCCAGTGATGTCGTTGGTAGTGATGAAGTTGACCACTAAATCACCGTTTTCGTTGGCGTAGCGGCCGTAGTCATGGCTTTCCCACAGCTTGATGAGGTCTTGTGGCACGTCAAATTCCCAGTTGCCGGGTACATACTTGGCCATCACACCGTCCAAAGTGGTGATGTAGTTGTAGGTGATACCGTCTGCCGGCTTGCAGTCTTGCACGCTACCATAAGTAAGGCGCATGGTGAAGTTGGCATCGGGATAGAAGTTGCGGTCTTTCTGCATTTCCATCAGGCCTTCCATGTAAAGGCGGTCGGCGCGGCTGCAGTTCACTTTTTCCGCTTCGTCGCTTAAATTCCAATACGATTGCAGAATGTCATACATCAATGCATAAATGGGGTCTTTTGACAGCGGTTTTGGATTGTCAAGCCAAGCATTCAGTTTGTCAGCATCCACAAAAATAGATTTGGCAAAAGCGTTATCCACAAAGGCAGTGAAATCGCCTCCTGTCTTGTCACCCACTTTTTTGATGGTGGCAGGAAGTTGTGCGGGATTGACATCCTTGTAAAAGAGATTCAGCAGGGCGATGGTCACATCGCGGTCCAGTGCCTGGTCATAATCTTTGAAGAAGTCCTGAACAGAGCCTTTCATCTTTTTGACATAGGCTTTAATGTCATCTTTTGAGACAGATTTGTCGCTGAAAGCATTATTCACCGCTCTGAATCTCAGCGCAAACGTCACAGCCTCACCACCGCGCCAACCGGCCTCACGGTGATAAATCAAGGCTTTGGTGTATTTGGACTGATGATCCCAATAGTTGTCCATTTCATCAAAGATACCCGCATATTTTGCACTGCGGTTTTTGTCCTGTGCAGCCCACTGGCGGAAAGCTTTTTCCTGCTCCAAGCGCTTCTCATACACTTTGTTGCGCTTCAGCTGCTTTACCTGTCCGATATAGTATTTCCAATAGTTGCTTACACTGGCTTGCTTGGAGGCATACTGAATAAACACAGCGGGGTCGGCATCCATGTGCTTGCGATACTGCTCCAGCTTGGTGGTACGGCAGTCCACAATGGCGGGACCTTCCAGTTCGATAACGTTCTTTACTGAACCCGAGGCAGAGTAGCGGTCGGTGGAGCCAGGATAACCCAAAATCATGGTGTAATCACCTGGTTGTACGCCTTTTAAGGAAATTGGCAAGAAATGTTTGGATTTCATGGGAACATTCTTCTTGCTGTATTCCGCTGGTGAACCGTCGGGGGCGGTGTAGACGCGGAAAATGCAGAAGTCACCCTTGTGGCGTGGCCAGGTCCAGTTGTCGGTGTCGGCGCCGAATTTGCCGATGCCCCAAGGCGGACAAGCTACCAGACGGACATCTTTATACACATCATATACAAACAGGATGTACTGGTTACCGTGATAGAAAGGTATGATTTCCACTTTTATCGCTTTATCCCCCTTGCGCTCTTTGGCCAACTGTTTGCGGTTGGCGTCGATTTTCTCCGCACGGGCCTCTTCTGACATATTGCTGGTAACGCCCTTCAGCACCAGTTCAGTAACATCTTCAATATAACTCAAAAACGACACTGTAAGACCTTCGTTGGGAAGCTCCTGGTCCTTGCTTCTGGCCCAGAAACCGTCTTTCAGATAGTCGTGTTCCACAGAAGCATGAGTCTGCACGTAAGAGAGACCGCAGTGGTGGTTGGTGAGCAGCAGCCCTTCGGGAGAAATCAGCTCGCCCGTGCATCCGCCACCGAATTGTACGATAGCGTCTTTCAGGCTAGGTTGGTTGAAACTGAATATTTGCTCAGCGGTCAGCTTGCAGCCAAGTCGCTGCATGTCAGCTAAGTTCTGACCGTTAATAGAGTATGGCAGCCACATGCCTTCATCGGCATGGGCACCGAAAACAAACATCATCGCTAAGATGACTAAAAAATTGATTTTCTTTATCATTATAGTAAAAATTTGATGGTACAAAGATACAAATTTTCTGTTTCAGTCGTTTTGCGGATATGCATCATTCTACGAATTTTTTCAAGAATGGAATTTTTCTGATGAGTTTAGTAGTATATAAGCTCAGTACAAATACCGCGATAGCAATCAAAGGAATAGTAATGGCTTGATTACAAAAATTGCGGAGAACAGCTCTGTTCAGTACTGTAAGCCAGAGGGCATGGGTGAGATAAATGCCAAAAAGATCTTGTCGGACATAGTTTACCAATTTTGCCGTTTTGTTTTCAATTTTCGGTGAGATTTCCTTGATGAAGACAAAAAGTGCGGCGGCCATTAAAACCACAAATATGCTCAAGGTATTAAGAAACAGGTCATTACTTTCGCCATCGTGAATGGAAAGAATAATGTTGCCTGCAACAGTTAGGATAAATCCAAGAATGCCCAGCAAGTAGATGATTTTCTGTTGTTTGGCGGTAATGGATACTTTTGAAAGATAATAGCCTAGCAGAAAATAGCCGGTATGTCCCACAACGATATTCATGGCAAAAAGCGGTGAGATTTGAGGGATTTCTATTACCATAAAAAAACTACCAGTAAGATAAACAAGCCAAAGGATGAGGGCAAAGCGGAGAAGATTTTCATCGGCAGCAATTTTGCGGAGAAATGGGATGAGCAAATAAATTCCCATGAGCATAGGAAGAAACCACAAATGAAAGCGTGGCATGAGAAAATCATAGCTGAAGGGTAGTCCAATGGTATCACCGAATAGCAAACTGCAGGATGACATGACGACGGAATAGAATATCCACCAAAAAAGATAAACCTTCAGCAATCTGAAAATTTTTTTGGTTAATAAGTCTTTGAAAGGAATATCTTTTGCGGGATTTAGAAAAAGCGCACCGCTAATCATCACAAAAATGGGAACCGCCCAACGCACCAAGCTGCCATTGAACACGGCAAGATACCAGTCGTAGGAAATGAAGGCGGAGTAATACTCCCTGCAGGAGACATGAAGAAAAATCACAGCGAATGTCGCAATAATGCGAAGGATATCCAAATATACAACTCGTTGCGATTCTTTTGGTATGTCAGGAGTCATTTTTGTAAACGGTTGGTGGTTTTAATATAGATGTTGCGCAATAATAAGTAATGGTTTCACAAGAAGAATAAAAAGATGTTTTGTAAGTGCTGATAATTAAGGATGCAAAAATACGACATTTCCCGAAAAAATACTATTTTTGTCATTCAAAGTAAAAAAAACAGAAAAAATGTTACAAATCGGAACAAAAGCCCCTTATTTTGAGGGCGTTGACGAAAACGGGGATGCCGTTTCATTGAAAGATTATGCAGGAAAGAAACTGGTGCTCTACTTCTATCCGAAGGACAGCACCCCGGGATGCACCGCCGAAGCCTGCGACCTGCGTGACAATTACCAGCGCTTCCTCGCCATGGGTTACGAGGTGCTGGGGGTAAGCCGCGACTCTGCTGCCTCGCATCAAAAGTTCATCTCCAAGTACGAGCTGCCTTTTCACCTCATCGCCGACACCGACCTTACCATCCTGAAAGCCTATGAGGCATGGGGCGAGAAGAAGATGTATGGCAAGGTGACTGAAGGCACGCTCCGCACCACCTACGTCATTGATGAGCAAGGAATTATAATCGATGCCATCGGCAAAGTGGATACCAAAAACCACACAGCGCAGCTGCTGAAATAGTGGCGTAAACGATGACTAATTATTCAAGGTCAGTAAAACCGCGATTTATCACGTCCCTAAAAGCGTTTGAAGTGTATCTGAAAGTAGAGACGTTTCCTGAAACGTCTCTACCGGTTTTTCAACTCCTTACGGTAAAGAATAAAGGCCGCAAGATTATATGCGATACCACAAATAGTGGCAACAGGAACGATAAATGACACCTGCGGATACAAGATGTCGTTTATGGTGAAATATTTAGCGATGATATTAAACAGATAATTCGCGGAGAAAAAGTGTAGGAAGAGGATAATCATAACTACTACAATGGGTAATACCACCATACGCTTTTTGGCAAGCAGGTAAATGGCACCGATAGTAACGGCAAGAATCAGCAAACAGGTAATCACCTCTTCCAGTATCGGATGAAGAGTATACATCCAGTAATTACTACCGATTACTCGTATCAAGGAAAGAATATATCCCAAAGTGATGGAGAACAGCATACCTCCGTAATAGCTTCGGGATTCGACTGTTGAGGTTTCGCTGTCAGAAGCGGTGCCCTCTGTATCGTAACGCCACCAGATGAAACCGATAATGAGGAGAGATGTGATTAAATTTGACCATTTTCGCACGTTTTGCATCACATAGTTGGAGATGTCCCGGTTCATTTGATTGTTAACGACAGAATGAATATCAAAAAAACGGTTAAGCAAAATATCCAACAGACTCATAATTATCAAAAAAGCGACCATTATTAAGATATGCCCCCATTTGATAGTTGGCATTTTCGCTTTGTGAAACAGGAGGTAAAACACCAGTAATGTCAGTATGGATTTCCCTATAACTATTGCTATAGGATTCATCACTGCTTCCAAAGCAAGAAAGAAAGGGGCAAAGGAGGCCCAAACGGCATCAAATATCCAATAGACAACGATTCCGAGCAGAAAGCATCGGTAATCCAAGGGTTTTTCAATGGTGGTATTCATGATTATCTATTTTGAAATGGCAAATTCTTTCAGTTTCTCTTCCGTAAGGCGATAGATGGTCCAATCCTCCATGGGGACGGCGCCGATGCTCTTGTAGAAGTCGATGGAAGGTTGGTTCCAGTCGAGGCAAACCCACTCCATGCGGCCGCAGTGACGCTCCAGCGCCAGCTTGGCCAGATGTTGCAGCAGTGCCTTTCCGTAACCGAGGCCGCGCTTCTCCGGCAGCACGAAGAGGTCTTCCAAATAAAGGCCTTTGTGCCCTACAAAAGTGGAGAAGTTATGGAAAAAGAGGGCGAAGCCGACAATCACGCCATCTTCCTCCCCAAACACCACTTCCGCTTCGTGGCGTACGAAGAGAGCCTCATGGAGTCCTTCCTCGGTGGCCTCCACCTCATGGGCAAGTTTTTCATATTCAGCCAGTTTCTTGATGTATTCCAGAACAGTGGCGGCCTCATTCTCTCTCGCCGTCCGGATGGTGAATGTGGACATAATTGATCTTTTTTAGGTGACAAACTGAATTTCAGCTGCAAAGGTACATAAAATTCCAGTATTAGTTTCCAAGTTTAAATCCTATTGGATTTTGTGGGGATACTTTCATACCATGTTGACCACGACTTGTCTTTAAGATGCCAAAATGGCATCTTAAAGCGGACATTTTCTTTGGTTGTTGGTTCTAAGTATGATATCACAAATTGTGATGTCATATTAGTAGTCAATAAGTTAGCATGTAAATCTCTCTATTCTTTGTCACAATACACGTACATGATTACTCCTGATTGTGATTTGTATTATAAAAGAGGAGTTCTGCACGACAACGAACCGAAGTTTTCCCGTTTTACAGGAAAAATCACCCGGAAATCATCAAAACGTTGGACGCAAGTTGAGGCGATGCCATAGGGGCTTACGGCGTACCTGCTGCTTAGCGCTTACTGTTTATAGCTTATAATTTAAGGTCAGATTCCGATGAAGGATCTGGCCTTTTTCTGTGTCACATGAATGTCTGAGAAGGAGCACAAATGGCGTGGGGACAGGTCTGTGACATCTATAGTTTTTTGGGAATAAGTGCACTTCAGACTTGGACATGGTTTCCTGGAGATCAGGGTACAGATGTGATGTAAATTGAAAATCTTGGGAGTTTTTGATTGAAAATCTTGGGAGTTTAAAATAAAAAGTGTATCTTTGCCGACGAAATATTTATTGTTATGTATTATCAAAGGCTTATAGAAGAGGAAATTGCACTCAAATTAAAGTCATCGGGGGCTGTGGTTGTGGCAGGTCCGAAGTTCTGTGGCAAAACTACCACATGCATGCTATACCAGAAAAGTTTTGTGAAACTGAACACAAAACAGGCCATCACTATGGCACGGATGAATCCTAAAGCGGTACTGATAGGTGAGAACCCAAGGCTGATTGACGAGTGGCAGAAGGCTCCCGACATCTGGAATCAGGTAAAAAACGACTTGGACTTCAACTACCAATTCGGCAAATATATCCTAACAGGCAGTTCGACCCCTGCCGACAAAACTGAGATACACCATAGTGGTGCGGGAAGAATTGCCCCGCTAAGAATGCGTCCGCTGACTCTGTGGGAGTCGAAAGAGTCGAAGGGGACAGTGTCGCTTAAGGACTTGTTTGACGGAGGGGGAAATTTTCCGTGGGACATGAACTCCGACTTCACGCTCGAAGATGTGGCTTTCTTGCTCTGCAGGGGAGGATGGCCCATAGCGGTTTTGTCACCCAAGGAGATTGCACTGGAAATCACGAAAAACTATTATAACGGATTATTCGTGTTTGAAGATAGCGAAAACGAGCGGTTTCGCAACAAGAAACCCGAGGTGATGAGGATGATTCTAAGGAGCTATGCCCGCAATATTTCGAGCGAGGCGGCGGTATCGACCATCATATCGGATATACGCCAGAGCAATGAGCGCACGATGGACACGAAGACCTACGATGATTACATGGAGGCGCTGAAAGACATTTATATCATTGAGGATATGGAAGCTTGGAATCCTAACATAAGATCGAAGACTTCGATAAGGAGCACTCCGACGCGGCATTTTGTGGACACTTCGATTGCTTGCCGGTGTTTGGGCGTAAATCCTAATGATTTGATGAATGACCTGGAGAGCTTTGGGCTGTTTTTCGAGGATTTCGCGGTGAGAGACCTCAGGGTGTATGCGGAATGTCTTGGCGGTGTTGTGAAGCACTATAGGGACAATGCCGGGTTGGAATGCGATGCTGTAGTACATCTGGAGGATGGACGTTGGGGTGGTATTGAGATAAAGCTTGGCGGTGACGACTTGATTGACGACGGGGCAAAATCGCTGAAGACGCTTCGTGACAAGATTGTGGAGAAAAGCGATGAAAAGGCACCATCGTTTTTGTTGGTGC
>JAGCSI010000113.1 GCA_017964255.1 Bacteroidales bacterium | reverse complement strand
TTTTTGTAATTAATATTATTCGTTAGTATTATTATTGTCAACTGCAACTTCCTGAGCGCGGCTATCAAGGATGATGGTCACGTGGTTGGAACGTTTTCTGATTCTGTGTGCGCGGCCTTGAGGGGCGGTTCTGATTCTCTTCAGCATTCTGCCTCCGTCAACCATGATGGTCTTCACATACAAATTGGCGTCTTCCAGTCTGGCACCTTCGTTTTTCACTTGCCAGTTGGCGATAGCCGATTTCAACAATTTCAAAAGTTTTTCTGCTGACTCTTTTCTGCTGAATTTCAACACGTTCATTGCATAATCAACGTCTTTTCCTCTAATCACGTCAGCCATGATTCTGGTTTTGCGCGGGGAAGTCGGATTATCGACCAAACGAGCCATATAGACATTTTTCTTGGCTTCTTTACGCGCATCTGCTGCTAATCTTTTTCTTGCTCCCATTGTTTTTGTTCTATTTTATTTTTCTAAGTATCTAATTTTCAATCTGATAGACCATCCGTTATTTTTCTTCTTCATTATCTATCAAAATTGGCGGCAAAAATACTAAAATTTTTCATACGAAAACACCTTTGCTGAAATTTTTTTTCAAAAAAAAGAAAATACTGATGTTCAAGCGTGTTACAAGGCTTTTTCAAGAGGGTATAAACATCATAATGTTAATTAAAAATATGTATGGGAAATAAATAAATTCTTAAAGTCGGATTTATAAGGCTTATTTTTTACAAAAAGAAAGCCCCCAAACAGAAATACTGGGGTCAATTTACTAATAATCTGCTATTTTCGAAAAAAATTTCCTCTAGAAGCGATGAGCGATGAGCGATGAGCAATGAGCCGTGAGCTGTGAGCTGTGAGCAATGGGTATATTAATAGAAATGAGATGTGGGATGAAATGTAAGCAATGCGAAGGACGCATGGGTAAAAAAAAAAGACGCGCCGAAGCACGTCTTTTTTTCATATCAAATGATCTCATTATTTTTTTGAAAGTGAAAGAGAGATACTTGAAGTTTGAGTTTCGGTAACGTTTTCCATGTAATGGTAATACTTAATGGTACCAGAAACTATCATTAATTTCTTAGTTAATGTTTCGATGTCAAGTTCATAAACGACCTGATCTGAATAACCGCCAAACACATTGAACTTTTCACCAGTAATCGTCAGTTTATCGTTACCACTTGTAGAGTAGGAACCACCAAAAGTGACCATATTATCATTGGGAATATTATCAAAATATTCATCAAGATCACAATCGATGACACAATCACCTGAATCATTAAAAGTCCATACGTCTCTTACGTCATCTTCGCTGTCATTGTTAATGGTGGCGGACATCACTTTCCATGTCCCAGGAAGGTACTTTACATCTTTCTTACATGAAGACATTAACACAACTGTGCTCAATAAAAACACAACAACTCCAATTGTTTTTTTCATAGTATTAGATTTTTAAGTTTGAAGATGTAAAAATACAAAAATTTCAATTAGCAAATCAGTTAATTAGCAAATGTGCAAATTAATTTTTGCTTATTGATCAATTGACCCGTTGGCTCATTAAAAAGCGTATCTTTGCATTCTTAAATTTTGAGAAGTATGAACTATCCTGAAATAAGACAACATTTTCACTCACTGGCAGAAGCATCAGGGTTGGAAGAGAAAACTTCAGCAGCCATTCTGCACTTACTAAGAGACTTTGCTCCAACGCAAATCCACACCTTCCCCGATAATCACAATATCATCGCCATCTACGATTCTGGAGCAGAAGGTCCCACCCTGCTCCTACGTGGAGACATGGACGCAGTGGGTGTAGACGAGCACCTGATCCTGCCATACTCCTCCAAAACTCCGGGTTATGCCCACAAATGTGGACACGATGGCCATACCACCATCCTTCTGGGCGTTGCGGAGCAACTGCATCTCCACCCGATACAAAAAGGCAAAGTTTTGCTGTTTTTCCAGGCGGCAGAAGAAACCGGCCAAGGCTGCGGGCAATTAATTCAAAGCGGTTTCCTGCAATCCTACCATATAAATATGGTATTTGCCTTGCATAATATTCCCGGCATTCCCCTGCACAGCATCACCTGCCGGGCGGGCAGCTTCACCTGCGCCGTTATCAGTTGCGAAATCAAGCTGGATGGACAGACCTCCCATGCGGCGGAACCAGAGAAAGGCATCTCTCCTTTCCGCGCCGCCACAAGCATCACCGAACAGCTGCTGGCACTCAACCACCCGAGACTGACCGACGACAACTATCAGATAGTCACACTGGTGGAATCGCACATTGGGGAAACGGCCTACGGTGTATCCGCAGGACATGGCGTGCTCCGCTTCACCATGCGAGCCAAAAGCGAAACTTTATTGCAAGGTTTGAAAAGCGACACCGAACGCATCGTCCGCACAGAAGTCGCCAAAACACCAGGACTCAGCCACGAAATACGCTGGTTAGAATATTTCGCAGGCGGCCAAAACTCGGCAGAGGCTGTTGACATCGTACAACAAGCAGCCGCCGAAAACGAATTGACCTACATCGAAAAGGATGTGCCTTTCACTTGGGGCGAGGACTTCGGCCTGCTCACCCAGCACTACCCCGGTGCCCTCTTCGGCTTGGGCAGCGGCACCAACACACCCCCACTCCACCACCAAGACTTCGACTTCCCTGACGAAATCATTGAGACGGGAGTGAAAATGATGGTGTCAATTAGCAAATTAGTTAATTAGCAAATTTTCACTACCTTTGCATTTTGAAAATCAAAAGAAATCATGGCTAACATCAAACAACATATAGAACAGCAGAGCGCTTTCAAATTCATGACCGACGAATTGCAATTCGCTTCGGCGGTAGGTCGCAAAAAACTGCTACACAGACAATTCCTCACCAATCCTTTCGAACTGAGAATGGAATTGGATATCCAGGAAGCCATGTGCCAGTTTGCGGAAAAACATCACAACACCGCGGTGATGGCGCAGCTGATTGAACAACTATGCCATGTGAACGATATCAGCCAGTCGGTAGTCAACTTGATTGACGGCAATGTGCTGGACGACATCCAACTGTTTGAGGTCAAGAAATTCAGCCTCATTTCAGACAAAGTATCCAAACTACTGATGGACAATGGTTTCGACTGGATTCCCTTCCATGATTTAACCTTGGTGATTGATACGCTGGACCCCGACAAAAACAGACTGCCACAATTCCATATCTATTCCTCTTACAAACCTGAACTGGCTGAGATCCGCCAGAAAATTGACCAAAGCACCGATGAGGAGGAGATTGAAAAACTGAAATGGGAAGAGTCGCAGATGGAGGACAAAATCCGCACGGCTCTAAGCAAAAGATTATCCATGAAAGCCCTGCAGATCCAGCAGAATCTGGACCAAATCGGCTACTTGGACCTGCTGCTGGCCCATGCCGAACAGATTCGCAAATGGCAGCTGTGCAAACCCACCATCGTTGAGGATAAGGGCAAAACTACCTGCTGTTGCTCGTGCTCTGCCGAAGAGAATAGCGCTCAAAGTGAACCAAGCAAATCCAGCAATATGGAGGGGAACAGCCGCTTTACTGGACTTTTCAATCCGCTGGTCAAACATTCCACGGGCAATTTCCAGGCCATCGATATTGAACTGAAGCACGAACCTACACTCATTACTGGTGCTAACATGTCGGGCAAGACCGTGCTGCTCAAAACCATTGGACTGGCGCAAACCATGTGCCAATTCGGCTTTTTCGTGCCCGCCGCCTCCGCTGAAATCGCCTTGGTGGACGATATTCTGTTCAGCATCGGCGACCAGCAGTCAGAGATGAACGGATTATCTTCTTTTGCTGTTGAAATCCTCAACATCGACAAGATTATCAAAGCCGTCAAAGAAGGACAGCAGATACTGGCTTTAGTAGATGAATTAGCCCGTACCACCAATCCCGAAGAGGGCAAGGCACTGGTTTCCAGTTTTATCCAGATTATGCAACAATACCATACGGATGCCTTGATTACCACGCATTATGGTGGTTTGCAGTCTGACTGCCGCAGACTTCGAGTCAAAGGTTTGAAAATCAAAAACAACGAAAAGAATATCACGCCGGAGAACATCAACCGCTACATGGACTACCAGTTGGTGGAAACCACACAAGACGATGTGCCGATGGAAGCCATCAGCATTGCGGAAATCTTCAATATTGACGAGGAACTTATCCGGCTGGCGAAAAGCAAATTAGCAAATTAGTTAATTAGTAAATTAGCAAATAAAATTAATGTGATAATTAGAGCGTGTGGTAATTGTTTCTATACATCTTTCATAGAGAGCGTTATGCGTTTTCGATCTATCTCTACACCTATCACTTTTACCATTACTTTCTGATTCAGTTTCACTACCTCGTTGGGGTCTTTGACGAATTTGTTGGCGAGGCGGCTCACATGCACCAAGCCATCCTGATGCACGCCGATATCCACAAAACAGCCAAAATTGGTGATATTGGTCACAATGCCTGGCAGCACCATTCCCTCTTTCAGATCGTTGATAGAAGTCACCGATTTGTCGAACTCAAACACCTCGTAATCCTGGCGCGGGTCACGGCCTGGCTTGTCCAGTTCCTGCATGATATCGGTCAAGGTAGGCATACCCACCTTATCGGTCACGAATTCCTTCAGATTGACTTGCTTACGCAGCTCTGCATTCGCCATCAAATCGGCTACAGTACAGCCTGATTTCTTCGCCATCGCGTTGACCACCACATAACTCTCCGGATGGACAGCACTGGCATCCAATGGATTTTCGGCATCACGAATACGCAAAAATCCGGCGGCCTGTTCAAAAGCCTTGGCCCCGAAGCGAGGCACTGATTTCAAAGCATTGCGATGCGGGAAAGGCCCGTTCTCATTGCGGTAATCCACGATATTTTTCGCCAAAGCCGGCCCCACACCGGAAACGTATGACAACAGTTCTTTGCTGGCCGTATTCACCTCCACACCCACTTTGTTCACGCAGCTCTCCACGGTTTCCTGCAAGCTTTCCTGCAAGCGGCTTTGGTTCACATCATGCTGGTACTGCCCCACCCCAATGGATTTCGGATCGATTTTCACCAATTCGGCCAAAGGATCCATTAATCGGCGACCAATGGACACAGCGCCTCGCACCGTCACATCGTAATCGGGGAACTCCTCGCGCGCCACCTCCGAAGCCGAATACACTGAAGCCCCGCTTTCATTCACCACCACCGCCATCACATCACGCTCAAAAGGAATATGGCGGACAAAATTCTCCGTTTCACGTCCTGCCGTGCCGTTGCCGATAGCGATGGCATCCACTTTATACTGCAATACCAAGCGTTTCAGCTTATCAGAAGCCAACTTATACTGGGCATGCGGCGGATGCGGATAGATAGTTTCATTATGCAGCAGCTTGCCCTGTTTGTCCAGAATCACCAATTTGCAGCCCGTACGGAAACCTGGGTCGAGAGCCAGCACTGTCTTTTGTCCCAGAGGCGGAGCCATCAGCAGCTGGCGCAGATTGGTCACAAACACCTTGATAGCTTCTGTATCGGCTTTTTCCTTGTATAACTTACGCATTTCCGTCTCCATCTGAGGTTGCAGCAAGCGTTTATACGCATCCGCAATCGCCATCGACACCTGCTTGGAACAGTCGTTATCGGCACGCAGATAGTAGCGTTCCATCATGTTCAAGGCACGCTCCTCGTCGGGAGCAATATACAAACGCAGGAAGCCCTCTTCCTCACCACGCAACATGGCCAGAATGCGATGAGACGGCGCCTTTGCCAGTTTCTCGGAGGCATTAAAATAAATGGCATACTTCTCTCCCTCTTCTTCCTTTCCTTTCACCACCTTGGAGGTAATAACCGAATATGTTTTGAAACTATTGCGGAGCGACTCACGGATATGGATATTCTCGCTAATCCATTCGGCCATGATATCACGCGCACCCGCCAAAGCCTCATCGGTGGTTCGCACGCCTTTGTCCAGATTCACAAACTTGGCAGCAGTTTCCTTCAAATCTATGGGACCTTGACGCATAATAATTTTCGCCAAGGGTTCCAGCCCCTTCTCTATGGCCACGGATGCTTTCGTTTTACGTTTGGGACGATACGGCAGATACAAGTCCTCCAACTCACTCATCTTTAACGCATTGTTTATCTTTTCTTCCAATTCAGGCGTCAGTTTGCCCTGTTCCTTGATGGAGTCCAAAATAGCGGCGCGACGTTTGTCCAGTTCCACCCATTTGGCATGCAAATCACGGACAGCGGCAATCTGCACTTCGTCCATACTGTCAGTTACTTCCTTACGATAACGCGCCACAAAAGGAATCGTGGCTCCTGATTCCAACAAATCAAGGGTATTTTTCACCTGTAATTCCGTCAACCCCAATTCTTCGGAAATCAATGCTGCATAATTTTTCATATATACAAGTTTGAAAAAAGGAAGGCAAAGATACCAAAAAATTTGGTAATTTTGCAAACTTTTTGAGGACCTAACTGGCATTCTTAAAAAAACAAGTGTAAAACAATGAAAATGAGACATCTGAGAGCAATTATCCTCCTGCTGATAGGGTCCGTTACTTTGCAAGTTTCGGGTCAGAATCAGACTGTTGACGGATGTCTCACTCATGCCCAACTATACGAACTATACCATGGAGATGTATTTTCCATGGGACAAATGATGGGTCGTCAGCGTTTTTTTATGGTTTCCAGCGAAAACAACGCGTCTTTTGTATGGGAAAACGACACCTTGCAGCTTAGCTTATGCAACTGGCAATTCTCGCAGGGTTTTAACGACATTTATGTCAATGCCTTTTACAAAGAAGGTTTTTACAATTTCGTGGAATACAACACCACCGCCTCATGTGCCAACAAATTGTTGAAAGAATGCAAAGAAATTTACATGGAGCAGTACGATGAAAACGATGACAAGCTGACTATTGACACGAGTAATTCTGCCCTCAGTTTTGACAAAGGAGCAATAAAGAAGCCTGCGACCCAATTGACTTTCGACTTTAACGAAGGCCACCGCATCGTTTTTCCCGAAGAGAAAAAGGGGAACGGACAATTTCTAATTCAAGTTTACAATCCCACCAATCTTCAGCAACTGATCTCCGACAGCAAAACCCAACAAGAGCAGCAGAATATCGCCAGACAAATCAAAGAACAAAGCATTCTCCAAAACATGGCTTTAGCCGACTCATTGGCGCAGACGGGCTCCTATCCCGAAGCCATCCAGCTACTGGAAGAAGTATATGATCTGCTCCCGGAATATATGGGGAGGGTGGACACCAAACTAGGAAACATCAAAAAACAATACAAGGAACAAAAAATCAAGAACTATACTGAAGAAGGAAATAGACTTTACAACGCCGGTGATTATGAAGGCGCTAAAGAAATGTATGCCAAAGTGTTGAAAGAAGATCTCAACAACCAACATGCCAATGATCAGATAGCCGGCATCAACAGAAAAATAGATATTCTTCAACAGCGCGGGCAGGTCACCTACGAGTACAGAGAAAGCAATCCCCAAAATTTCTCCGACTTCCAGAATGCCCTTGAGGACGAGTTAAACCATTTGGTGGACAATACCAACAAAGGTACTCTTTTTATGAATTTCTCCATCATATTCGACACGCTGGGAATCAACCAATCGTTTTATAACATTATCAATTTCAACACGATGTCGGTTGAGAAGAATCTTCCTGTTTTGCAGGCCCGCATGTCAAACCTCTTAGGCCACCCTTCCTTACAACCCAGCTTCCGGGAGGAGATACCCATACGTTCGGCCACCACTGTCAACATAGATTTAGGATGGGAAAGTTACCCCCAGACCATTGTCAAAAAGCGAAAGGGGCTTGTCAACAAATCCAGTCATCTTATCAGTCCTATGATAGAAGACAAACTGACCAGCGACCCCAAAATGCACTATGGCACCTACCATTTCATGACCAAATACAAAACATGCAACAAAAAAGACTTCCAAGATATCAGTCTGACCAAATATAAGACTGTTGGTGGAGAGGCCTTTTTCTACGGTCTTTTCCCGGGTTTGGGCACTTTGATTGCCACACAGGGAAAGGAAGGTGCAACATGTATGGCACTATCACTTGTTTTCTACGGAGGAGCCATTGCATCTTACGTGTTGTACAAGGATTACAAAAAACAGTATGACGAAACCTCCTCAACGCTCAACGAAGAGGATGCCAAAAAATTGAACACGAAAAAAGAAGTTTGCAAATGGGCAGCCATTGGCGGGGTAAGCATTGGTGGCAGCATACAGTTAGGTGGTATGATCAAGGCCATGGTGAGAGGTATCCAGAACAAGAAAGCCTCCAAAGAATTGCGCCAGGCTTTGAAAAAAGAGCCCATTGAAATCCAAAAAGAAAATATTCATATTCAATAAATTACAAAAAAATGAAACCAAGAGTACGCTTTGCTCCCAGTCCCACAGGACCGCTTCACATCGGTGGAGTGAGAACCGCATTATACAACTACCTGTTCGCCAAACAAAACGGTGGCACCATGATTTTAAGAATCGAAGACACTGACCAGACCCGTTTCGTGGAAGGTGCTGAAGAATACATTATCGAAGCCTTCCAATGGTTAGGCGTCAAATTTGACGAAGGCGTTGGTATAGGCGGAAATTATGGTCCCTACAAACAATCTGAGCGCAAGCCCATGTACAAGCAGTACGCCGATCAGCTGATTGCCAATGGCTGGGCTTATTACGCTTTTGACACACCGGAAGCTTTGGAGCAGAAACGCAAAGAATACGAAGCCGAGAAGAAAAACTTCCAATATGACTGGCGCACCCGTGAGAACATGACTAATTCACTGACACTCAGCGCAGAAGAAGTTGCACAGCGTTTGGCTAACGGAGATGCTTACGTGATTCGTTTCAAGCATACGCCAGATACGGAAATACTAGTGAACGACATCATCAGAGGCGAGGTCAGAATCAACTCCAATATACTGGATGACAAAGTTTTGTACAAATCAGACGGGATGCCCACCTACCATTTGGCCAACATTGTGGATGACCATTTGATGGAGATTACCCACGTAATTCGTGGCGAGGAATGGCTACCCTCCGCTCCCCTGCACGTTATGTTGTACAAGGCTTTTGGCTGGGAAGCTCCCCGTTTCGCCCATCTACCCCTGCTGCTCAAACCCGATGGCAACGGCAAGCTGAGCAAGCGCGACGGAGACCGTTTGGGTTTCCCGGTATTTCCGCTGCAATGGAAGGATCCCAAAAGCGGAGAAATTTCTTCAGGCTACCGCGAATCTGGCTATCTGCCCGAAGCCGTCATCAACATGCTGGCATTGTTGGGTTGGAATCCAGGCAACGACCAAGAGGTCATGTCCATGGATGAGCTGATCCAACTGTTCTCTCTGGAAAAGATCAGCAAAGCTGGCGCCAAATTTGACCTCGAGAAGGCCAAATGGTTCAACCACCATTACCTGCAAGCCTATCCCAATGAAAAGCTCGCAGAGAGCCTTAAATCAACCTTGCAGGGCAAAGGACTTGATGCGGACATGGACAAAATTATCCGTGTAGTGGCATTGATCAAGGAAAGACTGTATTTTATCAACGATTTATGGTCACAGAGCTACTATTTCTTCGAGAGACCTACCGAATACAATGAGCAGGTTATCAAAAAGAGATGGAAAGAAGGCACTGCAGAACATCTGATGCACATTGCCGAATTACTGACCTCAACAGTACCGTTTGACAAGGCTGTCGCTCATGACAAAGTGATGGATTACATCCGAGGCAATGAGTTGAATATGGGTCAAATCATGAACAGCTTCCGTCTGACCCTGGTAGGAGATGCCAAAGGTCCGGATTTGTTTGAAATCATTGACATTCTGGGGGTGGAGGAAACCGTTATCCGATTGAAGAACGGAATTGAGGCAATTAGCAAATTAGCAAATTGGCAAATTCGTTAATTAGCAAATTCGTTAATTAGCAAAAAAAAAGGCTCGCGGATGCAAGCCTTTTTTTTGATTATTTGATTTTATGTTTATTTGTCGTAAACAATCATGTTCTTTTCTTTATCGATGGTGTATTTGCCCCAAGCGTCAGTGATGTAAGCGTCACCGATGACAAAATCTGTGGGAAGACCCTTCTTCACGATGACCTTCACGTTTTCGTCATAGTCATCACCCACACGCAACTCTTCGAGATACAGAATAGCATTTTCAGTGATAGAACCATCTTCCTTGTTGATAGCGGTTTCCACATCCTCGAAATCGTTAGCCTTGATAATCATTTCTTTCAGCAAACGGGAAGCCAAGGTATAGCTGATGGCCACCTCATCGGAATTCTCACCAATCTGGAACTTGAAAGACTTATTGTTGGCAATACAACTACCCTCCACTTTGTTATCCGTAATCGTCACAGGCACTGTACGACGCTGCACCACAGCGATAGAAGAGCTGGTTCCATGAGCAGCGGCGATTTCATCGCTTGACGGCACATAGTCGGTGCGCAATACGATGAACTCGGTACGACGGTTCAAAGCGTTAGCAGCTTCCTGCTCAGCCTTTGGTAATGAGAGAATATATTCCTCTGTCAACACCGTTCCTTTTGGATAATAGTATTGCTTACCCTGGTAAGTATAGGTATAATCTTTTTCAAATTTACGAGGACTATATTCACCATAACCCTTGGCCACAATACGTCCAGGAGCGATACCTTTCTCATTGACAAGGAAGTCAACGCAAGTCTGGGCACGGTTCTGTGACAGAATCTCATTCTTTTCATCAGAGTCACGGTAGTCGGTATGAGATCTCAACTCAACCACCAAGGTCGGGTTCTTCACCATAATATCGTACAAGTACATCAGAGAGTCCTTATACTGAGGTTTCAAATCCCATTTTGCCAAATCGTACAGAATTTCCGGCAGCACAATCGGTTCGGTTGGAATCGGGTCAAGCACAAAGTCCTGTTTCAGGTCAGTATTCTCACTCAAACCGATAGTAGTCTGCGTAGCGGTATTATTCTCTTCCCAATATTTAGGCTTAGTCACACGCATATTGTAAGTGGTATTACCCAAAATCTTGGTCTTATCAAAGAAATAATAACCTTTCACATCAGTGGTGGTCTTATAGGAAGTACCATCTGAACCGATGATTTCCACTTCAGCCCCATCGATATACTGCAAGGTCACTGCATCCTTCACATAACCGGCGAGGGTATAAACCAACGGACGGAGCACGAAATAATAGATATCGTCGCCACCACGTCCACCGGGACGGTTAGAGGAGAAATAACCCTTAGCGAGGTAAGGAGATTTTGATTTGGGATCCAAAGATTCGTTATCATCGAAAATCATACCGATTTCATCCCAGCAGGAATTGATGGGCACCATCATGTTCTCAGCAGGCTGGAACTGACCGTCTTTCAACTCTGAAACGAAGATATCGAGACCACCCATACCTGGATGTCCATCTGAAGAAAAATACAATTCATTTTCACCACGCATGGACGGGAACACCTCTTGTCCGGGAGTATTCACATTGGGACCCAAATTGGTAATATTGCTGAATTTAGCTGATTTCTTTGCACGGGTAGCCTTATAGATGTCATAACCACCCAATCCACCGGGACGGTTGGACGCAAAATAGATGGTCAGCTCGTCAGGCATGATGAAAGGATGCACATAGTTGAATGAATCCGGACCGAGCACCACTTTTTCCGGCTCGCCCCACGATTTTCCTTTTTTCTGGGAAACATAGATATAGCAACCATAGACCACTTTTTTATCCTGAGGACATTTGGTCAAATAAAGTGCTGTACCCTTCTTGTTAGCGGAAGCCTCGCCCTCGTTAACTCCGGAATTCAATGTCTCGCCTTCATCCATCGGAGTGATGGGAGACCACTCACCCGGCCATTCGGTATTTTTGCTCTTCGGTTTATCCGATTTATAAATATCTGAAAACGAAGAACCAGTCCACTGGTCAGTACCTTTTCCAGTAGAGCCCTCACGGTTGGAGGTAAAAATCAGCTGGTTCTGTTTTTCAGGATTACCCCATCTAATAGCCCACTCATCCTGCTTAGTGTTGAATTTTTTCAAGTTTTCCACCTCATAGCGGGTGGGATTTTCAGACCAGGTTTTGGATTTTTGGCAACCCTCAATACGCACATCAACACGGGTATCTTCTGGAGCGCGTTTTTTGTAATTATTGTAATATTTCAGTGCCATATCGTATTCGCCCCTGAGATTGTAGATGCTTCCCAAGTGGAAAAGAATGATCGGATTATCCTTCTGATAATTCTTCTTTTCCAGACGCAAATACTGCTGTTCGGCCTTTTTCAAGTCACCCATGATACGATAACACTCGGCGATTTGGAAAGTTACTCGCTGAACCTCAACACGATTTTTGCTGATTTTCTTGATACCTTTCTTATATTCCTCAAGTGCTTTTTCGTACTTGCAGTTTCTAAAATCATTGTCGGCATCACGTAAAGTCTGAGCCTTCAAAGCCCCTACAGTCATGAAAACAACCGCCAAGAAAACAACGAATGACCTGAATATTTTCATAAAATTACACTTTTCAAATTTGAGGGTGCTAAATTAAAAAAAATAATTGAGAAAACAAGCGTCTTCTCAATTATTTTTTTCATTTTTTATTTCAACTCAACTTTCGCCCTGTTTACATTCTTCTTTGACTTCAGCATATCGTAAGCCAAGGGGTTGGAAACGAAGATACCTGAATAAGTACCAATCAAGATACCGGCGAACATTGCGAAGACGAAACCGCGGATCACCTCACCACCGAAGATGAAGATAGCGAGCAACACCACGAGGGTGGTACCACCAGTGTTCACCGTACGGCCCAAAGTGCTGTTGATAGCGGCGTTGAAGTTGTCATAGTTATCACGTTTCGGGTACAGTGCCAAGTTCTCACGAACACGGTCGAAGATGATTACGACGTTATTGATAGAGTAACCGATTACCGTCAGGATAGCAGCGATGAAGGACTGGTCAATCTCCATGGAGAATGGCATCACCTTGTAGAACAAGGAGAACAAACCGATGGTCAGCAAGGAGTCGTGAACCAAAGCGATCACACCACCCATACCGAACTGCCAGTTCTTGAAACGGATAGCGATGTAGATGAAAATCAGCACGAGGGAAACCAAAACAGCCCAAATAGCATCCCACAGTAATTCGCTTGCGATGGTAGGCTGAACTTTCTGAGAGCTCTGGATACCACGAGGATCAACCTGCTGGGTAAATTCAGACTCTGTGATAGAAGTTTTCTGATAGAAACCCTTCAAAGCGTTGTACAATTTCTTCTCACATTCTTTATCCACGGCAGGATCGTTGCTGTCGATCTTATAGTTGGTAGTGATACGAACCTGGTCATTACCACCAAAGGTCTTCACTTCGGGATTACCACCGAATTCCTCTGCCACAGCGGCACGAACCTCATTGGTTTTCACTTCCTGGTCGAAGCGAACCACATAGTTTCTACCACCGGTGAAGTCGATACCCGGCTGTAATTTCAAAGTACAGAATGAAATCAAGGAGATAACAATCAAAGTACCTGAGATAGCGTAGCAAATTTTTCTCACTTTCAAGAAATCGAAATGAGCATTTCTGAAAGTATCCATCGTATATTTGTTACCGAAAGTGATTTCTTTACCCTTAGCCAAGCGTCTTTCGAAAATCAGACGGGCGACAAAGATAGCGGTGAACAGAGAGGACAGAATACCGATTGCCAGCGTAGTAGCAAAACCCTGAACAGGACCTGAACCGAAGATATAAAGGATGATAGCGGTAATCAAGGTAGTAACGTTACCGTCGATGATAGCGGAGTATGCGTTCTTATAACCTTCCTCAACGGCCACTCTGCTGCCCTTGCCAGCGCGCATTTCCTCACGGACACGCTCGAAAATCAACACGTTGGCATCCACAGCCATACCCAAAGTCAACACCAAACCAGCGATACCAGGCAGGGTCAACACAGCGCCCAGAGAAGCGAGCACACCCATGATGAAGAACACGTTGGTGAACAAAGCGATATCGGCCACCCAACCAGCGCGGTTATAATAGAGAATCATATAAATCAATACGAGTACGAATGCCAGTACGAAAGACAGCAAACCTGAACGGATAGATTCCTTACCCAAGGTAGGACCAACCACTTCGGACTGTACGATATTCACCTGGGCTTCGAGGTTACCGGAATTCAACACGGTTGCCAAGTCCTTAGCCTCATCGATGGTGAAATTACCAGAGATTTCAGAGTTACCATTCGGAATCTCACTACGGATGCTCGGATAAGAATATACGAAGTTATCCAACACGATAGCAATGCAGGTTACCTTAGATTTATTATCTACGGCAGCGCGGGTTATCTTACGCCATTCGTCGGCGGCCTGGTCTTCCATTGACATGGTCACCACCACGCGGTTGTTCTGGTCCACATCCTGACGGGCGGAACGCACCACGCGGGCACCGCCGATAGTCTCGGAACTCAACTTCGGACCTACACGGTCATTGTTCTTTTTCAGAGGAACCAACGGCATAGCGTTGTTGAAGCGCTTTTCAGCGGAACCCCAGTAGAACACAGCGCTCTTGTCACCCAAAATACGCTGCAAGTCGGGAAGCATAGCATCGATAGCCTTTACATCAGCTTCTTTAAAGTAACCAATTACCAAACCATCGGTACCGGCCACAGCCTTGCTCATGATAGCACCCATGCGGGTGTCGATTTCTTCGTCTTCATCCTCATCCTCTTCTTCAGCAACACCCAACTGAGCTTCCAAAGAACTTGTCTCTGCCACAGTGGTATCTGCTTCGGCAGTCTCTGCAGTTTGCGTAGCGGCAGCCAATTGTTCAGCCGCGGTTTCTTTAGACTTGATTTCCTTAGCAAGCTGAGCATCAGCTTCGTAGAAACGCTGCTGGATGGACTTGCCGTTCACTGGGTCGTTATACACTTCCCAGAACTCCAATTTAGCAGTGCTCTTCAACAGGTCGGTCACACGCTCGGGTTCCTTGATACCAGGAAGTTCCACGAGGATACGGCCACCCTGCAGACGCTGGAGGTTCGGCTGGGCCACACCAAAGCGGTCGATACGGGTACGGAGGATTTTGAAAGTACGGTCAACGATTTCGCTGGACTCTGTTTTGATGAATTCAACAATCTGTGCATCGCTGGCATTCTTGATACCGGCACGCTCTCCGAAATAAGTACGAAGATTGGCGTTCTCCAAACCGAGAGCGGTTTTCTCCTGGTTGAACGTATTCACGAAAATGTCGATGAAATCACCACCATCAGCCACATACTTGGCGTTAGCCTCCTCGAAGGTGTTGGTAAACAACTGGTCTTCGGTATTGACGGCCAAGCTATGAACCACATCAGGAATAGAGATTTCGAGGGTTACGTTCATACCACCCTTCAAGTCCAAACCCAGGTTAATTTCTTTGTACTTGCAGTCTTTGTAAGTATTTCCGAGATAAATGACAGAGTCATTCATGTTGGAGAGGAAATACTGTTCTCTGCTGGACAACAAAGAGTCAACCAGGTAATTCTCGCGCATCACGTCACCGTTAGCGGCTTTTTTCACTTCTTCGATAGCAGCAGGATCATTGGCAAAAGCCTTGGCTTTCTGTCCCACACGCCATGTTACGAAGGAGAATGACAAACAATACACGCACACTAATGCAAGAAGTATTGTAAAAAACAGAATTAAACCTTTGTTACGCATTGTTTTATTTATTTGATTATTAATAATTTAGATTTATTCACCATAGTAAAATTTTAGCTTGCAAATATACAAAATATATTGATATGCGCAAGGAATATTTTAAAATAAGTTTTTGGAATGATTTTTCGTGGAGACGTAGAGGCGTGAAGACGTGGAGACGCTCACTTCGTTCGCTCGTTAAGACGATAATTACATTAACGCCTTAACGAATGCACGCAGTGCATGTCTTAACGCCTTCACGCCTTAACGAAAAAAACTCACCCGAGATTCCGCTTATCAATCCCCCAGAGCAGTTTCTCGCGGATGGTGCGGTAAAAGTCGGTGTCCTCGAACAGCACGGTTTTGATTTGGAATTTCTCTTTGGAAATATGCAGTTCCACGGGATTCTCCACCACCACACGGCGGGAGTCAAGAGCCAACGAGAAGGTATTGTTCCGGCTTTCCACCACGATACGGATATCCTCATCGGCGGAAATGACCATAGGCCTTACAGCCAATGTATGCGAGGCAATGGGCGTCAGCACATTCACGTTGGCATCGGGCACAATGATGGGTCCTCCGCAACTCAGTGAATACGCCGTGGAACCCGTCGGCGTGGCGATAATCAGACCATCACCCCAGTAGGTGTTGACCGGCTTCTTCCCCACCCATACCTTAATGGCATTAATGGAATTTTCATCAGAAGTGCGAACCGTAATATCGTTCAAAGCAAAGTCGCAGTCGATATCCAGCGGTCCTGTGCAATCCAGATGCAAGAGCGAACGGTTTTCAATCACATACTGCCCTTGAAGTAACTTTTGGAAACAATGTTGATAGTTATTCCTGTTGATAGCAGTCAAAAAACCCACTCTGCCTGTGTTGATACCCAAGAGGGGGATTTTCAAGTCACCGACAAGATTGGCCGCATCAATAAAAGTTCCATCTCCTCCGAAAGAAAGGAGAAAATCCACGGGTCCGCATGCGGCCAGGTCCTCGTGGCGTTCAAAGAAAGGAAACGACGCCCCCTTGCTCGGCAAATTCTCACAATGCCGGTGCAGCAGCAATTCGCAGCCGCACGACACCAACGTTGTCAGAACCTCCCGAATAAACAGGAGGGTGTCGTTATCCTCATTATAGCGACTATAAACCGCGAGTCTCACTATGCGTATTCTTTCACCTGGATTTCGCCATCCAGAATCATATTGGCGTTCATGGCCAAAGCCTTCATCTCATCTTCGCCAGGATAAACAGCCACCGGGGCAATCCAGGAGATGTATTTCTTGATACGGTTCACCACGGGCACACCGTAAGCGATACCGCCAGTCAGGATGATCGCATCCACTTTGCCTTTCAGCACCACAGCGGCTTCGCCGATATACTTGGCCACCTGATAAGCCATAGCTTCTTCCAGCAAGTCGGCTTTCTTGTCGCCTTCCAGTGCGGCCTTTTCGATAGCGTATGCATCGTTAACACCGAAATAAGCTACATAACCGCCTTGTCCCACAATCATCTTCTTCACTTCTTCGTAGGTATATTTGCCGCTGAAGCAAACATCGATTATCTGGTTCATCGGGAGGGTTCCAGAACGCTCGGGAGAGAACGGGCCTTCACCATCAAGAGCCTGGTTCACATCTATCACACGGCCTTCTTTGTGGGCACCCACGCTGACACCACCTCCCATGTGAGCCACAATCAGGTTCAGCTCTTCATACTTCTTACCATTGTCATTGGCATACATTCTGGAAATGGCCTTCTGGTTCAAAGCGTGGAAAATGGACAATCTCTCGAATTTGGGGTGACCGGAAATACGGGCCACTTCCTCGAACTCGTCCACCACCACCGGGTCAGCGATATAAGCTTCCTCCAGACCGATAGATTTGGCTATACTGTCGGCAATCAAACCTCCCAGGTTGCAGGCATGCTGACCGTTATATCCTTCACGCAAGTGTTTCTTCATCAAATCATTGACACGATAAACACCTGAGGTCAAAGGTTTTACCAAACCACCACGGCCCATCACCACTGCGATTTCATCCAGATTGATATTGTTGTTTTTCAATTCATCCAGAATGGTATTCTTTCTGAAATCATACTGATCGGCGATAGAGCCAAACACGGAAAGCTGTTCGGTGGTATGCTTGATATTTTTCAGGAACACCTGCTGCATCTGGTCGAAAACAGCGATTTTGGTAGAAGTTGAACCGGGATTGATAGCTAAAATCAAATGCTTCATAATTATATTGTTTTGTAATTAATATTTTCCGTGTGCAAAGTTACATAAATATCCTGATAATTTCACCAAATGATGAAATTATTTCTGCAAATATATGGAGACGTTTCAGGAAACGTCTCTACAAACCTATCTGGTTCTTGATTGCAACCATCTCACATACTGGCTATTAGGATAATATTTTACCAGCGAATCTGTCAGCGAGTGTAGCAAATCCGCATCCGCTGCTTCATCAAAAAAATGCAAATTATTATAGCCTTGGTAAAAAGCAATCATGGTACTGAATGACTGCGGATGAGATTGGATAAAGCCCCGCAAATACTGCCGATGAACCTCCACCTCCTTATTATAACGTTGTTCCACCGCACTGCGCACGCTATCAACATCCATATAATAATGGTATACCTGTAGAAGAGTATCCGTGCAACGGACGAACGAGGCCAAGGCACTGTCCAGTTCCCACATCAGTTGGGCATCTTTCGAGCCGCTCACGTAGTATGACGACACTAACCGATTGGCATCCGCTTTGAAGTGCACTTTTTCACCTCCACGGGCCAAGGTTGTAAATCCATTATCAGAGGTAAACGACAGTTGCAAGAAAACAGGCTCTCCCGTCGCCAGCCATTTCAACTTATGGGAATTCAACTTGAAACGGAAGGAATTATGCCGCACCACAGCTGAGTCAACCGGCTGCAAACCCTCAGCGGTAAGCACTGAGAGATGTAGCATCCTACCATTGCCATGCTCCAGTTCTCCTGACAGCTCAACCATGTTCATGCGGGAACATGAAAACAACAAAGAAAGCAGCAGAAAAAGGCTCAGTTTTTTCATTTCAGCAGAGAGATATTCGTCCATATCGGGAAGTGATCGGAAACCTTCAACGAATCGTATGTGGTATAACCGAAACTCTTAAATCTATCATCGTGGAAAATATAATCGATGCGGAACGAGGGGAAAGCCTCGCCATTATAGGTTTTTCCTCGTCCTCCCCCACTTGCGCGGAACGCATCCTTCAGTCCATGCCCCACCTTATGATAAGCATACGACACAGGGGAATCATTGAAATCGCCGCAAACGATAATCGGATAATGGCAGCTGTCGATATGGGCACGCAAAGCACGGGCCTGCTCCTGTCTTTCGAGGAATGCCTTTTCCACTTTCTTGGACAACAATTTCGCTTTCTTGTCCAGATTCGGATCATCCATCCCGCGGGAAGCAATTTCCTTACCCATAGCATAATCCTCTGCATCCATGTGCATGGAAGCCAAATGAACATTGTAAATTCTCAGCGTATCGGACTTGAACTTCACATCCACAAACACCGCAGCATTGGTAGAGCTGTCGTTGGTGTAAACACAGTCGCCATTCAGGATTCTGTAGCGGCTGAAAATAACCATGCCATAGTGATAATCCTTGGCTTTATTATTCACTGGGAAATACTGATAGCAATTACGTTTCAGATTATCCAGATGCAAAATTTGCATGATGGTATCGGTGGTGGGGAATTTCAGTTTGCCGCTGCCATCGTAGAAATACTCCTGCACACAAAGAATTTCAGGACGTTCCCGCTCAAAAAGCGCATACACCTGGTTTCTTTTGATGTCACGCATGGTTTTGGTTTCCTCGTCATACAGACCGAACAACTTGGCATTGTAGCTCATCACCTTCACACAGTTGGCGCATACCGACGGCTTTTCCGTAGGACGGAGCTGGAAAGTACGGTCTATGTTGTTGATATTCAGTAAAACCATACTCAAGGAGACCAGCGTGAAGCGATAATCGATAAACAGCCACAGCACGACAAAACCCAGGTTGGCCATCAACAAATATGGGAATGCCAAACCACAATAACTGGCTGTCATGCTAAACGACGGCGGCAGATAAGCCGACAAGAAAGCCAAGAGCAGAGAAAGAGCAACTACTGCGTTCACCACAATCAGCAACAACTTCAGCACCCTTCCCACAATGGAAAGCTTATGTTTCTTTTGGCTTTTTTGATATCGGTTTCGCTTTGCCATGATGGATTCTATCTTTTTGAGGCCTTGAAAAGAAGATCTTTTTCCTCACGTGACAGAGAATCATAACCTGATTTGGAAATTTTGTCCAAAATTTCGTCTATACGTCTCTGTTCATTGACTTTTCTCGCATTATAATCCTCATCGCTCATCGGACGGGTGTACCCCTCCTCATCGTCATCATACGAGGTAGCGAACTTTATTCTTCTTCGGTTGCGATTGCGAGGCTGAGTCCAACCGTCGTTGCGATCGTGATTGCGCCATGTCATAATGAGCAGGAAGCCCACCAGCATACCACCCAAATGGGCGAAATGCGCCACTCCGTCGTTAGTACCCAACACACCATATATCAATTCAATAGCACCGTAAATCACCACAAACCACTTAGCCTTGATGGGCAGGAGGAAATACACATAAATCTCGGCATCGGGGAACATCATACCGAAAGCCAGCAGAAGTCCGAACACCGCTCCGGAAGCGCCAATGATATTGTAGGAATTCAGCAGAGTATCGCGGAAGGCCTCTATTTGGGGCACAAACTCTGTCACCGCGGATGGATGAGCCTGCAGATACAACAAATTCTGGGCGATAGCCTCCTGGTTGATCCGCGCCACATTCGTCAGTTGGCTAAAAGTATCTACCGAAGGAGAGGCGAGAAAAGCGTCAATCAACACCAAAGAAGGATGGAGTTGGAAATAGATAATCAGGTAATGCACCAATCCGGCACCGATACCTGTGGCCAGGTAATAGCACAAGAAGCGCTGCTCGCCCCAGGCATTCTCCACAGCCGCACCAAACATCCAGAGGGCGAACATGTTGAAAAACAGGTGACCGAAATCACCATGCATGAACATATAGGTAATAATCTGCCACACATGGAAGTCGGAGGCTGCATAAAAGTGCAAGCCAAAGAGGGCATCCAAGTCAACCCTGCCAGCAAGAACAATCTTTGCCAGAAAGAACAAGCAGTTGATTATCAACAAGTTTTTCACCACCGTTGGCAGGATGCTGAAGCCACCGGCTCGTATTTCGTTTCTCATTTTTCAGTATTAATTTTAAATGTGCAAAGATACACATTTTTCTTCATACTTTCCAGAGATGGAAAGTATGCAAAGATCTTTTCCGACTTTTTCCTTCACCCTTTTCCCTGTGATGGAAAAGGGTGCAAAAGATCAAGCCGACGGTAAGTGCAGCCGCACAAGCCCGTACGCCCCAACCGTCGGCCCTGCCCCCGCACGCAGCATCATGGCAAACACCAAGCTTGATGGACTACAAGCGGCTGCTCAGATGATGCTTTCCGCTTCCCAAAATCTGTTTCTTATAGCCCTTGGTTGTAGGAAGCCATATTTCAGCTGTGGTGTTAGCGGGAATGAGGATGTCCCATTCAAAACGCTTGCCCTTACGCTGCCAGTTGCTTTGGATAAGTCCGCTGACAGACTGGTATGAACAGTTTACATATTCAAGTCCTTCGATAGGATATGGTTTCAGCTGTATCTTGCTGTAGCCCGGCTCCAATGCCCGGATACCGCCCAAATACTCGTATTCCCAAATGATAAGGTCACCGAGCAGCATCACATGGTTGCCCGAATTCATGGCTGGGTCGGCGGTATTGCCATTCCAGAGTTCCCAGATGGTGGTAGCCCCGTTGCGCACCATGTAGCCCCAGCTGGGATAGGTGTCATTGGTGGCCAACTTCAATGCCAAGTCGCCACGACCATACTCAGTGAGCGTACGCATCAATTGCTGGATGCCCACCACTCCAGTGGAGACGTGGCCGTCAAATTCGTTCACTGTTTTGTCGATGATGTTGGCAAAGACTTTCTCCTCCAATCCTTTCGGCACCATACCGAAGGCAAGGGGCAGGATATTGGCCGTAACAGTGTTATGGTCATAGCGGCCAGTAGCAACATCAAGATATTTGGCATTATAGGCCGCTGTGACTGTGGAGATTTCATTGCGGAAGAAGTCGGCATCATTGCCACGGCCCAACAAGTCGGCAAAATGAGCCATCTTGCCGGCAAGATAACAGTAAAAAGGAGTAGAGAGGTTGGCGGGCCAGGTCATCCGGTTGGTATCGCGCGTATGTATCAGCTCGGGGCTTTCGGGTGGCACGCACCAGTCGCCGTAGGTGTCGCGGATAAGAATTCCGTCCTTGAGGTAGTATTTCTTCATGTGGAGCATCCAAAGGCGCATAGCGTCATAATGTTGCTGGATGGGCCGAAAGTCGCCGAAACGGGTATAAAGCATGTCGGCCACCGTAATGAAAGCCCCTGGCCAGGTCATGTTGTCGGTGTAGTTGCGCCAATAGGCAGGGGCGACATCAGAGAGTGAGCCATTTTCCAGCTGGCAGTCCTCAAGGTCTTGCAACCACTTGGCATAGAGGCGGTGGTTGTCGAAGATAAAGCTCTCGCCATAACAGCCTGTAGTGCGGTCGCCGGTCCAGCCCATGCGCTCGTCACGCTGGGGGCAGTCGGTAGGCATACTGCGGTAGTTGCCCCTGACACCCCAGGTGGCATTGCGATAAACGGCGTTGATAACCTCTTCGGATGTCTCGAAGCTGCCCGTCATCGACATCTCATCATAGAGAACTATGCCTTTGAAATCTTCTATTTTAGGTTCAACACGCAGACCTGTAACCTCAACATATCGAAAGCCATGGTAGGTAAACTGGGATCGCCAACCCAGTGCATACACATGACTCTTCTCCCCATTATCATAAATAATGAACCGGTCCGTAACCTCAGCATCACGAAGATTATCCACATAGAGCGTACTGTCGGCATTGAGTGTCTCGCTAAAACGAAGCACTATGGTATCGCCCGACTTTGGTTGACGGGCTGTCGCCTCCAACACCCCCACCATATTCTGTCCCATGTCAAGTATCCATTTATCGCCCTTTGGGAAGAGTGCAATAGGTGTCAAATACTCCTGTGCCTTGATGTTGGGATTGGGTTGCGGCGTAAGAAGCGACATCGGATCGGGTCGATGGTATTCGTCGGGCAGACGTCCGCCTCGTTCAAGGCTGACAACGGGATATTCGCGAGCCACACGGTGACGCGGATTATAGATATCCTCCTTGTACATGTTCTGGCGGTCATAGTCCACCACAACATCCTGCCAATTGTCATCGTAATGGTTGGGAGCAGTAAAAATGTCCATATCAACAAGGTCTTCAAACTCATTACTATTTTGGTCGTAGTAGTTTGGATACGACCAAGTTCCCAAGTCAAAACCATTGTCTAAGGTCTCGCCATCAAACTCATTGGATTTGCGAATAGAACCACGGTTGGTAATACGCCAGCCTTCACCACTCACGACAGTATCGGTAGTGCCATCGGCGTATGTCACTTCCAGTTGCAGCAGCAATTGAGGCAGTCCATAATGCGCGGCGTGCTTGATGCCGCACCACTCTAAATAGATGGTGTCGTGGCGCACGGTGGTAAAACGGCCACCTTCGAGCATAACTCCCACAGCATTGTCACCGCCATAGAGCAAATCTGTCACGTCGTAGGCATTGAAATAGATGCGTCGCGTATAGTCCGAAAGGGTGGGTTTCAATAGTTCGTCAGGAGCCACTTCCCTGCCGTTAATAAAGGCCTTGTAAACGCCCAAACCACTAATATAAAGCAGGGCTTTGCTGATATTTTTCTTCAGGACAAATTCCTTGCGCAGGTAACGGGCGGCAATAGCAGTATGACCATTCACATTATCGTCATCAAAATCACGGCCAATCCAATGGGCGTGCCAATCATCGGGCAATAGGAGACTGATTTCGAAATAGCGGATATCGCTCTCAAGCCTCATCTTTTTCCCTTTGTTTCCGTATGTAACAATCGCATAAACCTTCCACCAGCAACAATCGCGGCTTTTGAGCTTCCGGCCCTCGTATGGAATGTAGAGCATTCTGTTCGAGGCCACACTTTTGCTGTCCCACAGGTCACCGATGCCATTACGGGCATTTTCCTCGCTACTTGCCACAACAATGCGGTATTCTATCTGCCTCACATTATTTTCTTCTGACTCGTACTGCCAGCTGAAACGAGGTTCAGCGGTAGCCAAAGGCTGGCTGCCGTCCTGCATCTCAACGGTAAGCGAAGTCAACTTGACTCCGCTACCATAGGCCGAGAAAAAAGCGGCAAGAAAAAGGATTGAAATCAGATGTTTCATATCACCAAATGTCGTTCAACAATATTGCTTTTTTTGTTTGTGCAAATGTATATAAAAACATTGGATTAAACACACACATCTGTTAGGTTTAGTTTTCCAGACTTTTCCTAAAGAGAACAAGAGCGTCAAGCTCAATATGTCTAATAAATTTTCGTCAACGGGTGGGATTAATGTCCACCAAATTGGCGATACAAAAATACAAAATAATTTGAAATATACACCAGGCAGCCAAAACAATCTCACGGCTACCTCAAAAATTTTTCACAGAATGACTCGATGAAGGTTCGATGTAGGATAGGTGTGTGACTCTGTTGGGTATCCTTTTAGGCAGAGTACCACAAAAAACGAGCAAAATTTGCAAATTATTGAACAGAAATTGTCACTTAAGCATTCCAACCATACATCTCAACACTTTTTTGGATTTTTTCGGAATATACTATGAGAATTTATTGTACTTTTGCAAAGCAAAACTAGCTTGAGAAATGGGCAAATTAGCATTGATACTACGGTTCATACTTTCCGTGTTCCCAGCTGACAAAGAAGAGAACAGAAGACATGTACATGTGGTGCGATGCGGAAGCAAAAAATCTCACCGTGGTAACACTGTGGCGAAAATATGGATAGAGGAGAATGGCGAAAAAAAGATTGAGGTAGCCTGGTCAGAACTCACAGCATCAGAAGAACAATTGATCATCACGGCAATCGACAAACACTGGGACAAACTGAACACCCTAATAGATCAGGTGTTCGATGGTAAGAAAGTACAAGTCAAACGCATAAAATAAATAACCATGTGCAAATATAAAGACACCAATCTGGGAATCAAAAAGCTTGACTTCGGACAGAAGCGCGGGATGATGGTAGTTTATCTCACCGATGGCCGCGTAGTGATGGTGCCTGTTGGTATGTTCCCCGACATCAAGCGTCTAACTGGTAAACAACGTGAAGAGTGGATGATATTGGACGACCAGTATTTCACTTTCGAACATGACAGTCGCATATACTCTGTGAAAGACGTTTTACACGTTTAAGCTAATCACAAAGTATAGGCCTCCGTGACACCTCCGCCCACCCGTTGGAGGCTACGCCTCCTTTCTTCTCCTCGCTCGGCAAAGCTCAAGCAAGCTTGAATCTGCACTCGCTCGTTCGTCGAATCTAAGAGAAGGGGGATTTTGTGTCTCTTCAATTTTTCTACCAAGTCCTGCAAGCCTAACGAACTTCCCTGAGCATTTGGACGAAAAAAAATTTTTGAAATGAGGCTATATATTGTATTTTTGCAGCGTTGATAAAGGGAGTGTCTTTATCGTAAAATTACCAATGAGTGCAGTCCTGGTAATTTCAAGAATTAGCCTGATTTATTCAGGCTTTTTTCTTAAATCAAAAGCTGTGAGTAAAAATATTTTTACATGATTGTCCCACCGCGTTTGAATAACTATCCTAAATGTTTCACTTTCCAATATCAATTTCTTGTCATCCGATTTCTTTACAGATAAGTTTCCAAACTGCACTATTTTGAAATTGGTCATAAATTGGCCCGAATATGCCCACTTTGTTATTTTTGATTTCCATAAGTAATGTTTTTTTGCCCACAAAATTAAGTCATTCATTTCTTAAAATCAAGAGTATTTATATTGTTAATTCACTAAAATTCAACAATTTGATAAATTACACATTTCAACCAGAAAGGTGCACTGATTGGTCAAAAATTTGCAAAAATGGCATGATGTAAATTTGGGGGATGTCGCACCCACAGGGAGAGGTAGTTCTGAAATTTTGGAAGTTTTTCATCTGGAAATGACACCCTTTCGCGGCAGGATGGTGTCATCCTCTGGGCAAGTACCTCGTGTGCTGCGAGGAGAGAGGGTGCTATCACGTCTTCCCCAGACTGCGGCCTACGGCCTTGTCAGGGGTTAATTGCACTGCGTGCGTGAAGCCTCTTTGAGGCTTAGCTCGCTGGGATTACTGCCATGCATTCGCCATGATGCTGCGTGCGGAGGCAAGGCCGAATTTAATATCAAAAATTTCCGGATGGAAATTTTTACCTTAATCCCGCATTTGCGAATTGCTTGCGTTGAAAAACGCGGAGTATGGAGAGCTAAAAAGACGGCTGTTTGAGCTTGCGTTAGCAAGCGAGTTTCGGCTTTTTAGACTCCAAACGACCGTTTTTCAGCAAGTACATTCGCGTGCGGAAAAGCTACTTTTCTTTGCAACTTTCTTTTGTAGCCGCAAAAGAAAGTTGATAAAATTTTGTATCTTTGCAAATTCTAAAAATAGTGACCATTGAAAAAGAAAGTCTGCTTACTGGGTTCTACGGGTTCCATGGGAGTTCAGTCCCTGGAAGTGATTGAGGCTCTGCCCGATTTGTTCGAAGTGGAGGTGCTGGCATGCTATTCCAACGCCGAGTTGCTGATTCAGCAGGCCAAAAAATTCAAACCCAATGCGGTGGTCATTATCAAGGAAGATTTGTACCAACAGGTGAAAGATGCCCTGTGGGACGACGACATCAAAGTGTTTGCGGGAGAATCGTCGCTGTGCGACATTGTGGAGATGAGCAGTATCGACATTGTGCTGTCGTGCATTGTGGGGGTGGCCGGACTGAAACCTGTTTACCGCGCCATCTGCTGCGGCAAGCCTATCGCCTTGGCCAACAAAGAGACCCTGGTGGTGGCAGGCGAACTGATGACCCAGGCCGCTGTGGAGCACCGCGTGCCCCTGTTGCCCGTCGATTCTGAGCATTCGGCTATTTTCCAGTGCCTGGCCGGCGAATGGAACAATCCTGTTGAAAAGATTATCATAACCGCTTCCGGCGGCCCGTTCAGAGGCAAAGACACAGCCTTTTTGGCACAGGCCACCAAGGAGCAGGCTCTCAAACACCCCAACTGGAGCATGGGCAACAAAATCACCATCGACAGTGCCACCCTGATGAACAAGGGTTTGGAAGTGATTGAGGCCAAGTGGCTGTTTGACGTCACCCTCGACCAGATTGACGTAGTGGTGCACCCGCAGTCCATCATCCACTCGATGGTGCAATTTGCCGACGGCTCTGTGAAAGCGCAGTTGGGACTGCCCAGCATGAAGCTGCCCATCCAGTACGCCCTCACCTACCCCCAGCGGGAAAGCAACAAAATGCCCCGACTGAACTTTGCAGACTACCCCTCACTGACTTTCGAGAAGCCGGATACCCAAACCTTCCGATGCCTGGACATCGCCTATAAGGCCTCTCGTGCAGGCGGCGACCGGCCTTGCGTGATGAATGCCGCCAATGAAGTGGCAGTGGCACAGTTTTTGCAGGACAAGATCGGTTTCATGGATATTCCGCGCATTATCGAACAGCAGTTGGAGGAAGTGCCCTATTCGCACCCTACTAGCATTGAGGAGTATTTGGAGATTGATAAGGAAGTGAGAAACAGGTTACAGGGGACAGGTGTCAGGGGACAGGTGAATTAGCAAATTAGTTAATTAGCAAATGTGCAAATGAAATTAAGAACTAAGAGTTAAAAGTTAAGAATTATACTACCCCGCCCTTCGGGCACCCCTTCTAATAGAAGGGGAATTAATACATGAATTTTGAACTTTGAATTTTGAATTATAAAGAAAGATTATGGGAATTGGAACGCAGATTTTAGGACTTGTAGCGAGTTTAAGTTTACTGGTATTTGTACATGAATTGGGGCATTACCTTTTTGCCCGGCTTTTCCATACGAGAGTAGATAAATTCTATCTCTTTTTCAATCCCGGTTTTTCCATTGTGAGGATGAAGAAATGCGGTGATCAATACCAATTCAGCTTTTTCTCTTCGGAGGCACCGGAAGAATGGAAAAACTACCCTGAAAGCACAGAATGGGGTATTGGCTGGCTGCCGTTGGGTGGTTATTGCTCCATCAACGGCATGGTGGATGAAACGACCAAAGCCGAGGAACTGTCGGCAGAACCCCAACCCTGGGAATTCCGCGCAAAACCCGCCTGGCAGCGTTTTTTCATCATCATCGGCGGCGTGCTGATGAACTTCCTCACCGCCATCATCATCTATGTTGGCGTGATGTACCATTACGGTGAGGAATATGTGCCGGTGACCGAAGCCCAATATGGTTTGCAGTTTACCGAAAGTGCCAAGAACATCGGTTTCCAGAATGGTGACAAGATTATCTCTGTGGATGGCCAAGTGCCCGAAACCATGGGCGATTTTGCCACCGCCCTGCTGATTGACGATGTCAAAGAAGTGCTGGTGGATAGAGATGGCGAGACCGTCAGCATCAAGATTCCCAAAGACTTTGGACAGCAAGTACTGGCTGCTGGCGACAATGCCGGCTTCTGCCAGTTCAACTTCCCCTTTGTGGTGGATATGGTGATGGAAGACCACCCTGCCGCGGCTGCCGGCATGCAACATGGCGACTCCCTGGTGGCCATCAACGGCGAGGAGTATTTCTCCTTCTTTGATTACCAGTCCACCTTTGCCCAAAGAAAAGACGAAGATGTGGAATTGAGTTTTTACCGTGGCGACTCGCTATACCAAACCACCGTTCATGTCACTGACGAAGGCGTGATTGGCGTTTATCCTGTCAGCCCGGCCTCATTCCTGACCACCAAAGTAGTGAAATACGGTTTCTTTGAGTCCATTCCCGTAGGTATCAAGAAAGGTTTCGGAACCCTGGCCACATACGTAAAACAATTCAAGCTGGTGTTCACGAAAGAAGGCGCCCAGCAATTGGGAGGTTTCGGCACCATTGGCAGCATCTTCCCGAAAGTTTGGGATTGGGAACGTTTCTGGAACATGACCGCCTTCTTAGGTATCATTCTGGCCTTTATGAACATCATCCCCATTCCGGCGTTGGACGGTGGCTACCTGCTGTTCATCATTGTGGAGATGATCACTGGCCGCAAACCCAGCGACAAGTTCATCGGCGTAGCCAACACCATTGGTTTCACCCTGCTGATCATACTGCTGATATACGCCAACGGCATGGACATCATACGGGCGTTCTTCAAGTGACGCCCATAATTCCGCGTTAGACTACAACAACACAGCAAAACTCCGACTATGCATTTCTTATTCTGGTTTGTCCTCTATCCGCTCTCGTTGCTACCGCTGTTCATCTTGTACGGTATCGGTGGCATTTTGTATTTCTTTCTGAATTATGTGGTGAGATACAGAAGAAAAGTCATCGACCAGAATCTGCGTAATTCTTTTCCTGAAAAAAGTCCAAAAGAGCTGGCTAAAATCAGAAAGCAATACTATTGGCATCTGGCCCAGCTGGCCGCCGAAATGCTGAAAATGCTGACCCTCAGCCGCCGTGGCGTAAAGAAACGCTATTGGAGCAAGAATGCTGAGATTGTCAACCGCTTTTTTGATGAGGGGCGCAGTGTCATCATCATGTCGAGCCACTACAACAACTGGGAATGGATGGTGCTAAGTTTGGACAGCCAATTCAAACACCATGGTATCGGAGTGGGCAAGGCCAACAGCAACAAGAACTTCGAGAAACTCATCAACAGAGCGCGTACCCGCTACGGCACAGAGGTGGTCTTCGCCGACACGGTACGCCAGGTTTTCGAGCGCTATGAGTCAGCGCACCAACCCTGCTGCTACATGATGCTCAGCGACCAGTCGCCCAGCAACCCCAAGAGCTGCTATGTCACCGATTTCCTGAACCAGCGCTCGGGCATCATTTTCGGGGCGGAGCATTTCGCCAAAAAATACGATTTGCCCGTTGTCTATTACGAAGTGGTGAAAGACCGTATAGGACATTATCATCTCGAATTTGAATTAATTACAGAAAAACCCAACGAAACGGAACATGGCTTTATCACCGACCGCTATGTGCAGTTGCTGGAGCAAAGCATACGCAAACAGCCTGCCTATTGGCTGTGGAGTCATCGCCGGTGGAAGCATGATTTCTCGAAGATGCCTGCACAGTAGGTGAGAAGGTGAGAGGGTGAGAAGAGATTAATGGATTACAGGATTACAGGATGAAAATCAAGAATTAAGAATTGATAATTAAAACCGCCTCCACGCCTTAACGTCTTAACGTCTAAACGAAAAAAATTCAACAATACACCTCATGAATCAAACCATCGAAACCATACTACAGCACCGCAGCATCCGGAAATTCACTGCGGAAAAAGTCAGCAAAGAAGACCTGGAACTGATATTGCGCTGTGCCTGCAACGGCTCCACCATGGGCAACATGCAGTTGTTCAGCATCATTGTCACCACCGACAAGGAAATGATGGAGAAGGCGGCACCGCTGCATTTCAACCAGCCCATCGCCACCAACGCCCCGCTGATGCTGACCTTCTGCGCCGACCTGCACCGCTTCAACCGCTATTGCGAGTTCCGCGGCGCCGCCACCGACTGCTACAGCAATCTGCAAGCCTACCAGTGGGCTGTGACCGATGCCCTCATCGCTGCCCAAAATGCCTGTATAGCCGCCGAATCTTTGGGACTTGGTCTTTGCTGGTTAGGCACGATTACCTATCAGGTAGATAAATTTGTAGAACTGCTGCAACTGCCCAAGAATGTCATGCCTGTAGCTTGCATCTCCATCGGCCACCCCGATGAGCAACCTGAGCTGACCGATAAATTGCCTGTGGAAGCGATGGTTCATCAAGAAGTATATCAGGATTATGCAGAATACGATATCAATAAACTGTACAAAGAAAAAGAAGCCCATCCTAATACTCTGAAAATACTGGAAGAAAACCAGTTAGAAAATCTTGCCCAAGTATTCACCGAAAGAAGATACACCAAGAAAGACAATGTGTTTTTTGCAGAAGTGTTGAAAAAAACGCTGCAAAACCAAGACTTTTTGGCTAAAGAATAATGGAAAAGCTATTCGCATACGAACTGTCACGCTACTCCACCGTCATCGTGGGGAACGGAGAAACACCGCAAGGTGAAATTCCGTTGCAGTTTCTACAGCGTGCCAAGTTCATTGTGTGCTGCGATGGGGCACTGGATAAATTACTCCTTATGGGCATTCAGCCTGAGGTAGTAATTGGTGACTGTGACTCTCTCTCTGATGAAGCACGTGCAAAGTTCAAGGATATCATTATCGAAGACAAGGATGAGGAATGCAATGACCTGCAAAAAGCCCTGAAGTATTGCATAAGACAACAGTTGGGACCTGTAGCTGTGTTAGGAGCCTCCGGTCTGCGCGACGACCACCAGCTGGCCAATCTGTCAATACTAAACATGTATTCAGCAAGAATGGACCTCATCATGGTGAGCAATTATGGTATCTTTTCTTTTATTTCTGAAGACACGACATTTGCCTCGCTTCCTGGTCAGGAGGTATCGGTTTTCAGCTTTGACGGACAAGCAGTTTTCAGCTTCGAAGGTCTGCAATATCCCGTCCACAACCGCCGCTTTGCCCAACTATGGGAAGGCAGTTTGAACAAAGCACTGGGCGATAGCTTCACCGTTAAAATCAGCGGCGGCAGAGGGCTGGTGTTTAGGGAATTCTGTTTAGAGTTTAATGTTTAATGTTTAGAGTTTAGAGTTGATAATTCAGAATTCAAAATTCAAAATTCAATAAACTATAAACTATAAACATTACCCCTCTAACCACTAACACCTAATACCTAACCACTAACTACTCGTAACGCAACGCGGCGATAGGATCCATATTCGCAGCTTTCTTGGCGGGATACCAGCCGAAGAAGATACCTGTGGCGGCACATACCAAAAATGACACCATGATGGCGGTTTGACTCACCACGTATGGCCAACTCAAGATGTGGGAAAGGGCATACGACAGGATCAATCCAAGGATAATTCCTATCACACCACCAATCAAACTCAGAATCACACTTTCAGACAGGAACTGCAGCATGATGTCGCGGTTCTGTGCACCTATGGCCATACGCAAACCAATTTCCTTGGTTCTTTCCGTCACGGTTACATACATGATATTCATAATGCCGATACCACCTACTATCAGTGAGATAGAAGCGATAGCGGCCAGCAACATCGTCAACATCTGCGTCACCGAACTCATGGTGCTCAGCAACTCTTCCTGGGTACGGATGTCAAAGTCATCCTCCTCGCCTTCGGCAATCTTGTGGTTGGCACGCAAAATATAGGTAATCTCTGTGGCTGCCAGCTCTGACTCCTCTTCGGAAGTTGCAGAGGCAAACAACATATTGAAATGCGTGATTGCCATGAAACGCTTCTGTACCGTGGTATAGGGAGCCAGCACAATATCATCCTGGTCCTGCCCCATCTGGTTCTGTCCTTTGGACTCCAGCACCCCGATGATCTTCATCGGAATGGAACCGAAACGCACCACCTGCCCTATCGGGTTCTCGCCATTGGTAAAGAGATTATCCACCACCGTTTTACCCACCACACAAACTTTATTGTAAGTTTTCACATCCTCTTCGGTGAACATGATGCCACTTTCGAGTTTATACATACGTATATCAAGGTAACAGGGCGACACACCCTGAATCTGACCGGGATGGTTGTTGGAGCCATACACCAACTGTGCTCCCGTGCTGACCGACGGAGAAACATGCGCCACATAGCGGGTATTCTGTTCCAATGCACGCAAATCTTTCATATCCAACGATTTGGAACTTGAATTACCCATATTGATACCGCCTCGCATCTGACGACCCGGCATAATCATAATCATGTTGGAACCCATGCCCGACAACTGATCGCGCACACTCAGCGTGGAACTTTGTCCCAAGCTGACCATAGCGATTACGGACGCAATACCTATAATGATACCCAACATGGTCAGAAACGCCCTGCTTTTGTTTCTCAGCAAGGCTTTGATGGCTATTTTGACAAGATTCAATACATTCATAGTCTAAATCTTAAACTCTTTATACTCCTGTAAAGCCTTGGCGGCTGACTGAGTCTCCACCGGGCTGTCTTCAATAATATTGCCATCTCTCAATTTGATGGTACGTGTGGTAAACACCGCAATATCGGGCTCATGCGTCACAAAAGCAATGGTTTTTCCTTTGTCGTGCAAATCCTGAAACAGGCTCATAATCTCGTAAGAGGTGCGGGTGTCGAGGTTACCCGTGGCCTCATCGGCCAGCAAGATAACCGGGTCGTTGACCAAGGCACGGGCAATGGCCACACGCTGCTGCTGACCACCCGACAGCTGGTTGGGCATGTGCATCATACGGTTCTCCAAGCCCACCGCCAGCAAAGCCTCTTCTGCTCTTTGGCGGCGTTCCTTAGCCGACACCTCCGAGTTGTACATCAGCGGCAACTCCACATTTTCGATGGCTGTGGTACGCGCCAGCAGATTATAATTCTGGAACACAAAACCGATTTTGCGGTTGCGCAACGTGGACAATTCCTTTTTCGACAGTGTATTGACAGACACCCCGTCAATACAGTAGTCACCGGAAGTGGGACGGTCAAGGCAACCCAGAATATTCAGCAAAGTAGATTTACCCGAACCACTGGTGCCCATGATGCTGACAAACTCGCCTTCCGTGACCGAAAAGGTGACTCCGTTCAGCGCGTGCACATCCTCGTTACCCACGCGAAAAATGCGCTTCAAATCCGTTATTTTGAGAATCTCATTGCTCATGGCTTATCTCTGTTTACGTTGGGGAGGTCCCATCATGAAAGGATTGTTACCATCTTTCTGTGGTTTGCCAGGCATCTTCATCTCGGAGACAGAAAGCACCACCTCGTCACCCTCTCGGATTCCTTCGCTAATCAGTGTCTTGGCCCCATCGTTCAGTCCCGGCTTCACACTTACCTGCTCCACCGTATTCTGACGCTTCACCCAAACCGTCTTGGATTCCACATCTCTCAAGCTCTGGGCCAACTCTTCCTGGCTGGCATACAACTCCTTGAACGTGATACCCTGTTTCATCATGACTTCCATAGTAGCCTTGTCAATACTGCAGTACAAAGCCTCCATCGGCACGGAAACGCCTACCTCCTTCTTCACGATGATAGACACGCTGGCGGTCATACCCGGAAACAATTTCTCTTCAGGATTCGGTGCATCAATAATCACGGTATAAGTCACCACATTGGAGGTAACCGTAGGCTCCAGACGCACTTGCTTTACCGTACCCGTAAACACGTCTTCGGGAAAAGCGTCAACGGTGAAAGTCACCGGTTGGCCCACCTTCACCTGACCTATATCGGCCTCATCCACATTGGCCTCCACCTGCATTTCTGTCAGGTTATTGGCGATGGTGAACAGCGTCGGCGTACTGAAAGAAGAAGCAACGGTCTGTCCTTCCTCAACAGCCTTGTTGAGCACCACACCCGAAATCGGCGAATAAATCATGGCATAGCCCAAGTCCACCTTGGCTTTTTGGCAGTTGGACTTAGCTGTTACCAACTGGTTTTTGGCTCTGATCAGCTCATCCTCGGCTGCATCCAAGGTTTCCTGCGTGGCCGCTTTATTGTCAAATAACGCTTTGGTACGATCGTAGGTACGCTGTGCCAAGGTCAAGTTACTCTGGGCATTCGACAGTTGCGCCTCTGCCTGCTGCACCTGTTCCGACAAAGTTGAGCGGTCTAATTCAGCCAGCAAGTCACCCTTCTTCACTTCGGAATTGAAATCCACATACAATTTCTCCACTTTACCGGAGACCTGTGTACCCACATCCACCTTATAGACAGGCTGGATTTCGCCCGTGGCAGTCACCGTCACCTCAATACTGTCAACTTTAGCACGTTCGGTGTTGAGCATCATGCCGTGCGGTTTGCCTTTTTTCAATGCCATTAAAGCCACCACCAAGATAATGAGCACCGCTACAATGATGCCCCAGATAATCAGTTTTTTCTTCTTTTTAGCTTCCATATAGTGTTTGTTTTATGTTTCCTTTGTTCTGTGGAGACGTTTCCTGAAACGTCTCTACAACGATTACAATGTGACGGGAACGCCGGTCAGGATATCCAAAATCTTGCGTTGCAGGACGAAGGAGTACTTGTTCTGCATATAGGTGTTCAAGGCGGACAGATAATTGTTCTGCTGGGTCAGCAAGTCGGCGGCGGTGATAGTACCATACATGAACTTCATGTTATAAGCATTGAAATTGGCCTCGTATGCCCTCTCTCTGATTGCCGACACCTCGTAATTATTCTGAGCCTCTTTGACGGCGATATAGTAACGTTCCAACTCCTCCAGCACTTCAATCTGTTGCGATTGGTAATCGTTTTCTGCCTGTTGCACTCCGATTTTCGCCAGTTTCACCGCAGCGCGTGCACGGTTCTGGTTATAAATGGGAATATTGAGCTGAAGTCCCACATTCTCGCCCAGACGTTCGCCTAGCTGTGTGCCAAACGAACCGTTTTTGGAAGCATATCCGGTGCTGACACCCGCATTCAGGTTCAGGGAAGGATAATAAGACGATTTGGCAATTTTCACATCATAATTGGCACTTTCGACGCGATTCTGACTGATTTTCAATGCAGGAAGATAATCCATAGCCCTGTCTATCACCTCCTGCATGGCAGGAATCGTCAAATTGCTCATCATCGTAGCGGTATCAGGTTTTATCACCTCCAAAGGCGCATAGGGATAAATAGCCAACAAAGATTTCAGGTTGGCATAGTTATTTTGCAGGGTAAGCAAAGTGTTCTCATAATTGGCCGAGTCGGAGACATACTGGGCTTGCAGCAGCAGATAATCGCTTTCCAAGATTTGTCCCACCTTGAAACGCTGATATCCCTGCTCCATCTGCTCACGGCTTTTGTTGATTACCTCCCTCTGATACACTGATAATTCCTCGTTCATCAAAATACTCAGGAAGGCCTGCACAATCTGGATATTGACATTGTTTTTCGACTGCTCCCATGCCAGCGAAGACTGGGTGATTGCCAATTTCCGCTGTTTGATGGTGTTGAATGTGTTCAGTCCGTTAAAAAGCGTGATACCTGCGGAAAGACCGTAATTGCCGGTCCAGTCGGCACCACCGCTGACAGAACTATGCGAATAGGAAAAGCCCTGAGAAGCGGAAGCAGACACCGTAGGCGACATCTGCAGTTTAGCTTGTTTGTAGTTGATTTCCGAAGCGGACTGGTCCAATTTGGCATTCTGCAAGTCATAGCTATGCTCTTCGGCGTATTTCAGACAATCCTCAAGGGAAAAACGAGTCGGTTGTTCCTGGGCGAAGGCAAGCAGTACCGTCGCGAGAAACAAAGTCAGAACCATAGTTTTTTTCATACTCTTCAATATTAAGCTATTTAGTGACACGCCCAAAAGGGCGCAAGTTTAAACATACAGCAACATACTTTTCACGTTTTTGTAGCCCATCTCTCGTAACAGCCCGCAATACTCGTCCATCTGCTTCTGATAGTCTTCATTTTCCTTACCGGTTTTGTAATCAATCACCATCACCTCGTCATCGAGAAAGACAATACGGTCGGGGCGGCGCAACTCCCCGTCACATCTCATAATGGTGGTCTCATTCATCACCTCCACTCCCGGGGCAAAATACGGCTGAAGGCTGGCATCATTCATGATTTTGCGCAACACCGACTGCAGAATCTGACGGTCTGCCACATTGTCCACATTTTCAAGAATCTCGGCCAACTCTTCCTCGGTTTGAGGGAAGGTTTCAATTTTAGAAAGAAAATCATGGATAAAAACACCCAGCTCTTGCTTGTAACTCCGGTCGGAAGCAGCCAATAACTGTTTCGATTTCAGCGTAAAATCCGAAGAATAAAGCTGGCTGATAATATACTGAGACTCTTTCTCCTTGTCACTACCCTTCTTATGGCACTGACTATCGCCGAAAAGATACTCTTTTTGCAATGCTTGTTTTTCCTCCTGTTGGGAACCAATAAAATTGCCTAAAAACTTGGCATAATTGCCCCTGCCCGAAGGATTTCCTGTAATAATATACAAAGCGTCCTTGGCACGCGTATGAGCCACATACATCACATTGACATTATCAATTTCCGTCATGATGCGCTCCTCATTCGCCAATGCCTCGAAGGAAGAACCCGACAAAGCGCTCTGGCTGGTATCCATGATGTAATACGGCAGCGGACAGTCGTCCAGTTCATTCTCACACCATACCGTTTCCATGCCATTGCCCTGACGATAGGATTTCATCGGATAAATGACCACTGGATACTGCAAACCCTTGGACTTGTGAATGGAAGTCACCGTCACCGCATTGGTCTCTTTGGACGAAGTCAGCGACATCTTGCGGCCTTTTTCCTCCCACCAGTTCACGCATTGCGTCAAATCAGAAAACTGCGAATTGAAGTTGTCGTATACTGCATCAATAAAAGCAATTACGTATGCATCAGGCGTAGAGATATGATAAGCCAGCAACAATTCTTTCACGATGGTAAAGACCGGAAACGAAAGCAAGCGGGGAATATCCAGCAAAATATCAGCCTCCACGCGATCTCCCAATGCCCGAATCAACTTCTGAAAGCCATTGTCCTGACTGATTTTGTCTACCGCATCCGTCATACTGTCTTTACAGAAATACTCAGCAATAGACAGTTGCGACAATTTATCGTCCGGTGAAAGCAGATAACGCATGGTATTCACCATCAACAGCACCTCCGGAGAAGCGCTCAAGAGCAAAGAATCCGAAGAAATCACCGGAATCTGATGCTCCGTCAGATAGCGGGCAAGGTCGCTGCATGTCTTGTTGGATTTGGACAAAACCGCTATATCCCGATATTCATATTTCCTGCTGACAGCATCCTGCACCGCTTTCAGCGTCTCCTCCATCAGGTAGTCCTCTCTGTCATCCTCCTGCTGGAAACGCACATACACAAATCCCATCTTCTTTTGATCTTTCTTCTGCTTCACATCCGCATAATAATCCACCAGCAAAGGATTACGACTGAATTCATTATCAATCAGGTATTTAAAAAATTCATTATTGAAATTGATTACAGCCTGTGACGAACGATGGTTGGTATCCAGCAAGGTCAACTCAAAGTCATCAGGGGTCAACAAACCCTCACCCAGATTCTGGTTCACTCCTTCGAGAGTGGAGAGCCCATTGAGCAGGGTGGAATCACCGTTTCTAAAGCGATAAATAGACTGCTTCACATCCCCGAAAAGAATGGTTTTTCCTTCCTCTCCGAAGACATTCAAACCCGACAGCGCATTCTTGATCAGCGGCTTGAAATCCCCCCATTGCATGCGCGAAGTATCCTGGAACTCATCAATAAAGAAATAGGAGAACTTGTTGCCGATTTTCTCGTAAATATAAGGTGTATCGATATCTTTGATCTCATCAAATATACGACCATTGGTCTCATTCAGGAAAAACAGATTATCGCGGAGTTTGATATCCTCCATGATCAACTTCAGATCGAACAACAAGAGCAATGACGACACATGCTTGGAAATCAGCTCCCAGTTTCTCAATGCCGCTTGCTGATCGACAATATTCTGGGACAGTTCCACGATAGCTGGTTGCAGCTGTTTCTCGCTTGCCGACGGCTTTTTGAGAACAGATTCTGCTTCCAACGCCTTATTAACGTTCTTGCCAGGAGCGGTCATCGGCTTTTCACGCAGCACTCGGACCCACTTATAGATGCCTGTAGAACCGCCAATATATGCCGAAGAATCATCACTGAACTGTTTGAAAATATCCACCAGCTTATTAACTTCCTGCTGAAGAGAGTTTCGTTTGACAGCCAACTGCCGAAACACCTCCTTTACAGCCTTTTTCAGCTCACCGTTTTCCGAATCATTGGGCGAATCAGATTCATGCATCTTCTCCAAAGCCTTGGCAGGCTCAAAAGCCCTTTCATTGTAGATGGTTGCCAATGACTTTTTCAACTCGTCCTCCAGCTGCCAACGGCCCTTCTCATTCATCTGCTTGTCCACCAAAAACATGATACGCTCTGACAAATCCTTGTCACTCTTCGACAACTTGTTCAGCAGCATATCCACCGTCTGGTCGTAGCAGTCAGACAAGTCAATGGCAACATTGTAATTCATGTTGATACCCAGGTCGAAAGCGAACGATCGGATGATACGCTGAAAGAAACTGTCTATGGTGCTAATAGTGAAATTAGGGTAATCATACAAAATTTCCTTCAGCAGGTTAAGTGATTTATTACGGAATACGCTTTCACTCATAGATTTGTATCGTGTATCCCGCAATATAAGCTTATAAATCGCCTCTTCCGAGTCTTTCCATTCGGAGACGTGACTGAAAGCGAATATTTTCAAGGTTTTCACAATGCGCTCCTTCATCTCGGCGGTCGCATTGTTGGTGAAGGTCACAGCCAGCACATGCCTGAACTTTTTGGGTTCAAACAGACACAGCGACAAATACTCAGCCACGAGGCTGGTGGTTTTGCCAGAGCCGGCCGACGCCTTATAAACCTTGAACATTTCAGGTTATCAAGCTATTAATCCAGTGTTGATTCCAACACTTTTTTCTCCATGGTACGACGATATTCCGCCAGTTTTGCGGCAATCTTATCATCGAAAGCGCCAAGGATTTCCACCGCCAGCAAGCCACCATTTTTAGCACCATCAATAGCCACGGTAGCCACCGGGATTCCGCCTGGCATCTGCACAATAGACAGCAGCGAATCCAAGCCGTTCAGTGCGGCACTCTTGATAGGGATGCCGATGACGGGCAAAGTGGTTTTAGCTGCGGTAATGCCTGCCAGGTGGGCAGCACCACCAGCACCGGTGATAATCACTTTCAGTCCACGTTCGCGGGCAGTGGAGGCGTATTCAATGGCCTTCTCCGGCGTACGGTGTGCACTGATGACAAATTTTTCATACGGAACACCAAATTCTTCCAGCACGTCACAGGCGGCTTTCATGGTGTTCCAATCGCTCTTCGAGCCCATTATGATTCCAACGATAGGAGTGTTCATAGTTTTACAGGTTACAGGTTTCAGGTTACAGTAGGGACGAACTGTATGCGTCCCTGCATTTTTATAATTAATTCGGTAGAGACGTTTCAGGAAACGTCTCTACAATATTTTGCCAAAGTTCACGGAGATTCGGGTAGGAGTCTTTGAGGAGGCGGGAGACCTCATCAAATTTCACCCAGCGGGCTTCCTCGATATCCTCTTCGGTTTGAGGAACCAGATTCTCGGGCGCATCTGACTTCATGATATACCACGCCGTAGTTTTACCCACCCATTTTCCGCCTAACTTATATGTATGGAATGTATCGGGCAAAGGCTTGACGATGGACAGCTGTTGCAGACCAGTTTCCTCGCTCACCTCACGCAAAGCGGCCTCTTCAATGGTTTCGCCGTCTTCCACCTTCCCTTTCGGGAAATCCCACTTACCACGGCGGAAAATCATCAGCACTTTGCCTTCCGCATTGAGCACCACCCCACCCGCAGCCTTGATCTCGCAGTAGTTGTCTTCCAGCTGCTGGTAAAATGCCTCCCCATACTTTCTGATAATCGGATTTTTCAGAAAGCGAAAAACTGGAAGGCCCAAGCGGTGACCCAACTCACAGGCTTCGGCGCAGACAAACCAGCGGTGATAATTCAATGCCTCATAGTCAGGCAGTTTTTTGATACGGATAGGGTACAAATGACAAGAAATAGGCTTTTGAAAGTCGATTTCTCCCTTTTCAAAAGCCTTTTCTATAGCGCATTTGGCAATGCCATTTTCATCGTAATAAGCGTAAGCGCAACGCTCGTCGCTCAGCAGCGGGGTCACGAAAGAACCTTCCATATCATAATCGAAGGTTCCTTCCGTCTCCACTTTTTCAATGCCCTCTTCAGACATATATTTCTTGAAGAGAGGATAATTGTCCTCCAGGTCCGCTATTTCCTCGGGGTCAACAGGAGCTCCTGTGTCACCCTCCACACAGCACATTCCCTTGCACTGGAACAGGTCGCAGCAAAACTGACTGTCGAAGAGATCATCGGATACCAGGACATTGTTGATTATTATCATTTCTTGATAAACTTCTTGACGATATTATCGGCCTTGACGAAATACACACCGGCGTTCAAGCTTTCCACATTGACCGTTGTAGTACCATCCACCACATTCATGCTCATCACCACCCTGCCGGTAACATCAATAATTTCAACCTTTTCAGGAAGATTATTGTCGGCAAATACCAGATTCAGACTATTTCCAACAGGATTCGGATACAGCTGAACCTTCTCTGTGCTCTGTTCCTCAATGCCTGTTGCGGAACCATTCAGCGACACAGTGGAGGTCAGTGTTTGGCCCGTAATGGTCATGGTGCTATTATAGGAACCGCCAAATTCTGGAGCAAAGACCACATACACCATACCTCCATTATAAGGCACAGTTGTTGTCAGCCCATAATTTTCCATATCGCTAGACACCTTGAAAGGAGCTTCAACCTGCACCTGGATATCTTCCACCAAATCGTTGGCAATCACACTCACTGACTTAGGCGAGGAAACTGTGCCACCTGCGGTGGAGAAATACAAGGCGGCAGGCGTAACGTTCAGTGACGGGTTAGCGACACGGAACGTAGCGGAAATAGTGTGATCTGCCACCACATTCTCGAAAGTGTAATGCAATATTCTTGACTGGGCAACACCATCCACCAACAATTGGTCAACAGTATAACCTTGTTCAGGAATCAAATCAAAAGTTTGATTGTTATGCACTGGAACGGTCACATTGCCAGAAGGGGTAATCTGTCCATGTTCACCTGCGGAAGCTACAATAGTGACTTCTGTAATCGGAGTACCACTAATCATAATATCGTCAAGTACCAAACCCGAACCATTAACGCCCTCCGTTTCAAATGCAATTTGATAAGTGGAGGAAGGATTCGGCAATGTAAGAGTCGCCTGATTCCAAGGACCCGCGAAAGTAGAGTAATTCTGTAACAGAGTCCAATTGTCTGAAGGAGCGCTACGATAATACACATTCATGGTATAATTGACACTACCGACCTGTCCATACCAGAACGAAAGTGTCGGATTCTGCAATAAAGTGAAGTCAAAAACAGGCGACACCAGTTTGGTAACACCACTGGAAACCGAATAGAACAAGGCATTGGAGTTTCCTGAGTGGGCATTGGGAATCGTTCCTGAATTATTACCATTACGCACCTTCCAATTGTTGTAGTTGCTTACATACTCATGATGGAAGTAATAAGGGATATTGACACCCTCGAACGATTCCATCCAAGGGAAAGTGTCAATTACAATCTCATCTTTCACCAAATAGAATCGCAAGCTATCGCCATAATTGGTAATATCAGTGATACGAAAGCCCGTTATAGCGGTATTATTGCAATAGAAAGGTGCCGGATTCGTATATTCGCTAAACTCATATCTATCTTGTGCGCCAAAATATGACTGTTCAAGGCTGCCACCCGAAGGTGCAGTATAAGCGTCAGCGCCCGGGAAACCTCCCCTACGGAAAGTGTAAACTTCCGGGTAAGAAGCAATACTATAATCGGTGCCATGATTTCCACTGCAATCAGTATTGATTCGGTAGATACGGGCACCTGTGCCATAAACTGTGCCATCAAATGGTGTGGAAGTATTTCTATATTCAATCACCACAAACTGGTTGGAATGATGAATTCTGTCTGGATAAATCTTATAAGCACAATCAGGGGAAGTGGAAACAGGATATATGGTATAATATCCATTGGCTTCCGCCTCCGGAATATCTTCAATCCAATGTCCGTATTTTTGCTTCATATAAGCACTCATATTCTGCGGTATATGAGTTGTTCCCTCCATCACATCCCAATTACCATTATACGAGGAATTTCCACTGGATGAATACAAATCGGGGGCACTTAATGAATGGAACATTTCATGACACAAAGTGCCAAGGTTAAAGTATATATTATCATTAGCCATAATTAGGTTAAAGTCATAGACTCTCTTCCCGTGCATATACACCGACCTGTCATAAATCGACCATCTGTGAGGCCACAATAATTCGGACCATCCATCCACACCAGTATTAAGGACAAACACTACGTTATCCACCTTGCCGTCATTATTATAGTCCATATTCAAGGTTGTCGGAATGAAATTTTTGACGTATCTTATAGCGCTGTCCAACAAGGTAAACTCTCTCTCTCTTCTCCCATCGTCACTGGTATAACCTATAGGATTCTGATAAGAGTACGGACTGTAATAATCACGCGGATGGATATCATGATAAGAGACTATCACATCACCTGGTCCCGCCTGGGGAAACAGATAAGACTGTATCGTGAACTGATTGTAAGACACATTCCTGTAATAATTCTTCAGCGAAGCGGAAGTGATGGTTGTCGTATCGTTATACATGGCAGCCACCTGGCTGTATGTTTCCGGGAAAACCGTGTCATTCTGGAAACTGATAAACACTATAATGTTGTTCATCACGCCATGATTCATCTCTCGGGTCGTCGCAACGGCTGGATCATTATCAGCAATCTGGCGGGCTCGTTCGATACGGCGTGCCATGATAATTTCATCACTGATGCGCGCACCTGGGGTCAAAGCTGCCGTAGTTGCGGGATTAGTCTGCCCCACAATATACGCAGAAGGTACCACCCTGCCATTCTGTTCAACACCGTAGGTATAATACCCTGTTTCCGTATTCATGATAATGGTATAACCTGCCGCATCATGATAATAGTTGAAAAATTCGTCACCACTGACAAAGCAGTGAATCACCTCTCCATTAGGTTGAACCAAGGTGCAGGGCACGTTTTTCAGCGGAGCAGCCAAAATACTGCCTATCGCAAAGGCGATAAGCAGTATGGTTGATAGTATTCGTTTCATTGTATTCAAATATTATTGTAATCTCTTGAACTGACAAGTAAAGTGGCGCATCAGCTCAGCTTCCCAAGTAATCTCCAGACCGCGCTTGATGGTGTCGCGACGGTCATAGACATTCTTCAGGGCAGCTGCGATAACGTCCATGTGGTTGTTGGTATAAACGCGGCGCGGGATGCAGAGGCGCACGAAGTCGTTGCCACCGAAGCGGTTCTCACGGGTCACCGGATCACGGTCAGCTAACACGTAACCGATTTCGCAAGCACGAATACCAGCTTCCAGATAAAGTTCGCAGGTCAGGGTTTGAGCCGGGAACTCTTCTTTCGGGATGTTGGTCAACACCTTGTCGGCATCCACGAAGATAGCGTGGCCACCGGCAGGACGCTGGTAAGGAATGCCATATTCATCCAACTTGGCAGCGAGGTAGTGAACCTGTTTGATACGGGTTTCAACCATCTCAAATTCGATGTTTTCTTTCAAACCGACGGCCAAAGCGTCCATGTCACGGCCGTTCATACCACCGTAGGTCAAGAAGCCTTCGAACGGGATGCAGAACAATTTCGCACCTTCGTACCATTCTTTCTTGTTGGTAGCGATGAAACCACCCATGTTGACGAGAGCGTCTTTCTTGGCACTCATCGTCATGGCATCAGCGTATGAGTACATCTCCTTGGCAATCTCGCGCAGAGTCTTGTTCTCGTAACCTTTCTCACGGGTCTTGATGAAGTAGCAGTTCTCGATGAAACGGGCACTGTCCACCACTACCGGCACGCCGTATTTGTGGCAGAGTTCGCAGGTCTCGCGGATGTTCTGCATGCTCACGGGCTGACCTCCAACGGTATTATTGGTAACGGTAAGCACCATAAATGGCACTTTACCTTCGTTTTCCTTCAATACCTTCTCAAGTTTTTCAAGGCTGACATTACCTTTGAAAGGAACTTCGAGCTGAGTGTCGTAGGCTTCAGGAACTGTCACGTCGATAGCGAATGCCTTACGGCTCTCAATATGGCCCTTGGTCGTGTCAAAGTGGGCGTTACCCGGAATAACCATACCCGGTTTTACCAAATAGCTGAACAGCACGTTCTCGGCTGCACGTCCTTGGTGAGTCGGGATAACATAATCAAAACCGGTGAGTTCGGTAATGGTGTCCTTCATGTGGTAGAAAGAACGGGCACCGCCGTAGCTCTCATCACCCATCATCATCGCACTCCATTGACGATCACTCATGGCACCTGTGCCTGAGTCGGTCAACAGGTCGATATATACATAGTCACTCTTCAGCATGAAGATGTTGTTATGGGCTTCTTCCAGCCACTTTTCTCTTTGTTCTCTTGTGGATTTTTTAATGGGTTCAACCATCTTGATTTTCCACGCTTCTGCAAATGGTAATTCCATAATTTATGATTTTTATTGATTATTATTGATTTGTTTAGTCTCTTTCAAATTACCGTTTTCGTAAATCTGACTGTACATCATGCGACCTCGTTCATCATAAAATTTCCACTCTCCTTCTTTCAAGCCTTGACGATACTCGCCAGCATAATACAGATAACCATTATCGTGATACACCTTATATAAACCTTCTTCCTTCCCGTTCACGTAATGGGCTTCTGTACAAAGGTTTCCGTTCTTGTGGTAGGCAAACCAGTCGCCATCGCGTTTGCTTTGGTTCACGATATTGCCTTCTGTGTATTTGTAATGAGTACTATCGTAATAATAGACCTCTCTATATTTTTCGTCCGTCAGCACACCGTTTTCATCCATCTTGTAATACGCCACCACCTTCGCCTGGTTGTCGCCATACATCACCTCCACCTTTTTGCCGGGAAGCGTATCATTGTAAGTATTATCCATTCCCGCACCAATAGCCGCTGGATTCATTTCCACCGTCTCTACCTCAACTTGATCCGATTCTTGCTGTTGCTTCCTATGGCAAGATTCCAAGCAAATGGTTATTGCACACAATGACAGAAACAGGACAATAATTCTCCTCATTATTCCTTGGTTTTGAATGATTCGTTCAACTTGTAGAGACGTTTCCTGAAACGTCTCTACTCTCATTATTTCTTCGATTTAAAAGGTTCGTTCAATATTTCCAACAACTCATTGGTCACATCCTTGGAAGGATCCGCGTCAATGAGCTGACCGCCATATTGGTAAGAGAACACGTATGAAGCGTTTCTCTCGGCATTGATCAATTTGGTGGCATTGATTACCGAGTCAGCAATCTGTTTCAGGGCTGCGGCCTGACGGGCTTCCAGGTCGCCCATCACACGGGCATAATCCTCTTTCAGATTCTCACTCTCCTGCATCAGCTGCTGCTGGGCATTCTCAATCTGGACTTGTGTCAGAATACCTGCCTGATAATTCTGCTGGAACTGTGCGGCTTTTCTTTCCAAAGCGGCTTGACGGTTCTGGAACACAGCCTCCTGCTTGCTCATCTCGGCCTCAATATCCTTGGTCAATATATCCACCAACTCATAATTGGCATTGACACTGTCAATATTGATGTAAATAATCTCACCCGAACGGGGCTCTGTATTCACTACAGTCTGTGCAGGCCTGTGACTGGCTGTTTTCGGGAAAAAGAAATACAGGATATAAAGTACTATCACAGCCACAATGAGTACCGCATTTACGATACAGCTGCATAAATTGCAGTTGCATTTCTTCTTTGTTTCACAAGTTTCCTTCGGAGTTTCTTCTTTCGTAACTTCAGTTAAATTTTCTTCCATTTTACTTATATTTTTTTCTTTATTTTTCACTACCCCGCCCTTCGGGCACCCCTTCTAGAAGAAGGGGAATTAATCATCTGCACTCTCTCATTCGTCAACCCTAGAAGAAGGGGAATTTAGTTGCCGACTTCGGACAGGTATTTGATTCGCATGATTCTCACCTCTTCCATACTATACTCGTCCTCGCCTAATTCCTCAAGGGCATCCTGTACAGAATCGGACTGGGCATTGTTGAAATAGTCCAGTATGTCTTCCTGATGGTAGGGATCAATCACCTCATCAATATAATAATTGATATCCAGTTTCATGCCGGAAGAGACGATACTTTCGATTTCTGAAAGCAGCTCGTCCATTTCCATACCTTTGGATACCGCAATATCTTCGAACGCGATTTTTCTGTCGATATTCTGGATGATATACACCTTGTTGGCCGACTTGTTCACCACAGTCTTGACCACAAAATCCTGCGGACGCTCAATCTCGTTGTCCTCCACATAATTCTTGATCAGATCAACGAAAGGTTTGCCATACTTCTGAGCCTTGCCCGCACCGACACCGGTGATATGGGTCATTTCCTCGATATTGGTCGGGTACTGGATACACATATCCTCCAGCGACGGATCTTGGAAAATGACATACGGAGGCAGGTTTTCCTTGTTGGACAATTCCTTACGGAGATTCTTCAGCAGAGAGAACAAGGTTTTGTCAAAAGCATCGCCTTTCGATATCACGGGCTCTTCCATCATATCACTGTCCTCGTCAAGGTCAACGGCATTTTTCGGTTTGGCCACCATCACCGAATAGGGGTTCACCATATATTTCTCGCCTTTGGGAGTCACCTTCAGCAAGCCATAATTCTCCACATCCTTCACGATCAGTTCCTCGAAAATCGCCACACGGATCACATTGGCCCAGAAGTTCTGGTCGTAATCCATGCCTTCGCCAAACTGTTTCAGTTTCTGATGTTTGAACTTCTCCACAGAGGTAGTTTTCTCGCCTCTGATGATATCGATGATATGGTCTTCCTTGAACTGCTGTTTCACCGTCTGAATCACCTCAATGGCCAGGCAAATCTGGTCGGCGGCATTCATTTTGGGTCTCGGATGGTTGCAATTGTCGCAATTGTGACAGTTTTCCTCCTCGAAATCTTCGCCGAAATAATGGAGCAGGTGCTTGCGGCGGCAGTTGGTTGACTCGGCATACGAAGCGGTTTCCGCCAGCAGCTGTTTCACAATCTCCTGTTCTGCCACTGACTTCTTTGTGGAGAATTTCTCCAGTTTGTTCAAGTCTTTCGGATCATAGAAAGCGATACAAACGCCCTCGCCATCGTCACGGCCGGCGCGACCGGTTTCCTGATAATAACCCTCCAGGCTCTTCGGCATATCGTAATGGATGACATAACGCACATCAGGTTTGTCGATACCCATACCGAAAGCGATGGTTGCCACAATGACATCGGCTTTTTCCATCAGGAAGGCGTCCTGGTTCTCCACACGGGTATGCGAATCCAAGCCCGCATGATACGGCAGAGCCTTGATCTGGTTCGCCTGCAGGAACTCCGCCAACTCTTCCACTTTTTTGCGGCTCAGGCAATAGATGATGCCCGACTTGCCAGGATTGTTCTTGATGAACTTCACCAGTTCCTTGTCCACATCCTTGGTCTTCTCGCGGATTTCGTAATACAGATTCGGGCGGTTGAAGGAGGAGATGAACACCTCGGCCTTGTCCATGCCCAGGTTCTTCTGAATATCGCTCTGAACCTTCGGGGTAGCCGTTGCCGTAAGGGCAATCACCGGCACCTTTTTCCCGATGGTATCGATAATATTTCTGATGCGGCGGTATTCCGGACGGAAATCATGTCCCCACTCAGAAATACAATGCGCCTCGTCAATAGCGTAGAACGATATGTTGATATCCTTGAAAAAACCTACATTTTCCTCTTTGGTCAGTGACTCAGGAGCCACATACAGCAATTTGGTTTTTCCTGAAAGCAAATCATCTTTCACCTCTTTGATTTCCTGCTTGGTCAGAGAAGAATTCAAAAAATGGGCGATACCGA
>JAGCSI010000112.1 GCA_017964255.1 Bacteroidales bacterium | reverse complement strand
GTTGGGAAGCGGACGACGTGGACCGGGTTTTGTAATTTGCGTTGCGATAAGCTTTTCTCCTTCCTTTTGGTTAATAACTTTAGTATTAAAAAATTGGGCGCAAAAATACACTTTTTTTCAATGCGAAGCACCCAATGTTGATAAATTTATTTTTCATTCCATTTTTTGTAGGGACGTTTCATGAAACGTCTCTACTGGGAATGTGTGACAAATCAAATTTATTCGTCTCTTAACTCGCAAAAATAGGCGGTTTCCGCATTTTGACCGTCATTTTGTGCCGGTATCAGCTCGCATCCGCAGTTTCTTATCTTCTTATGCTTGCGCTTGCCCACCACCTTTGGTGCGCATCCTGCCAGCACAATCGCCACTGCCAAAATCAGAACTAAAATTGATTTTTTCCGCATATTTTAAGTTTGTTTTCACTTTATAAACTTCCCTCGAACGCGAAGCGTGAGACTCCCCCTGCGTAGCACTCCCCCTCTAAAAATTAGCATATTTGCTAATTATCTAAAGATTGTCGCTTCTCTGTCAGGTCCTACCGAAACAATGGAAATCTTCGTGCCCGTCTCTTTTTCAATATATTGTATATACATCTTGAATTCGGGAGGCAGTTCGTCGTAGGTTTTGGCTCCGCTGATATCCTGCATCCAGCCTTTGAACGGGGTGAGTACCGGCTCTATTTCCGCATCGCTTTCGCTGGGGAAGCGGGTGGTAATTTCACCGTTGATTTTGTATGCCGTGCAGATGTTGATGGTCTCGAAATTGGACATCACATCGGCTTTGGTGAGGGCAATTTCAGTAACCCCATTCACCATGATGGCATATTTCAAGGCTACCAGGTCAAGCCAGCCGCAACGACGGGGGCGACCGGTGGTGGCGCCGAATTCGTTGCCCTGCTTGCGTAGTGTTTCGCCTGTTTCATCAAATAATTCCGTGGGGAAAGGACCGCTGCCCACGCGGGTGCAGTAGGCCTTGACGATACCGATAACCTTGCCCACTTTGCTGGGAGCCAGACCCAAGCCGGTGAAAGCTCCTGCGGCAATCGTGTTGGAGGAGGTGACAAAAGGATAGCTGCCGAATTCGAGGTCCAACAGGGTTCCCTGTGCGCCTTCCGCCAGCACGCTCTTGCGGTTGTCAAGGTATTCGCTTACTTCGTATTCGTTGTCAATGAATCTGAATTTTTTCAGGCAGTTTAGGGCTTCAAAGAAATTCAGCTCCATTTTGGGTAGCACCTCCGTATAGTCGAACTCGTACATCTTGAGCATGTCTTTGTGACTGGATACCAGTGCGTTGTATCTGCTGGTGAAATCCGGTGACAGGATGTCAATGACACGCAGTCCGTGGCGGGCGGTTTTGTCGGTATAGGTAGGTCCGATGCCTTTCAGCGTCGAGCCGATTTTGTTCTCGCCTTTTTTGGCTTCTTGGGCGGCATCCAACAGTCTGTGAGTGGGCAGAATCAGATGCGCCTTCTTGGAAATCAGCAGGTTAGAAATGGGGTCCAAGCCCATTTTGACCAAAGCGTTGATTTCTTCCTCGAAAATGCAGGGGTCGATGACAACGCCGTTGCCGATGATATTGGTTTTGTCTTTGTGGAAAATTCCGGAAGGAATGATGTGCAAAACATGTTTGATACCGTTGAATTCCAAGGAATGACCGGCATTGGGACCACCTTGGAAACGGGCAATCACATCATAACGGGGAGTCATCACATCCACTACCTTGCCTTTGCCTTCGTCTCCCCATTGCAATCCTAATAAAATGTCACATTTCATTATTTACAGAATAGGTTTGAGATTTGTGTATTGAAAATATTAACGGTTGTCATACATCTTGTGATAGTAGTCCACGTAGGCTCCAGAGGTCACATGGTCCAGCCATTCTTCGTTGGCCAAATACCAGTCAACGGTTTTCTCGAAGCCTTCGGTGAACTTGATTTTCGGCTCCCAACCCAGCTCGGTTTTGAGCTTGGTGGCGTCGATGGCATAGCGCAAGTCGTGGCCGGCACGGTCGGTGACGTAGGTAATCAGCGACAATGATGTGCCTTCGGGACGACCCAGTTTGGCATCCACAATCTCAATCAGTTTCTTGATGATATCGATGTTTCGCCATTCGTTGTTACCACCGATGTTATAGGTCTCGCCATCTTTGCCGAAGTGGAAAATGGTGTCGATAGCGCTGGCGTGATCCTCCACGTACAGCCAGTCTCTCACATTGATGCCTTTTCCGTATACCGGAAGCGGTTTGCTGTGCTTGATATTGTTGATGAACAGCGGCAGCAACTTTTCGGGGAACTGGTTGGGACCGTAGTTGTTCGAGCAGTTGGAAATCACAGTCGGCAGTCCGTAGGTGTCGTGATAAGCGCGCACAAAATGGTCGGAGCTGGCCTTGGCGGCGGAGTAGGGACTATGCGGACTGTACGGGGTAGTTTCCTTGAACGAACCGGTTTCGCCCAGTGTGCCATACACCTCGTCGGTAGAAATATGGTAGAAACGCTTCCGCTCAGAGTTGTCTTTCCATATTTTGCGGGCGGCGTTCAGCAGATTCACTGTACCCACCACATTGGTGAAGATAAACTCCATGGGGTTCTCGATGGAGCGGTCCACATGTGACTCGGCAGCCAGGTGGATGACTCCGTCGAATTGGTGTTCTTCGAAGATTTTCTGGATGAAATCGGCATCTACGATGTTGCCTTTGATGAAATGATAGTTGGGTTTCTGATCCACGTCGGTCAGGTTTTCCAGATTGCCGGCGTAGGTCAAAGCATCCAAATTATAAATGTCATAATGCGGGTATTTGTTGACAAACAAGCGCACTACGTGTGAACCGATAAATCCGGCTCCTCCTGTGATTAAAATTTTTTTCATGCTATATAAATCTATTGAAGAACGATTCCGTTTGTTCAAAGAAACTTTTTGCAAAGTTACACAAATTTCTTGAATTAAACGTTGTCTTATAAAATTTTATTGTGTAGACGTGATTAATCGTGTCTCTACTCGATTGTTTCCAGTAAAAAACTTACTGGTCGGAAGCCGTCGTTGCACGAAATCATGGCGGAATGGGGATTCTTCATCCAGCCGTCGAAAAAATTGCCGCCGCCATTGGCTAATTCTTTCACGAAAGCTTGCATGCTTTCCCAGGCGCTGTCGCACAGGCCTTCAGGTTTTTGCCCTTCGCAGGAGACGAAAACCTGTCCTTCCTCAATGTCGCAGCTGTGCTCAATGGGGTTTTCGTATTTTGCTGATAAATCCTGATACCAGACTTTGCGGATGGCCGTGATTTTCACTTTTTTCATAAAACTGCTTTTAATTAAAAAAAAATCCGTATTTTTGCCGCCGATTTTACGATCTGTTAGCTCAGTTGGTTTAGAGCGCTTGCTTGACAGGCAAGAGGTCACTGGTTCAAATCCAGTACAGATCACGCAAGCACCTGATAACCATGCAGGTGCTTTTTTGTTTTTTCCTTTTCCAAGGTGTTCTTTTTCTTTATCAAAACCGGTTTTTTTTGAAGGGTAGTGTGTTTTGAATTTTACAGAATTAATTGTTCAAGTTTCACTTTGGGCACAAAATGAACACCATCTTGCCGATAATATTTGTGACTTTCGTCCTCATTGATTTCCAACAAGCGGATGTTTTCTGCGCCCTTGCCAATGGCAAGAATTAATAATGGCTCGTAGGGCAGTCCGAATTCTTGTTTGATATTATCTTTGTTGAAAGCCCCGACCATGATGCCGTTCAAGCCCATCTCCACTGCCTTGAGCAACATGCTTTGGGCGGAAATTCCCAAATCGATATCTACAATTTTGTTTTCGGCAACAGTGCTGCATACGATGATAAAAGCTTCGGGTTCGGTGCCTTCGAAAGGCAGATGCAGTTCGGGTAGTGCACCGCCTAATTTGATGTTGGGCAACACTTTCTCTGCGCCTGTGTCACGGGTCACCAACTTAAAACGCAGCACCTGCTGGTTACGACCAGAAGGAATCAGCGTATTAACAGCAACAATTTTGCGCAGGTGTTCTTCTGTCACGACTATTTTTTTGTCATAGCCGCGGTAGCTGCGGTTCTTCTTCAGCAAGCTGTCTAACGTCTGCCCCACATGTTTCACCACGGTTTTCTTTTTCCCCGAGCCAAAAAGCTCGTCATATCGGTTTTCCAAATAATTGTCTGCCATAGATTTACAGTTTGAATTATAACATGCATGCCCATCCGAATTTATGGGCAAGGTCACGCAGTAAGTTTCTGTCGCTTACAGGAATTGTAACGGCAATTGTCTCTCGTTGATTGTTTTTCTCTGCAATGTTGGCTGAGTCAATGTTGTATTGTGTCTGCAAATTCATCCATAGCGTAGTTGGAATGCCTAAAACTGATTCCAAAGCTGTAGCCATATTAAGCGATATGGAACGTTTCCCATTGATGGTTTCGCTTAAGATTGAAGGCTTGATACCAGTCAATTCAGCGAGTTCCTTTTGGGTCATTTTCCTTTCGATTAACTCGTCTTTGATCAATTCACCAGGATGTGTTGCAAAAGCTGGGACTATATTTTTCTTATTCATAGTGTTTTGAAATTTCAAGTAATAATGCATTCACAATGATACCTTGGTCATTGGGAGAACTGTGGAATAATAATCTATATTGATCATTTATCCACACGGCTTCAGTACCCTTTAAATCTCCTTCTTTCTTGGCATAATGCAAAGAATTGATAAGAAAAAGTTCCTCAATTCGACTAGCAGCTTTAAGATAATTCACCACTTTGATATAGCGTTTAATGATATCTTTGGTCAAACGCTTATATCGATGGTCGTTAGTATATCCTAAAGTATAGAGATCCTCCAGCGCTTTTTCTTCAAATTCAATAGTCATTATTTCATTTTTTTTCAGACTGCAAAAATAATAAAATAAATTGAATAATTATCATTTTTGCGAATTATTTACATGACTTTATTGTATGCAATTTGCAGAAGTGGTGTTAACCGTTAGGATGATTATATTTGTTGTGAGAATTTTATGGCATCAGTTATGGTTTCTCCATTTCGCGGCGGTCAGGTGTTGTGCTTCGGCGCATGTGACACACCCGCCGCGAACAAATACACGGGACATCCTTATTCCCGGGGTTGCGGTGCTCGTACCTCGCGCCTTACCCCGGGCTATATTCCTCGCAGGCTTACAGCCTGCAACATCATAGTCTCGAAGAGACGATATCTTGGTAACCCCAGATGAGCGTAGCGTAATCTGGGGTGGTGAATGCATACGTTATCCTTTGCCGCGGTGCGTTCTGAACATGCACCGAAGCACTGATTTGGCACATCGCGGAATTGAGACCTTACAGCCGATGCAAAAAATAATGCGGTTGTCGTATGTTACAAGACAAAAAGAGATAATTCTGTTTTAAATTACCTTCGCTAGGGTTTAATATTATATGGTATGCTAAAACAATACTGTCGCTATGTAATTCCAACGACTGTGAAAAACTCAGCACGGGGTGAAACCCCAGTGCAATATTTTGATGATTCACAACAAAAAATAGTAAAAAAATCCATACCTTTGCATTCAGAAAAATTACCATTATGAAACATCCTTTTACCTATTTCTTTTTGATCTTCTTATTTCTGTCCTCCTGCCAGCAATCGTACAAATTGGCACCACCGCCTGAACCGTACGGTCCTGTTCCCACCGAAGCGCAATTGCAGTGGCAGCGCATGGAGATGAACATGTTCTGCCATTTCGGACCTAACACCTTCACGGGAAAAGAGTGGGGCGACGGTACTGAGGTGGAAGATATCTTCAACCCCACTCAGTTGGATTGTCGCCAATGGACAAAGATTGCCAGAGCCGCTGGTTTCAAAGGAATCATTCTCACCGCCAAGCATCATGATGGTTTCTGCCTCTGGCCGAATCCGGAAAGCGAGCATACCGTGGCGCAAAGCATCTGGCGCAACGGCAAAGGGGATGTGCTGAAAGAATTGTCCGATGCTTGCCGCCAAGAGGGTGTGCGTTTTGGCATATACATTTCGCCGTGGGACAGGAACGCACCCACGTACGGCACGCCAGCTTATAACGAGACTTTCAGAAAAACGTTAGAATCTGCGCTGACGCAATATGGAGACATTTTCGAGCAGTGGTTCGATGGGGCTAATGGAGAAGGTCCTAATGGCAAACGACAGGAGTATGACTGGCCGCTGTTCAACAACACTGTGCATCAATTACAGCCGCAGGCACTCATCTTCAGCGATGTGGGTCCCGGTTGCCGTTGGGTGGGCAACGAAGAGGGTAGGGCAGGTCGCACTTGTTGGTCGCTGCTCAATACCGATGGCTTTACCCCTGGTGCAGGAGCGCCCCCTCAGGATACGTTAACCGTGGGCAACCGACAGGGGAAATATTGGATTCCGGCCGAAGTGGATGTCTCTATTCGCCCTGGCTGGTTCTATCGTGATAGCGAGCATCCCAAGAGCGTGGAGGAACTCATGCGTATCTACTATCAGAGTGTAGGCCGCAATGGCTTATTGCTGCTGAATGTGCCGCCTGACTCGCGGGGACTGATTGCCGCGGAAGACTCTGCTCGCCTGATGGAATTTGCCGCTGCTTTGCAGTCGGTTTTTGCGCAGGATTTTGCGCAGAATGCATCGGAAATCAAGGCTTCCCATGTCAGGGGCGAGAAAAATCCGATAACTCAGAATTTGAAAAATCGAACTCAAAAGACTTCACTTTCAGCAAACGTGCAAGCCTATGGGGCAGCCAACCTTTTGGACACATCCTATCATTCCTATTGGGCAGTGGACGACACTGTGCACAAAGCATGGGTGATGCTGGATTTTGACAAGCCGGAGAGCTTCAACCGTGTGATGCTTCAGGAGTATATCCCCTTGGGACAGCGAGTCTCAAAGTTCCATATCGATATTATGTTACCCGACGGCAAGTGGAGGACTGTAGCTACCGAAACTACCATCGGCTACAAACGGATAGTTTTATTGCCAATGTGTACTACCAAAGCTGTCCGCATCTGCATTGATGAATCCTTGGCCTGCCCCGTACTCAACAGGGTGGCGCTGTTTAAGGATGAGCTTTATTCAAATTTAGCAGAAGAATAGAGTGGAGCATTGAATATAATTCCGTACTTTTGCCACCCGAAAATTGAATACGGATTATGTCAAAATACCGAAGTTTTGTACTGCCTTTTGCCTTGGTCTTTGGCTTTATTTTCCACCATTTCCTGGCGGGCTTCAACTTCGTGGTGCCGTATCTGATATTTGCTATTTTGTTGCTGAATTTTGTGTCGGTGGACATCAAAAAGCTGCGCTTCGGCTGGTTAGATGTGTGGCTGATGTTGTTTCAAATTGTGGTGAGTTTGTGCTGCTATCTGCTGCTAAAGTCTTTTCATGTGAGTGATATGGTGGCGGAGGGTGTTCTGGTGGGCATACTTTGCCCGGTGGCCGCCTCGGTGGTGGTTATCGCCTGCCTTTTGGGTGCCAACCGTGAAACCGTGACTACCTACACCATCTGGGGCAATATGATGGTGGCAGTGGTGGCTCCCATCTATTTCTCCTTTATCGGCTTGCAGCAGGATATGCCTTTCCTGGAATCTTTTTGGATGATATTGAAAAGAATAAGTCCGGTGATTGTTTTCCCGTTCTTTCTGGCTTTGATTATGCAACATACAATGCCCAAGGTGAATGCCTTTTTGGACAAGTACAGGGGTATATCTTTTTACTTGTGGGCCTGTGCCTTTTTATTGGTGATGGGCAAAACTTTCGAGTTTATTGCCATTCATGGCCCTGGCAACGAGAAAAATATCGTTGTCTTGGGTCTTGTATCTATACTTTTCTGCGGCATTCAGTTTGCAATAGGCAAATGGTTAGGGGCCAAATTTGGTGACAGAGTAGCGGGAGGCCAGCTGTTAGGACAGAAAAACACGGCTTTCGGTATCTGGATGGCCAACTGTTACCTCAATCCCTTGGCTTCAGTATATGTGGCTTTTTATGCCATCTGGCAGAATTTGTTCAACAGCTGGCAACTGTGGCGGCACGATCGCAAACTTCAAAAGTAAGGTTTTCAGTATTGCTTTTTAAACAGCTTTATCGCGTCTTTCATGATGTCGGCATGGTCGAAAGCTAGTTGGGGCAGCATGTCAATGGGAAACCATTGTGCCTTGGCGGCATCGTCTTGGCCTGTCACAGGGATAGGCAGATCAATGATAGCCAGATAGGCCACTGTGATGGTTCTACCTCTGGGGTCTCGGTCTATCTTTGAATAGGCTCCGATTTGGAGAATGTCGTTGACTTGCAAACCTGTTTCTTCTTGCAACTCCCGGATGGCGCACTGTTGGGTGGTCTCATCCATATTCATGAATCCTCCAGGAAACGCCCAGTAACCTTTGAAAGGTTCATGTCCTCTCTCAATGAGCAGCACGTGTGGCATCGGTTCTTTGGTTATCACTACGCAGTCTGCGGTAACGGCGGGTCTGGGGTATTGATAGGTATAGGCCATTTTTTTTGATATTATCTGCTTATTTTCCACTCACCGGCTTTTAATGTTCTTTCTTTGTCAGTTCCTGGGAAGATGGTGGCTGTGGTGTTTTGGGGTACTGTGATATTCAATTGGTCACTGCTGATTTCAACACTAATGGTACCGTATGGTGTGGGCTTGGTGGCGTGTATCCAATCAATACCCTCACAACGCTGTGGATCAATGAAGAAATGCTTGTAGCCCGGTTGTTTAGGGTCGGGACGAATACCCGCTAATGCCTGATAAAACCAAATGCCGATACCGTTGTAGCAGTTGTGTACACGACTGCGCTTGCCATTCCATGATTCCCAGGTGGTGGAGGCTCCGTTGTTGATCATGTACAGATAGCCGGGATAATCAGGCTGGCGCAGGATGGTGGCCATGAGGTCAGTTTGTTTCTCACGAATGCACCATTCAGTAAAAATGGGTACACCAACGAGGCCTACAGCAATATGGGCATTATATTTTCCATAGCAGTCTTTGATTAACTGCTCTTTCACTTGTGCTGCGGTGATGCTGTCGGGCGGAATGTTCATCAGCAGGGCATAAGCTTGGTCAAGCGGGGTGCCGTTGGCGTAGGTGTGAGTTTCGGGATGGTAGAAATGGCGGTGGATGGCGGCATTGAGTCTTTTGCGCCATTCGGTGAATTCTTTCGCATCTTTATATTGTCCCATCAAGTATGCCATCTGTATCATGTCGCCGAGACATTCGCTGATAAAGCAACTGTTGACATGCAGTACCGATTCGCCTTTGATATCCACCCCTTCAGGGGCTAACCAATCTCCGAGGAACCATGTGTGTCGTTCGGTGTCGGGCCAAGGCTGTAGAATTTCGTCCTTGCTGTGTTGCTTAATAAATTGCAGCCATTGTTTCATTTCGAGATAATGCTCAGCAATAATTTCCACATCTCCGTAATTGAGGTAGGTGCGCCATGGGGCTTTGATGACAAAACCGCTCCAGTAAGGGCCTCCGCCGGTTCGGAATGCTGGTGCCACGTAAGGTAAATCTCCCGTGCTATCAATTGCGTCGCCCCAGGCTGTCATCCAGTTGTGGTAGGTATTACGAACATCGAATATTGTCTGCAAGGTCATAGTCGAGGAATTGCCGTCACCACCATAACCCATGCGCTCCAAATGCGGACAATCGACCATATAGCCGCTATAAGTCAAGCAACTGAGTGTGTATTTCACCATGTCATGAATGGCGTTAAGCCGAGGGTCGGAGCACATGAAAGTGGCCCCCTCTTTAGGGTTCACGGCACTGATTTGCAAAGCTCGTGCATTTATATTGATGTCTGCTCCGGTGATGCGCACATAGCGGAAGGCGTGATAGTGGAAACGGTTGGTGAAATGTTCTTCACGGCTGCCATTGGCGATATAAACATCCGTTTCGCTATAGGGTTCTGGATTCTGAACTTTGGAATTGAAGTCGTCAAAATATTCTATCGTTACCTCGCTACCTTCAGTCAATGCCACGAAATCAGCCTGAAACCAACCTGTTATTACACGTCCGAAGTCAAGCATCAATGAGTTATCTTCTCCTTTTTTGATACTTTTTGGAGTCAGTGTGTCAATAATATGGTTGCCTTCAAATTCCTGTTTGGAAAATGGATATTTAAAGGATAAATGAGGCTTATTTGTTGTGTCAGATAAGTTTTCAAAATTCAGTATATTTGCAGGCTGCCATTCAGGTTTTACGCGAGCATCGTATCGTTCACCGCCGAATTGGAGGGGTTGCCAGCTGCCGGTATAGCTGTAACCGCTCGGCGATGCCTCCCAACTGCTGTCAGTCTCTGTAATCATGTCCACAGTGGCATCATGTCTCCATGTAATTCTTGCGTATACCACTACGGGAGTGCCATAGATTCGTCCCCATCCTTGCCCAATCCACAGCAATATCTCGTTTTTGCCTTTATGCAAATATGGTGTAAGGTCGTAAGTTACTGCAAGAGGCCTTTTGTCAAGTTGCGATACAGCGGGCTGTAGTACTTCATTACCCACTTTCATCCCATTCAAATAAACTTCATGATAGCCCAGCGATCTGACTTCGATATAGAATTTTCCTGTTGAATATTCTGCCTTTGATAGCTTGAATGTTTTGCGTAGCATCGGAGTCTCAGCCCAATTGTCACCCATGCGACAGCCGATATATTGTTGCGCGAAACCAGGAAAAACGGCTAATAGAAATATCCAAAAAAAAACGCTGTGCTTATTCATGCTACTTTGTAAATGGGGTGTCTCTTTATCTCAATTGGCACATTTGCTAATTAACGAATTTGCTAATTGTTTTTCTCCCTGATGCTAACCGCAAATCCCCCACACGGGGCCATCCTCAGTTTCAGCACACTCTTGCTCGTCACAGTTTTCTTTGTGATGGTGTAGGCCTGAGGATTATATTTGAGTTCTGAATTTTGAATTTTGAATTCAGAATCATCAGGTAGCCCGCATGCATCAGGTGCGTCAGCATAAATGATGGCTTCGTATTTCATACCAGGTTTCAGGAAATCTAATTTTACCGATACTTCGCGGGCGTTCTCGTCGGTTATGCCGCCGAGGTACCAAACATCGCGGGGTTGTAGAGACGTTTCATGAAACGTCTCTACAGAATCGGGAATGGCATAGACAAACCGTGTGGCATTGGAAATCACTCCTTTCTTGCCGTCGGGCAATTGTCCCAATCCTTCGGCAGCCTTGTTCAACGAAGAAATTTTTGGATGGCGGGCGGTGACAATATAGTCGCCGGGTTCGGCCATAATGTAGATAGATGTGTCCCAATCTACGGCCACGTCCTTGATGAACTGGAAGGCGTCCATGTAGGGTTCATAGTGTTCGGGGAAGTCGGCGGCCATCTGCAGCGGCGAATAGAAGGTGACGTAAAGTCCCAGTTGGTTGCAGATGGTGTGACTCATTTTTTTGCCCCATGGCACGATTTTGCCCATGTCAGGCTCGAAGATGCCGGGGGTGTAGTCCATAGGCCCACCTTGCAGACGCGTGAACGGCAGAATGGAGGTGTGACCAGGATGGATGCGTTCGCGGAACTCGGTGCCCATAGCGCTTTCATTGCCAATCATATTGGGCCAGGTGCGGCACAAACCGGTAGGTCTTACCGCTTCATGTGAGTTGACCATGATATGGTGCTTGGCTGCCTCCACGATAGCGTAATGGTAGTGGTTGTTGATGGGCTGGCTGTAGTGGCCCTCGCCAAAGGGGATAATGGTGCCCACATAACCGCCCTTCACTGCGTTGTAGCCGTACTGATTCATCAGCGTGTAAGCTTTCTCCATCCAACGCTCGTAGTTGACCGTAGAGGCGGAACTTTCGTGGTGCATGATGAGACGGATGCCCTTTTCGTGGGCGTATTTGTTCAATGCGGGCAGGTCGAAGTCAGGGTAGGGGGTGAGGAAGTCAAAAACAAATTCTTTTTGCTTTCCGTACCAGTCTTCCCAGCCGATGTTCCAGCCTTCAATGAGCAGTCCGTCGAAGCCGTTGGCAGCGGCAAAATCGATGTAGCGGCGCACGTTGGCGTTGTTGGCGCCATGGGTGCCGTTGGGGGTGGCGTGTTCAAAGTCGGTCTCGCCTAATTTCACCGAGGGGAAATCATTGGTGTAGTTCCAAGTACTTTTGCCAGAAATCATCTCCCACCAAACACCCATGTACTTCACAGGATGAATCCAGCTGACATCTTCCAAAGCACAGGGCTCGTTGAGGTTCAGAATCAGTCTCGAAGCTAACACATCGGTGGCTTTTTCACAGACCATCACTGTTCTCCAAGGAGTGACACAGGGTGTCTGGATACGGCCTTTGTAGCCCGTGGCATCGGGACAAAGCCAGGCACGGAATGTATGAGCCTTTTGTCCTTCAGGGGTCAGATTCAGGTGAGGAACGGAGGATAACGTGTCCCAAGGGTTGGTTGCCAAATTATCCAGGTATTCGAGGTGCATGGTCGGGAAATCGAGGGTGGCGGCCTCGTGGATGTTGATATACAAACCATCGTCGGTCTTCATTTGGATAGCCGTTTGCACGCCCGTTTTCGAGAATGCGGTCCACGGCCAGCCGCCGTTCTTGTGGCTTACCTCCCACAAACTTCGGATTTCCGACAGCCGTGACTGCGTGTAGTTGTACTCCTGTGTGTCGTAGTCGCCGGGAATCCACCATGCGGTGTGGTCGCCTGCCATCGCGAACTCCGTCAGCTCCTCCTTAATCCAGAAGCACACAAGGGCATTAAACAATTTTTTTTCATTCTTATCTGTTGAATTCTGAATTTTGAATTCTGAATTCTGGATTTCCATAGGAAACTCATACCGAAACCCCAAACCATCATTATAAAGCCTGAAGCGTATCTGCATCACGGTGGCCATCGTCTTTGAACGTCCATCGGCACTCTCGACCGCCCCTGCTGGCTGCTCGAGGGTCACCAGCATCTCGTTGTAGTGGTTGCGGATGCGCGCTTCCTCGCCCCATACGGGTTCCCAAGTCTCGTCGAAAGTGCTGTATTTCGTGTCTTTCAGCACAAAAGCATGTGCCAAATCATCACGCCATTCCAAGGTGAAACCCATTCTTGAGGGCAGTATTACCGCTTTTCCGTTGCGGCTGAGCTTGTAATGCGGCACGCTGTCTTTCACTTCAAACGTCAGTTCCAGCTGTCCGTCGGGACTCTTCAGGGTCTTTTTTGTTGCTATTTGTCCACTGGCGCTATGTACTCCAATAGCGAATACTATCAGAACTGCGATAAAGATACATCTCATGTGTTTCATTGTCTATAGCATGTTTTGATTTTATAACATAACCTCTTCATACTCCCGCTTGAACCAGGTGATTTGTCGTTTGGCGTAGCGGCGGGTGTTCACCTTGATTTTTTCCACCGCTTCTTCCATGGTCATTTTGCCTTCCATATAGTCGAACATTTCCTTGTAGCCTACAGTGTTGAGGGCATTCGTCCCTTTGTATTGATACAACGATTTGGCCTCTTCCAAGAGTCCGTCGGCCATCATCTGGTCTACCCGCCGGTTGATACGGTCGAACAGCACCTCACGGGGACGGTTGAGGTAGTATCTTTGGATTTCAAAATCCCGTTTTTTGGAGGATTGCGTAAGCAATTCGGAATAGGGCTTGCCGGTTTGTAAACAGACTTCCAAAGCGCGCATCATGCGTTTGTGGTTGGCCAGGTCGTTGGTGTTGTAAAACATAGGGTCCAGATGCCTTAAACGTCTCCGCAAGGCTTCAATACCTTCGGTTTCAAACAGCTCTATGACTTGCTGCCGGATGTTGAGGTCGGGGTCGGGCAGGTCGTCAATGCCTTTGCACACGGCATCCAAATACAGTCCACTGCCGCCCGTCATAATCACGACGGGATTTTCGGCAAAGAGCGTAGGCAGCAGCTTCAGCACATCCTGCTCGAAGCGTGAGATGCTGTAATACTCTCCAATCGACAGGTGGCCTACAAAATAATGCTTCACCGCAGCCAGTTCCTCCTCGCTGGGAAAAGCAGTGCCGATTCGCATCTCTTTGTAAAATTGACGCGAATCGGCAGAAATAATGCTTGTATGAAATTTTTTTGCGGTTTCGATGGCATAGCGGGTTTTCCCTACAGCCGTCGGACCACCAATGACTATCAGTGTGGGTTGGTTAGTAGCTGCCGTAATCATCGATACTGCCTAAATCAAGCTGATCCTCATCGTTGAAACCATCTTCAAAATCATCGAAAATATCATCTTTGGTCAGGTCTTCAATCAAGTCGTCAGGATCGGGAAGATGGGCGTTTTTGATGGCTTTGGGCAACTCCTGCGCCTTGTGGGTGCAGCGGGGATATTCGATACCATCCTGAGCCTGTGCCACTTTCATAAGTTCAAGGTAGAAAACCTTCGGATTCAGAAAGTCATATTCGTACAGAATATGCTGATGCGGGTCTGAAATCATCTTGTTCAGAATGCTGTCCTTCATGATGTATTTCGGAAGGTGAGTTTTGGTGGTATAGCCGTCCTCTTCCTCATATTCGGGGGTGTCGGCTACCTCGTCATCCTTCATGTCGATAAGGGTGATTTCATTCTGTTTGTTCCATTTGGAGTCGCACAATGAGAATGAGGCCAGCTCATTGCCTTCCAAACCGATGGATTTGTACAGGATGTTGTGGAGTGACTCGAAATTGTCGTTGGCCAGAATCTCTATGTCGCGGACAAAATCCTCCACTTCATCAAAATATACTCTGAACTTATAGTAAAACATGATGAATGATTTTTGATCTTATTCCATAACCATGTTGTGGAAGACATTGGTAACGTCTTCGTCTTCCTCTATTTTCTCCAGCAGTTTCTCCACTTCTTCCTGCTGTTCGGGGGTCAGTTTCTTCATGTCGTTGGGAATTCTTTCGAACTTGAATTCCTTGATGTCGAAACCGTTGTCTTCCAGATATTTCTGGATGGGACCGAAGGACTGGAACTCGGCGAAAATCAGGATGTCGTCCTCATCTTCGAAAACTTCTTCCACACCGTAATCGATGAGTTCGAGTTCAAGGTCTTCTAGGTTGATACCATCTTTTTTAGCCACGGTGAAGCGGCATTTTCTGTCGAAGAGGAAGTCGAGCATACCTGAGGTTCCCAGTGCGCCTCCCAGCTTGTTGAAATAGCTTCTCAGGTTGGCCACCGTACGCTGGTTGTTGTCGGTAGCGGCTTCAATATAGATGGCGATGCCGTGAGGGCCGTATCCTTCGTAGAACATTTCCTTGTAGTCGGAAGTGTCTTTCTCCAAGGCTTTCTTGATGGCTCTTTCGACATTTTCCTTGGGCATGTTTTCAGACTTTGCATTCTGCATCAGCAGACGGAGTCTGGGGTTCATATCGGGGTTGGGACCGCCGGCTTTCACCGCCATTGTGATTTCTTTTCCTAAGCGGGTAAAGGTTCTGGCCATGTTACCCCAACGTTTAAATTTTCTTGCTTTTCTAAATTCAAATGCTCTTCCCATAGTATGTCGGTTTGAAAATTAAAGATACTTT
>JAGCSI010000111.1 GCA_017964255.1 Bacteroidales bacterium | reverse complement strand
CGCCAACCGTTTCAACTACGAGGTTTACGATTATGGGGAACGCATCGACACCTCGCTCATGAAAATTGTGTTGAATTATCCTGAATATCAGATACAATCAGAGGAAGGCACAGGCCCCTTTGTACCCGGCTACGCCCACGAGACTACCATCGTGAACCTGGAGTTGGACAGCACCTTCCAACTGGCGAAATTCACCGGCACGGAACAAGCGGATTGTTACGAGGTAGTCTCCGCTTTCAGTCGAAACGACATTGCCTACGACACCGCCCGCGTGAACGGTCTCACCCGCTACACCTGCCACATCAACAGCAATACGCTGGAATTCTTTGTGCAGGACTATCCCTACGACATCAATCCACTGCCCTACTACGGACGGTTCAAAGGGATTGTGATTTGCTTCAAACGCAACAACCAGACCTACCTGCAGCTGGCCAAAACGGAATTATGGAAGCAGGCGGGCATCAAGCCCTTCCGAGATGGCTATATTAACTGCCAGCGTGTCACAGGTCGTGAGCTATCCCAAATCAAGAAACAGAAACTTGTCATCACCACCCGTATTTTCGATGATGAGCAAATCTGTTGGGGAAAGAAAAACGACCATATCGAAAACAGCTATTGGGACCAATTGAACATTCCTAAAGACAGTGTTTTGCATTTCGCTGGCGGCACGCTGATTCTCAAAAATGTCAGTCTGCCCAAGTTGCCCCGTCATTATCAAACTTTTGTTGAATTGCACCAGCGCAGCAACGGCGATGCCTACGATCGTACAGGCAGTGTATTCGTCATCCCGACAGGCTATTTCGGACAAACTTTCTTCGATGGCATTAACAACCATCCCGACTCATTGCCCATTATCACAGGAAAAGACGGACAAAAATACCAAGGCATAACCATGAAAAGATGGGTTGACGGAGAAGTCGTACTGTACTATCAGCCACCCGTTGAGCTGATGCGTTTCTTCACGCCTTTCGGAGTAGGGCATTTCAACGACCGTGTGCGAATTGACGGGTTGGAATGGGCCGATGAGACCTACTACAAACAGGAGGTGACTGACCTCAGCGGTTATCTACAGAGCGAAGAAGTCATTATTGGCGTTTGGATTGGTAACTATGATGGTGGTGGGCACAAGGTTACCCTCGACATCAAATCGTACCCCGGCAGCGACCGCTGGGATGACAGCAGTTGGGAAGGGGACGACGAAATTTGCAAATCGCTGTTCAATACTTGCAATGTATTGGAAATGGCTGGACAAAACTACGGTAAAATTTTCGGCACCGACAGTCTGACCGTAGATGTTTACATTCCCGAAGCCAAAAGTGTGCGTCTGCGCTACATCAGCACCGGCCACGGTGGCTGGGACGGCGGCGACGAGTTCACCCCCAAAACCAACACCATCCTGGTTGACGGGAAAACCGCCTTCACATACACTCCCTGGCGTTGCGACTGTAGCCGCTATCGCGAATGGAACCCCGTCAGCGGCAATTTCTGGAACGGCATGTCGAGCAGCGACTACTCCCGCAGCGGGTGGTGCCCAGGGACTGCTACACAACCCGTCTATTTCGACCTCAGCGACTTGGAACCTGGCACTCACACCATTACCGTCGCCATCCCCCAAGGCGAACCCTTGGGAGGCAGCTTCAGCCACTGGTCGGTAAGCGGGGTGCTGTTGATTGAGCGATGAGCGATTTCTTCAAACTTTCCAAGGATGGAAAGTTTGCAAAGATCCTTTCCGACGGTAAGTGCAGCCACACAAGCCCGTGCGCCCCAACCGTCGGCCATGCCTACGCACGCATCATCATAGCATTAGACATACCATCTTTCACGGAACAATTGTATGGACGAATCGAATGCGTCCGCATCAGGTATGCATATCATGTAGCACTTTGTAGGGCTGTCGTATCACGGCAGCCGCAACGGATTCAGTGACCTGCATATTGCCATAACTACACATGCATAGGGCAAAATCACTTCCAAAAACTTCCGAATTTTCAGAACTTTCCCTCACACTATAAGTCCAATTCCATAACTTTCATCTTTCCATTTTGCACCTTTTCGCAGAATCATGCACACTTTTTAAACGAAAAGTGTAATTTTTCAATATTTTGATTTATAACAAGTTGCGGCTGTTTTACTGTTGATTTTCTATTTTTAATGTTGTAACTTTGCCAGCAGTACAAACCCTAAATTTTAAATACTATGGACAACAATTTACTCCCCGAAGTGGAAAAGAAAATCATCACCCTCAGAAACCAGCAGGTGATACTGGATTCAGACGTAGCAGAACTGTATGGTGTGGAAACCAAACGTATCAATGAGGCAGTTGGTAACAACCCCGAAAAATTCCCCGAGGGGTACGTTTGGGAACTGGAAGTAAAAGAGATTTTGGCTTTAAGGTCGAAAATTTCGACCTTAAAAAAATCTGGTCGTGGTCAACACTCTAAATATCCACCCAAAGCCTTCACCGAAAAAGGACTCTATATGCTGGCTACTATTTTGAAAAGTCCTAAGGCAGTAGAGACCACCATTGCTATTGTGGAGGCATACGCCAAGTTAAAAGAACTTTCTAGAGTAATTGTGGAAGTTCCTCAATATGAAGACAAAAGCGCTGAACAGCAGCTTCTCCTTCACCGCGGTGGACAACTGGTAGAGGACATCATGAGCGACATTCTCCCTAAACAAAGCAGCGAAACCTCTTTTGAGCTGAACCTCGCCATGTTCAAGTTCAAGCACTCGGTAAAGAGGGAAAATGATGATGAAGTTCAAAAATTAAAGGAAGAGGTAGCGGAACTTAGAAAAAGAATCCAATCCTGACGCAGCCTTGTAGGGATGTCGTATCACAGCAGCCGTAACGGGTTCAGCAGCCTGCAAGGCTTGGTAGAACATGAGAAATGGCGCAAAATTCCACTTCTATTAGAAGGGGTGGCCGGAGGCCGGGGTAGTGACACAAATATCCACGGCGAAGCAGTACCTTGGATTTCAGCCATAGTTTCTGTAAGCTTCCCCTTTTTGTAAGCTTTCCCTCCTTCACACCATAGGTCCAATTCCATAACTTTCATCTTTCCATTTTGCACCTTTTTGCAGAATCATGTACACTTTTTAAACGAAAAGTGTACTTTTTCAATATTTTGATTTATAATAAGTTGCAGCTGTTTTACTGTTGATTTTCTATTTTTAATGTTGTAACTTTGCCAGCAGTACAAACCCTAAATTTTAAATACTATGGACAACAATTTACTCCCCGAAGTGGAAAAGAAAAAAACAAAATAAGTTACAATATATTGAAACTTTTAGTATTTTTGCCGATGGAAAGAAAAATAATTACCTATGGGAACTACTTTAGTTCATTTTTAAAAACACTGAGTGAAGATGTTCGACGAAAAATAGATTATGTATTGGATATGTTGAAGACCGTGAGGAGACTCAACTCCAAGTTCGTCAAACCGATAAAAGAAGGGATTTATGAATTAAGAATAGAATGGGAAGGTGACATATATCGTGTTTTCTTCATTTTCGATGAAGGTAACATCATTGTTCTTTTTAATGGATTCCAAAAGAAAACCAGAAAAGCTCCGACTTCAGAGATAGAAAAAGCAATAACAATAAAAAAGGAATACTATGAATACAAAAGAAAACAAAATCAATAGCTATGACACTATTCTTGACGAAAGGTATGGTGCTGTTGGCACTCCTGAAAGGGATACTTTCCGCAAAGAGGCATACGCATATTACATGGGACAAGTAATACGCGAAGCCCGCAGGGAGGAGAAGATAACCCAGTCAGAATTAGGCAGGCGGATTGGTGCCAACAAAAGCTACATTTCAAGAGTCGAAAACGGACTCATAGATCCAACCATTTCAACCATTTACAGCATTATTACTGCCCTGGGATTGAGAATTGAGATTGTGCGACCTGTCGGTTGACATAAACGACCACGGTCCGATTGGAAAAGTAACAGAAAAAGATATGTTTTTTTTCAGTATTTTTGCAGTTTAATTCCAATTAACGTAAAAATGACCGCTTTCCAACAGCCTATTACCATCAACGGCAACGTTTTCTTCGCCTCTGATTTCCATCTGGGGGCACCAAACCGTGAGGAAAGCGACCGCCGCGAGCGGAAAATCATAGACTGGCTCAACCAAATCAAAGAGCGATGCACCCATCTGTTTCTTTTGGGCGACATCTTCGACTATTGGTTTGAATACAAGGATGTGGTGCCCCGCGGCTACTACCTGCTCTTCGCCAAACTGCACGAAATGCACGAAAAAGGCATTGTCATTTACTACTTCACTGGCAACCACGACATGTGGGTGCAAGACTATTTCAGCACTGAGTTTGGTGCCATAGTCTTCAAACAGCAGCAGGCCTTTGTCATCAACGGCAAGAGATGCCTGGTAGGACACGGCGACGGTCTGGGTCCCAAAGACCACGGCTACAAATTCATCAAAGCGGTTTTCGCCTTCCGCCCCAACCGTACGCTATACAGCTGCCTGCATCCGCGCCACAGCTTCGCCATCGCCCACTTCTTCTCTCGCAAAAGTCGCGCCATGACCTCTGCCGAGGAAGAACATTACATGGGAGATGACAAAGAATATATCGTGCAATATTGCCAGGAAACGGTTAAGAATGAAGATATTGACTACTTCATTTACGGTCACCGTCATCTGATGTTAGAGAAAAACATCAGCGACAAGGCGGTCTATTTCAACACTGGCGACTGGATCAGACATTACAGTTATTTGGAATTTCCGCAGGACGGGAAACCCCTGCTGAAAACCTATTCTACTAACCCCGATTAACCGCTTGAAAAGCATGGAAAACACTACACATAGAGCAGGATTTGTCAATCTCATCGGCAATCCGAACGTAGGGAAAAGCACCCTGATGAACCGATTGGTGGGCGAAAGCCTGTCCATCATCACCGCCAAAGCGCAGACCACCCGCCATCGTATCAAAGGCATCGTCAATGGTGATGATTTCCAGATTGTCTATTCCGACCTACCCGGCATTTTGACTCCCGCATACAAAATGCAGGAAATGATGATGCGCTTCGTCACCGAATCGCTCAAGGACGCGGACGTGATTCTGTACCTTGTGGAATGCGGCGAAAGCCATTATAATCAAGAGATTATTGATAAACTCAATATGATGGAACTTCCCATTATATTGGTCATCAACAAAATAGACAAGGCTACTCCCGAACAAATCGAAGCTACCAAACTGCATTGGCAGCAACTATTGCCCAAAGCCGATGTCGTGGAAATTTCAGCCAGGGATGACAAAAACATTCCTGAGCTGGTGGAGAAAATCAAAAACAACCTGCCTGTTTCGCCTGCTTATTTCCCAAAAGACGAACTCACCGACCGCCCCACCCGCTTCTTCGTGTCAGAAATTATTCGTGAAAAATTATTGCTGCTGTACAAAAAGGAAATTCCCTACAGTGTGGAAGTGGTTATTGAAAGTTTCAAAGAGGAAGAAGATCTCATCCGCATCGGAGCCATGCTGTACGTGGAACGCGAAACACAGAAAGCCATCATCATCGGCAGCAAAGGCACGGCCATCAAACGCTTGGGCATGGAAGCCCGCACCGCTATCGAGGAGTTCTTAGGCAAGCATGTCTATCTGGACATTTCTGTTAAAGTGCTGAAAGACTGGCGCAACAGCGATTTGCTGATGAAAAGATTTGGCTATTACGAAGGAGATTAAGTTTTTCTAACCTATCATAAAATACGTCTCGGGATACGTGTGCCGTGACTCCTTATTGCGTAATCCCAATGCGTATGCAATGGTCAGCGTGCCGATACGTCCGATATACATATCCACAATCAGTACCCATTTGCCCGGATCCGAGAAGGCGGACTGCACATTGGTGGACAAACCGCAGGTGGTAAAGGCCGAAATGGACTCGAACATGATATTGATCAGATTGGTCTCGGGTTCTAACAATGCCAGTACAAAAACAGAGGAGAATATAATACCAACTGACAGTACCACAATGGAATAAGCCTTATCCACCAAACTAAATGGTATTGTTTTCTTGTCAAATTCGATATGCTGTTTTCCCTTGATGGTGGCCGTCACTGACTTGATCAGCACAAAGAAAGTGGTGGTTTTGATACCGCCACCTGTAGAACCCGGTGAAGCCCCGATAAAAATGATGACCATTACCAGCAACATACCCGGTATTGAAATCGCATTGACATCAATAATGTTAAAGCCTGCGGTACGTCCAGAAATAATCTGGAACATACTGGCGAAGATCTTGTCCACCAACGTGTTTTTAGCAGCCAGCGAATGATGATATTCCAAGGCAAAAAACAGCAAAGTACCCACAATAATGATGCCGAAAGTGGTCAGCAAAACAATCTTGGTGCCTGTTGAAAGCTTCTTCCAACGGTATTTTTTTCTCTCACGGATCACTGCCGGACTGAAAAACTCGCTGATGGTGACAAAACCGATACCACCGAAGAAAACCAATATCATGATGATGGTTTGCGGGAAGAAACTGTTGCAAATTTGTGCGTCATTAAAGCCGGCATCCCAGAGTGCAAAACCCGCATTGTTGAAGGCCGACACCGCATGGAACAGCGAGTAGAAGAACGTGGTGCCCGTGCCATCAAAGAAACCTGTGGTGCGCCAATACATATAAAACATCAGTACCCCCGAAGCCTCAATGATAATCGTAAACAGGATAATTTGACGCAAGAGAGAAAAAGAATCAGACAATTTGTTGGCCGACACCATATCTCTCACCATGTATTGATAGCGCAAACCCACGAAAGAACGGGACAAAAAGGTAGTGAAGAATGTTGCAAACGAGAGAATACTCATACCGCCCAACTGCACCAGAATCATAATGACCACCTGTCCCTGAAAGGTAAAATCGTGCGCCGTGCTCAATACCGTCAACCCCGTGACGCAACTGGCACTGGTGGCGGTGAAAAGGGCATCCGTGAAAGAGATAGGATGCGTGGTCATACGCGGCAATACCAACAAAACGGTACCCATCACTATCAGGATAAAGAATGACGACATCAGAAGAAAAGGCGGACTCAAATTAAACTTTCCCAACAGCGTACTCGCCTTGGAAAACTCTATCAGCATGATAATGAAGAAGTACAGCTGGATACATAGGATATAGGCATTCTCATATTCCTTGAAATTAAATACGTCCCAGCCAAAAAGCCCATATAATAAAAGATGTATGAGCAAAACGGCAATAATAATACACTCAAACCACGATTTCCGGATGTAATCAAGCTTGTGTAGCGAATAGAACATCAGCAGGAAATACTTGAAAATGTAGAATGCAAGGCTGAAATATACCAGGCCTCTGATAAACGAAATGGCAGAAGAGCTCAGGTAGCAGCCGTGGTAGATGATAATGGCCGCAATGGTAACCACCGAAACGATAAAACTGAGAACATGCATTGTATTGATAACCGGACGTTTCCGATTAACAATATGCAAATTCACTTTGGTTTTTATCTTCTTTCGGAAGGTATCGGCCATGGTTCTTTTTTATTGATTGATCTTAATGAAGTTCTCGATATCGCGTGACTTGCCAAACAGCACGAACACATCTTTTTCTTTGATTTGTGTAGTGTTTTCCGGCACACCGACAATATGCTCCGCCTGACCGATTTTATCCTCCACAAGCTCCTCGAAAGCGCGACGGATGGTAATCAAACTCAAGTGGTGGTTGTCACGGAAGTTGATGTCACCAATGGTCAGTCCCACCAGTCGCTGCGGGGTCAGAATCTCCGCGATACGGTACTCGTCAGGCAGCTGCAGGTACGACAACATGCTGGGATTCATCAAACGCTCGGCAAAGAGTTTTCCGATTTCGTCCTCCGGTGACAGGAACTCGGTGATACCCATCTTGCCAAGGATAATACGCTGGCTCTCGCCCATCGAACGGCAGATGATACGCTTCACGTTAAGGTCGAGCAGGTTTGCAGCACACAGCAGACGCTTTACAAAATCGTTGCCGATAGTAACAATCACCGCATCAAACTCCTGAATATTCTCGCCTATCAGGGCACGTTTGTTGGTGGCATCGATACATACCGAATAGGCCACATCCTCGGAAATATCCTGCACCACATTGATATCAGAATCTATGACAAGCACCTCGGCACCCTTTTCGGACAAGGCAGTGGCAATAGCTGAACCGAAATGGCCGGCACCGATGATGGCGAATTTCTCATTTGACATAATGACACTTTTTAAAAATCGGCGGCAAAGATAACAATTTTTTTTATTTGGTCGAAGATAAAGAAAAATGAAGTAACTTTGCAGCCGCAAAAAAGGCTCTGTAGTTCAATGGATAGAACGGAGGTTTCCTAAACCTGAGATTTGGGTTCGATTCCCAGCGGGGCTACAAAAGAGGGGCGACCTGCTGGTCACCCCTCTTTTTGCTCTTAGAATGGCAGGTCGTCGGTCTCGGGCGGGAAATTCTCATCCACAGGGGGCTGCGGAACCACCGGTGCCGATACAGGAGCGGCAGTCATGTTCGCCACTTTTTGCTCCGTCTCGTCCGATTTGCTGCTCAGCATCGTAAAGGTGGATGCCTCAATCTCCGTAATGTAACGCTTTGAGCCATTATCATCCCAGCTACGGGTACGGAGTTTGCCTTCCACATAAATCATCTTGCCTTTGACCAGAAATTTCTCGGCATTTTCCGCCAAGTTTCGCCAACAGACAATATTGTGCCATTCGGTCATTTCCACTCGGTTGCCATCCTTATCCTTACGGTACTCGGATGTGGCCAAGGTGAAATTGGCCTTCTTGACACCTCCTTCAAATGCGCGGACTTCGGGATCCTTGCCCAAACGTCCCACTAAAATAACTTTGTTTACTCCAGACATATCATATAGTTTTTAAATTCACTGCAAAGATACAAATAATATCAATACATTTTGTAATTGTTGATAAAAATATTTACATTATTTTTATAACCACAATTATCTGTTTTTGGGTTTATATCCTGATTTATTCAGAATAGACTGTGAATCTGTGTCTTGCATCATTGCCTGAAGACTCACTTCCGGATTATTCTCCATATAGGCCTGCACAATTTTCCAACCAATAAAGGCTCCCATACGGCCTGGCGAATCGTTGGTAAAGGGTTTGGTGAAGGGTGTGTCATCCACAAATTGGCGGATAATTTCATTCTGTTTGGAAAAAAGATAATCCTTCTCGATGATATAAGCCCACACTTTTCCCTGATTGTTCACCGCCCATTCATATTTTTCAGGGGTGTATTCTATCACTTCCATTTCCGCCTTGTCAGGAAACATCATTTCGGTAAAATACAGTCGCTTTCCCTCCAAAATCATATTATCCAGCAAGGAAACCGGTGCCTTCTGAGGCAGATGTTTATATACCAACGCTTTGAAAAAACATTCCGTGGCGATATATTTTTTCTCACAACGTTGTGAAATAAACAATGGCATTCCGATTTGGGAATAATATTTGTAATCCTTGCCCAGATACATATCCAGATGGATAAAAACATCATCGCCATAGCCATAAATGGTTGGCATTTCCGTATTCAGACCCGGCACCAAAGAAAAGAAATGAGGTACCGAATCCTCCGGAAAATAAGTCAAATAATAAACCATCGCCTTGTTCAATTCCGCCTCAATATCCTTCAAATCAGGGAACTGACGCATCACATCACCATATATTTCACGAATAATCGGATCGGAGATATAGCCTTTGAGCTGGTACATCATTTCAGGATCGTTCCAGACCCCATCTTCAATCAGCAAAGAGGGATATTCCTTGGCAATACGCTGCAAGCCTTCAGTCAAGTGCTCTGTATCCAGTGAAAAAAGATCTTTCTCATACCTTTTGATATGCACATCCACCTGACGCTCCGCTTTGCGCAGTTCCGACGCAGACACATCACCCTTGCGACTGTTATCCGTACCGTGAACGCCATGGTGATGCCAGAGTACAATTCCCAACGCCAACAGCAACAATATGCCGATGGCAATCCCGAAAATGAGTTTCTTCTTCATCTTTTACTCGATGCCTGCCATGTGTTTCATGAACTGGATTCTGAAATAAGAATCAGGATTCTCTACTTTCTTGTAGCTCATCAGTCCATGGAACTCATCTACTGAATTGTAGCCATGTTTCTCCATCCAGTCCTTCATTTCCACCAGCATAGTGGAACCATAGCCTATGCCTTTCTGATAGAAAACGGAAGCGGCCTGCACACTATTGGCACCCGCTAACAACAGCTTGATCAAGCCTTTGCTGTCGTGTACACCCGTCGTGGCTGACAAATCGCAACGCAGATTACCGCTCAGCAAACCTGTCCAGCGCAAAGTGTTGCTTAACTCGTACTCGTTGCCCAGACTGTTGGTAGAAGCGAATTCCAACTTATCAATATTGATATCCGGTGCATGGAAACGATTGAAAATCACCAGAGAACTGATACCAGTATAGGACAATTTCTGGAGGAAATGCGCCATATCGGTAAAATAGGTGGAAACTTTCAAAGCAAAAGGAATCGTTATAGTCCTTTTCAGATTTTCCACCAGTTCAATATATGACCTATAATAGAAATCCACATTATGGTCAAAATTTGCCGGAAGAATGAAATAATTGATTTCCAAAGCCTTGGCACCAGCATCCTGAATCATCTTGGCATATTTGGTCCAGCCCGAAGGAGTGGCGCAGTTCACGCTGGCGATCACCGGAATAGACAATTTCTCGGTAGCATTTTTGATTAAATCCAGATATTTGGAAGAAGATGCCATTTCCTGATACTGTGTCATATAGTCGTAGGCCTGACGATACATCAAGGCGGTTTCATCGTCCACCACAGCATTCACTTCATTGCGAATTTCCTCCTCAAAAATAGATTTCAGCACCACAGCACCGAAACCGGCTTCCTCAGCCTGTTTGAGTTTGTCAATATCTTTGGTCAGCGCGCAACTGCCCAGAATCAGCGGGCTGCGCAATTTGAATCCCATGTATTTTACAGAAAGGTCAACCATAATTATATTTTTTTTTGTTTCCTTATTTGTTGAATTATTGAGCGTTTATGCGTTAAGACGTTAAGACATGCACTTTGTGCATTCGTTAAGACGAATCATTCAATTTTCAATCTTAAACGCCTCCACGCCTTAACGTCTCCACGTCTTCACGATTTATTTTTTTATAGGATTGAGGGCAAAGTCGAAGGTAGTTTCAGGTTTGATTTCACGAGGAGCCTTGCCAAATTTCAGCACACGCATCGGGCGCTCGCCTTTCAGCGTGATACGGTCGTTCTCTACCCACAGAGCTGTGGCTTCACGCAAACCGGCAACAGTAATCTCCTGGTTCACCGCCAAGAATTCCTCAATGCGCACCTGACGGGTTTCACCACCATGACGGATGGCATCGTTAATTTTTTCAGGATACGGATCAATGTAATGAGGATTAATCTGGAAAGGAACGAAATCAAAGCACTGGAAACTTTCGGGCATCACCACAGGCATATCGTTGGTGGTACGCAAAGTTGGACAAGCCACATTAGAACCTGCGCTCCAGCCCAGGAAAGGCGTTCCTTCCAGCACTTTGCGGCGCACCGGCTCAATCAGTCCGTACTTGTGAATTTCAGCCACCAAATGGAAGGTATTGCCACCGCCCACCATGATGACATCCGCTTTGTTGACTGCCTCCACGGGATTTTTGGCTTTATGGATGGAAGTCACCTTGAAACCGAATTCCTTGAACACATTCTGAACGCGTTCTGTATAGGCATCGTAGCTGGCGGGGTATGCTTTGCCACCAATATTGATGCCTGCGTAAGGGAAGAAAAGAATGTTTTTCTTTTCGTTTTTCAAAAATTCCGCAATCAAGGGCATGCACCATCCCAAGTATTTCTCTTTATAATTCGTGGAATTGCTGATCAGTAAAAGTTTCATGTCAAATCATTTTAAGGGTTAAGGGTGCAAAGATACAAAAAATAATTAGCAAATGAACAAATTAGTTAATTAGTAAATTAATCAGCGAACAATTTGGTTAATGGTCTAATGCCAATTGAATTTTTATGTATCTTTGTCCCCACAGATTTTTACCCTTAAAAACAACATTTATGAAAAGATTCTTTTACCTTTTGGCAATAGCTTTGCTGCTGGTGGCGTGCGGCAACAAAGGACAGCAAACAAAAATGATTGAAACAGAGGTGCCGGAACGGCCGGCGGGACAGAGCGATGTGCTGCAACTGACCGCCCCGCCGATGGACACGGTACGTGTAGGCTTCATCGGCCTGGGTATGCGTGGTCCAGGTGCGGTGGAACGCTTCGCCCAAATTGAGGGCACCGCCGTGAAAGGTCTTTGCGATGTGGAGGCCGACCGCGTGGAAGCCTGCCAAGAACTGTTAGAAAAGCTCGGTCGGCCTCGGGCCACAGGCTATAGCGGCAGCTCCGAAGCCTATAAAGAGATGTGCGAGCGCGATGACATCGACCTCATCTATATCGCCACCGACTGGGTACACCATGTACCATTGGCGGTTTATGCCATGGAGCACGGCAAACATGTAGCCATCGAAGTGCCCGCAGCCCTGACCATGGACGAAATATGGCAACTCATCAACACCAGCGAACGCACCCGCCTGCACTGCATGATGCTGGAAAATTGCGTTTATGACTTCTTTGAGATTGCCACGCTGAATATGGCCCAGCAAGGTCTTTTCGGCGAGGTATTGCATGTGGAAGGCTCTTACCTGCACAACCTCGATGATTTCTGGACAGAGTACTGGGAAAACTGGCGCTTGGACTACAACATGAAAAACCGTGGAGACATCTACCCCACCCACGGTATCGGTCCTGACTGCCAAGTGCTGAACATCCACCGTGGCGACCGCATGGAATATTTAGTAGCTATGGACACAAAGCCCTACAATGGTCCCAAGGTGGTGAAGAAACTGACGGGTCAGGACTGTCCCGATTTCCAAAATGGCGACCAGACCTCCACACTCATCCGCACGGTCAACGGCAAGACCATGCTCATCCAGCATGATGTGCTGACGCCACGCCCCTACAGCCGCATGTACCAAGTGGTGGGTTCCGATGGCTACGCCAGCAAATACCCTATACAGCAACTATTGTTCCGCACGGAAAATCTTGATAGCACAACAACCGCTGATTATCAGAACCTGAACGCCCATTCAGCCCTGCCTGCCGAACTTTGCCAGGCCATGCTGCAAAAATACCTGCCTCCTTTTGTGCAAGAATTAGAAGAAACAGCCCGACGTGTGGGTGGACATGGTGGCATGGATTTCCTGATGGACTACCGTCTGGTGTATTGCCTGCAAAATGGACTTCCGCTTGATATGGATGTTTACGACATGGCCGAGTGGTGCTGCTTAGGCCCACTAACCCGCCTCTCACTGGAAAACAACTCCGCCCCCGTCGCCATCCCCGACTTCACCCGTGGAGCGTGGAACAAGGTGAAGGGGTTTAGCTATGCGTTTGCACAAAATGAATAATGAGACAATGTGCTAATGTGCCAATTGAATTAGCAAATTAGTTAATTAGTAAATTAGCAAATGTTTATAGGGAATAGGAGTTAGTGGATTAGTTTTGAACTTTGATATCACTACCCCGGCCTTCGGCCACCCGTTCTTTTAGAAGGGGAATTTAAAATTGAATTTTGAATTTTGAACTTTGAATTCTAAAAATGACCAACGAGCAGTTGATAGATATTGTGCAACACTTTCGCATCGAGGGCACGACAATGTCAGTAGAGCCTTTAGGCAAAGGCCTCATAAACGATACCTTTTTGGTCAGAACTACAGAGGCGGATAAGCCCGACTATGTGCTGCAGCGCATCAACCACCACATTTTTACCGATGTGGAGATGCTACAACACAATATCGAAGCCGTAACGAACCACTTGCGCCGCAAATTGCAAGCTGAAGGCATTGCTGACGTGGACCGGCGGGTGTTTCGCTTCATACCCACTACCGATGGCAAAACCTATTATTTTTGCCCTTCTGATGGTAAAACTGCATCATCAAATCTTCTTTTTAAAAAAACAGATAAAATCAATCTTGATTGCAGCTATTGGCGCATGAGCATCTATATTGCTGATACTATTACGTTTGAAGAGATAACCCCCCAGAGCAGCTACGACTGTGGGCGCGCCTTCGGGCATTTTCAACAACAGCTCATTGACCTCGATGAGCCGCTGGGCGAAACCATTCCGGATTTTCACAACATGGAACTTCGCCTTAGCCAGCTACGGCAGGCCGTAACCAACGATGCAGCTGGCCGTTTAAAAGAAGTATCTAAAGAACTGCAATTCATTGAGGCTCATGCCAATGAAATGTGTCTGGCTGAAAGGCTACATCGCCAAGGCTTGCTACCCAAGCGTATCTGCCACTGCGACACAAAGGTCAACAACATGCTCTTCGACCGCAACGGTAACGTCCTCTGCATCATCGATCTTGACACCGTGATGCCAGCCTATATTTTTTCAGACTTTGGTGACTTTCTGCGCACTGCTGCCAACAGTCAGCCTGAAGACTCGCCCGAACTGGACTCCATCGAGTTCCGTTGGGACATTTTCGAAGCTTTTACCCATGGCTATTTGGAGTCAACAGCTTCCTTCCTCACACCCATAGAGCGTGAACATTTACCTTTCGCAGTAAGCTTGTTCCCCATGATGCAGGCCGTGCGTTTCCTGACTGACTATCTCAACGGAGACACCTATTACAAAATCCAATATCCAGAGCACAATCTCGTCCGCACACGCAACCAGTTGCGGTATTTTCAGCAAATAGAGACCTTTCGAAAAAGGATGTCCGCATTTTTATGTAATTTGTAGGAACGCTATACATTTCGTCTTTAATCCACAGAATTATTACAAACCATACACAAAAAAGGGCACAACCATACGGCCGTGCCCTTCCAACAACTTTATTACACAAATCTCCACAAAAATTGCAGAGACGCTTCATGAAACGTCTCTACACAATGTGTTATCTCTTGACAATCTTCGTCATCTGGGTACCTATCTGCAGCATGTAAATGCCAGCAGGATAAGATTGCATATCAAGCTGGAAGTATGTATCCTGCGTCATGCCATTCCAAATCTGCTGACCCATAGCGTTGAACAATGAAACGGGTTCATTCACAGTAACATTGTTCACGTTCAGCACATTCTGGCAAGGATTCGGATAAGCCACGAAGCTGATTTCCTGCTGATAATTGTTAACTGCTGTAGGAGTCCAACCATTCATCACGGCCACACCACTCAAGTCAAAACCACCGCTATTGAAATTGGTGGGATACGGATCATTAACCAAATGGCCGTTCTTGTCGGTAGTGCCATATAAAGGATTGATGCTACCCACCACATCCACAATACGAACGTGGGTTACATTATTGATATCCAAATTGCTGTAACCAGCCAGTTCTTCCAAATCGAAAGGAGTACCCCAGCCAACGATATATTTACCAGCCAGATTGTACAACTTGGTGGCATCCGTACCACCAGAATTGCTAATCTGCTGTTCAGTCGGAGTGTTAGACACTGAGGGGAAACGATAGAAATGGACACCATCAGAGCTTACCTCCACGAATGCCAATTCCAGGAAAGTATGGTTCAAAGAATTTTCAAACACAGCAAAATCATAACCTGGGCCATTGCTGATAGGCATGTCGAAAGTCATCACGGCCATACCACCGTCACCTAAACTCACCACACCGTCAGTAGTAGATTCGCTTGAAGGTCCAATAGGATCCAGAGATGTGCCGTAGGAAACCAAAGGAGAGCCCTCTATTGCAATATTTTGAGGACCAAGAATCAATCCACAGGAGGTAGCCCAGCCCAAGATAGCGGGATCGTTATATTTGATAGCCTGACAACCTGCAGAACCTACAATACCGTCGAAAACCTCTGTTGAAGCGGCAGGCAGCTCAACGGGCTGAATAGGAGTAGTCCATACATAATTCCAGTTTCCATCATCAATACCGCAACCACTGTCACCGAACTTGATAATGTCACCATTCTGTACAGTTTGCTCTTCAATACCTAACATAGCGCCTACACCATTCACATTGTACATCCAGTACATGCTGGGTGTGTAGATGTCGTGGATTCCATCGGCAAATGTGATATTGGAAATATAACCTGCACCTTCAAAAGTGATACGGGAATCATAAAGTTCAATAGTATGCATGATATCAGCAACTGTAGCGCTATTGCCTGAGAAACGCACGCCCCATGCCAGAGCTTCCTCTTCAGGAGTGCACCAGTTAACAGCGAAAACAACCTCATTGTCACCACTGCCTACCCAATAAATGATATTGTCAGCAGAGATGGTGGCATCAACAGGTTCATCACCTTGAGGTGCGGGAACGGGAACAACAGGAGTAACCCAGGCCATACCCATCGGGTAAAGCACACCACCCCAATCCATGAAATCATAACCAATACCTACAGCGATATCGCCCCATTTACTGAAGTCACCATCATGCAACTGTGCGTTAATGCCAGCTGACTGATTGCCATTGACATTGTTACTCCAATAGCTGTTAGCAGTAAGACTGAGGGTGTCATTGCTATCGGTAATAAAGAACAATTCGTCCAGCATACTTGCACCAGAATAGCTGAAGCGAGGATCGTAAACTGCCATAGAATCCAAAGCCTGTGCATTGGTAATATATGCACCATCGAATCTCACACCCCATGCCAAACATGTATCAGGAGCTGCCCAATTGATGGCCATGATAATCTCATTGCTACCTGTACCTACCCAATACAGAATGTCAGCGGCATCAATCGTAGCATCTTCAGGATGTTCCTCACCATTAGGATCGCTGACAGGAACAACAGGTGTAGCCCAAGTATAATTCCAGTCGGCGTCTGCAGTGCCGCACATTTCATCTCCAAATTTGATATAATCACCATCGTGTACATACTGAGATTCTATACCCATAGCGAATCCACCATTCACATTATACATGAAATACATGCCTTGCAAAGACAAGTCATACACATCATCTTCATACATGATATCATTCACAAAACCACTTGCTGCATCAAAATCAAAACGGTCATCATACTCCCAAATGGTATCCAGAATATCTGCCACAGTAATGCTGTCACCATTGAAATGCACACCCCATGCCATGGCAATGGCAGTATCGCACCAGTTAACTATAAAAACAACATCGTTGCTGCCTTCCCCTACCCAATACAGGATATCATCGGCATCGATAGTAGCATCAACAGCGGCAGGAGCACTTGGATCTACAGGATAATAGATGTTGGTAGTAGGAAGTGTGCAACTACCATATTCACACAATTCAAAATAATCCCCATCAGCGAGAGGATCGGAATTACCACTTACATAATTTCCGCTGACTGTGTACATCATCATGCCACCCGTAATGGAGCATGAAAGTGTCCCATTATTATAAGTAATGGTATTGAAAAAACTACCACTGGTGGTGAATGAAAAATTCGGATCTGCCGCATGAATAGCATTACACATATCGACAATTGTAGCCGTTCCGTTAAAACGATAGCCGTAAGCGATACCCACGGCGGGATTGTTGCAGAAGAAGAAGGCGGCCACCACCTCGTTGCTACCGCTGCCCACCCAGAACTGGATATTTGAAGCCGGCACATCGGTCACATTTCTTGAAGGCTGCATCGTGCGCATCATTTCCCTCATCTGCTCATTCTGAGCGGAAAGCGTAAAACTTGCCAAAACAAGCAAAAAGAATAAGATTTTTTTCATAAGCATACTATTTTTAAGTTATACAATAAAAATTCTGTGCCTATGCTTGGGAAAATAACACTCTGGAATTCTGACCTGCGTCAAGTTGATTCGTGTAAGCCTACCTCCCGAAGCTGTTCACTTTTGTGGTTCCTCGGCAGGTTTTCTGACTTGTTTCACCTGGAACTTCGCCTTCCCATTGATAAGCTCAACAGTGGCTTGCGGAGTGTTCCCGGTTCGCTGAAACTTACAGCAGCGGGTACTGTACAGGATTCTCACCTGTTTCCCTCACACGATTTTCAAACGAAAATCGCTCACCGAAAAATCAGCGGCAAAAATACAAAAAATTCAATTAGCAAATTAGTTAATGTGCTAATGTGCCAATTAAAAAAAAGACACGGCAATCAACCGCGTCTTTTCTTGTAAATTGTATGTGCTTATAATCGCTTAATCGTCAATGCCGATAAGCTGGTATTCGCTGTTGAAATACAAATCCAAACCATTGCTCAGCTCCGCATTCCAGTTGGTACGTTTCTTGCACCATTCTGTCACAAAGGCACCCGGATAATTGTTGTTAATATACGTTATTACCTGTGTGGGAACAATTCCATCAGGCACTTTGCTATGGTTGCAATCCACCTTTTTCAGTGCTCCGGTTTTGTCAAATTCCACCTTGGTGCCATTGTTAAAATATACCTCATACTCAAAACCGTATGATTCCTCATCTATTTTCACATAAGACACATTTGCTTTTGAAAAATATGTCGTGATAAATGTCTGTGAACTCTGGGGAAGCTGGTCATACGTAATCATACGATCCTGGGCCACTGCGCTCAAAGTGCAAAGCAAAATCATGCTTGCTACAAAAAGGACTTTTTTCATAATAAAAAAGGATTAAGGTTTATACTTTAATGTATGTTTTTTGCTGATTAGTCGGCATATATAAAGTTTCCGCTTTTATCAAATTTCAGTTCCAAATCATTGCTCAGTTCCACCTCATACTCCCGACGCTCCTGTTTGATTTTCACTACAAAACAAGCAGGGAAATTAGTGGTGACATAGGTCTGAATAGGCATCGGAACAATACCTTCCGGCACAGGTCTCATCTGGCAATCCACTTCGTGCCAGTCTCCTGAATGTTTGAATTCAAGACTGGTTCCGTCCATAAGACAAACATCATATTTGAAACCGTCTTTTTCCACAGAAAGAACGTTCGTGCCCGGAAAATTCTGGGTCAGGAAAACCTGCGCTTGCTGTGGGAGCTTGCTAGCCGGTATGTGGCGGTCGCATGATACAAATGAAACAAGGGTAAATAAACCCACTAAGAAAAGGATTGTTTTTTTCATTTTTTTCTGATTTTTATTGTTGTTCTCGTTTATCATTTTAAAGGAGAAATTTCATCCCGTCATCCTATTGAATTACAAAAATACAATTATTTTCAATGTGCTAGTAGTTTTTTTTCGTTTAGACGTGAAGGCGTGAAGACGATTATGTACTTCATGTAATCGTTAAGACGAAATTCGTCTCCACGAACGAGCGAAGCGAGTGTCTCCACGTCTTAACGTTCAAAGATTTGCAACGATTTTCTCCAACCAAATCCGGTCTGTCTCATCAAAAGTGGCCAGTTTCTCACTGTCGATGTCCAGAACCGCTACAATTTCATCGTTTTTCCATACAGGCACCACAATCTCGCTTTTGGAAGCGCTACTGCAGGCAATATGCCCTTTGAATTGCTCCACATCGGGCACCACAATGCTGCGTTTCTCCTGCCATGCCGTACCACATACCCCGCGTCCGTATGCAATTCTTGTGCAGGCAATCGGTCCCTGAAACGGTCCCAACACCAGTTCCTGCCCTATCACACGATAAAAGCCCGTCCACCAAAAATGGAAAGTCTCGTGAATCAAGGCTGCCACATTGGCCATCACGGCAATTTCGTCTTGTTCCCCTTCTATCAGGGCTTGCACCTGCTTATAAAGCAATTCGTAAGTTTTCTCTTTATCAGTCATCATTTCCTCAACAATTTTTTCATGAATGTGGAGATACAATTTGCATCTCTACCATATAAAATTATTATTTCTATCAAAACCAGGGCAAAAATACATATAATTTATTTCTTGGGGTGAAAGCTTACTATAAATTATTTTGCTAATTTTGCAGAAAATTCTGTTCATCATGGCAAGAAATGAAAAAGAGTTGCAAGGCGTGACGCTTTTGGGCAATCAACAAACGAAATATCAATACGAATATACTCCGGAAGTATTGGAAACTTTCGAGAATAAACATCCTGAAAATGAATATCTTGTCACTTTAGACTGCCCAGAGTTCACCTCACTGTGCCCCAAAACGGGACAGCCGGACTTCGGCCATATCATCATCAATTACATTCCACGGGTCCAGATGGTGGAGAGCAAGAGCCTGAAACTATATCTTTTCAGTTTCCGCAACCACGGTGATTTTCACGAGGACTGTGTCAACATCATCCTGAAAGACCTGGTCAAACTGATGGATCCCAAATATATAGAGGTTATAGGGCTATTCAACCCCCGTGGAGGCATCTCCATCAAGCCTTTCGCCAACTACGGCGATGCAGCCCATCAGGATATGGTTCACCAACGACTGTTGGCCAGCTTTCCTAATCATTAATATCATTCAAACTGATATTCAACTGGCAGATCAAAGTAGGTTACACTTAATTGTTGATATACCTCATCAAATTCTCCTTGTCGCTTGAGAACGTCAGCACCTCGAGGCATACGTAGTAATTCTGCTGGTCCACACAATAAGCGTATGCGTATTTCAGAAACGCCAGTTTATTGCTGTCGAATGTGAAACTTTCGGCCAATCGCTTGATTTGATGGGCTGCCAGATGCTGATGAGACACCATATTTTTGGCCATACTCAGACGAGTGTCATCAAAAGACTCTTTCTTCAGCAAATTATACATCTGCTCCACCTCCTCATAGCTGCAAATATGCGGCAGATTGGGCTGTGGAGGTACCACTTGCGGCTGCATCATCGTCAATTCCAGATTTCTGCTTTGTAAATTGTAGGAAACCATGCAATTTTCCACAATCATATTAGGCAAATAGCGCATTACCGTAATTTTATCCACAGGGCGTTTCAGCACCACATAAATATCGTGAGGCTGGGTAGTGAGGTTATGCACCAGCACCGAACTCATGGCTTTTCTGTTCACAATGTCACCGTCCACATACACCACGAACTCCTCGCCATTGGTAGCATTCAGCACCAAAGTATGTAATTGTTGATGTGGGTGCTGTTGTCCCGGAGCCGGTGGCGGAGTTGGTTGATGCGACGGTTGCGGTTGATGCTGATGAGGTTTCCCTCCGGGCTGTGCCATCAGACAAGGGGTTAACAAGATAGCGATGGCGATGATAACAAGTCTTTTCATAGTATCCGAATTGGTTTCATTATGCAAATATACAATAATAAAACGAGATTGTCCCCTTAAGGTTTAAAGGGACAATCTCTGACAATAATGTTAATCCCCCTCTTCCAGCATAAACAACTCCTCCACCGTCTTGCCAAAATATTGGGCCATTTTCAACGCAAGGAGTGTACTGGGAACATACTTGCCTAATTCTATGGAGTTTACCGCCTGACGAGTCACCCCTATCTTTTCCGCTAATTCGCCCTGCGTGATATTCATCTCCGCACGAGCCACTTTAATCCTATTTTTCATGACGCAAGGAACGTTTATTAAGATACAAACGAAGGTAAAAACAAAAAATGAACACATAAAGAATGGAGAAGATGTTAATGGTCATCACCCACAAGAAAGGAAGACCCCAT
>JAGCSI010000010.1 GCA_017964255.1 Bacteroidales bacterium | reverse complement strand
TGTACTCAACAATATATTTCTAAAATCCTTCGTGGTAATGAAAATATGACTTTGGAAATTCTTACCAAGCTAGAACAGGCCATGGAAACACAATTGATTGTTGAGTAGGAAACGTTATAACAATTTCTGTTATCTCCCAACTTCCACAATCTTGAACTCGGTGCGGCGGTTGGTGGCGCGGCCTTCCTCGGTGCTGTTGTCAGCAATGGGCTGGCTCTTGCCATAGCCCTTGTAACTTACCTGGCTGGCCTCGATGCCCTTCGACAGCAGATAGTCATATACCGCCTTGGCACGGGCCAAAGATAAGCGGTTGTTGTACTCGTCGCTGCCTTGGTCGTCGGTGTGACCGCCAATCTCGATGGCAATGTCATGATTCTGTTTGAGATAGTCAACTAACAAATTCAACTCTACGAAAGATGCTGGCTGCAAGTCACTCTTGTCAAATTCAAAGAAGATGTTTTGCAGAATGTAAGTCTTACCTACTCCGGCTCTCTGCAGGCTGATGTCTTTGATGTAGGGCTCAATTTCGGAGGCTTCCTTGTCAATCTGGAAGTTCTCGGAATAGAAAGGATACAAGGGGTTGGATACATTCAGCAGGACGTTGGTGCCGGTGAGGATACAAGCCAAAAACTCACCTGTTTCGGGGTCGGAAGTGGTGGAGGTCAACAGTTTGTCCTGGTTGAGGTCAATCATTTCGATTTGGGCTTCCACCGGACGTTTGGTGAAGGCATCAATCACACGGCCTTTGAGGTAGGTGACGGGTGTAGGACGTAATTTCTCGTCTAAGGTGAACGAGTATAAATCCAAGCCGCCGAAGCCGCCTTCCTTATCGGAGGCGATGTAGCCGGTGTTGCCTGCCGCATTGATGGAAATGTTGATTTCATCGGCGGGGGTGTTCAGCGGGTAACCCATGTTGAGGGGTTCGCTCCAGCTGCCGTCGCTGAGCAGGGTAGAGTAGTAGATGTCTTTGCCACCCATACCTGGTCGTCCATCTGAACAGAAATACAGGGTCTTGCCGTCGCTGTGGATAAAGGGAGCGGTGTCGTCACCTTTGGTGTTGATGACAGGTCCGAGGTTTTCAGGCACAGAAAAAACGCCCTCTTCCGTCATGGTGGTTTTCCATAGGTCCACGCCGCCAAAGCCGCCGGGACGGTTGGAGGCGAAGATAATGGTTCTGCCATCGGGAGCGATGGTGGGTTGGCTTTCCCAGTGTTTGCTGTTTACTGGCTCACCGAAGTTGCGGGGACGTGACCAGCGGTCACCGATGCGCTTGGCCCAATACAGGTCACAACTGCCCATGCCGTAGTCGGTGTTGCAAAGGGTGTAAAACAGGTAACGTCCATCGGGTGAGATGCACTGCGCGCCTTCGTTGTAGCCCGATTTGATGGGGGCTCCCATCGCCTCTCGGGGTTGCCAGCTGTTGTTCACTTGCTTGCTCACATAAAAGTCCTCTTCGGTCTGGCAGAATACACAAATAGTGTTCTCGTTTCTCGGTTGCCGCACCGTGAAGATAATCTCCTGCTCGTCGGCAGTAAGAGCTGCTAAGTATTCGTCGTGCTCACTGTTGATGTTCGGTCCCATATTGATGGGATTGAAGTGCATCGGGTTTTTGATGGCTTCTTTGCCGAAAGTGGCGGTCTCCATGGCTTTCTCAAATTCTTTGGCCAGCGGGGTGATGTCTTTTTCCCTCTCCTGAAAGATGAGCAAATGGTTGTAGGCATCCTGATACAGTCCGCATTTTAATTCTTCAACAGCGGTGATATAGAATAAAATAGGTTTCTGATTGGGCTTGAGCTGGATGGCTTTGTTGTAATTGGCAACCGCCCCCACCGAATTCGACTGGAAATTGTACACGTCGCCTTGCAGCAGATAAGCTTCCGCAAAGTTCGGGTCCAGTTCCAAAGCTTTGTCAAGATAAGTCTGGGCTTTGTCGAAATGGTGTCCGTTAAGGGCGTCTTGTGCCTTGCGGTATAGGGCATCCGCCTTTTTGTTGGCCGATTGCGCCATGAGCATACCGCATGACAAAGTCATGAACATAATGATCAGAAAGAACCATTTTTTATTCATATATCATTATGTATTAATGATTTAAAATTCTCTCCAAGACTTTTGGATACAATTGGTGCTCCAGCTGATGAATGCGGGTTTCCACTTCTTCCACACTTTCCCCTTCTTTTTTCTTGAAGGATTCCTGGTCGATAATGGGACCTGTATCCATGCCCGCATCTACATAATGAATGGTGATGCCAAATACTTTTACACCGTGATTATATGCTTTTTCGATGGAATGCGTACCAGGAAAAGCGGGCAGCAAAGCCGGATGAATGTTGATGATGCGGTGTCCAAAACTTTCCAGTAATACCGAACCCACCAGGCGCATATAGCCAGCCAAGGCAATCAGGTCAATCTGGTAGGCTTGCAGCTGCTTTACAATCTCTTTTTCGTAAGCTTCTTTGGAGTCATAATCCTTGGGGTTGAAGGCGAATACGGGAATGTTGTGGTTATGGGCGCGTTCCACCGCATAGCAGGCGGGCTTGTCCACCACCAACAGCGCGATATTGGCATGTAGTGTGCCGTTATTGGCGGCTTCAATAATTGCTTCGAAGTTGGAGCCGAAGCCACTGGCAAAAACTGCGATATTTTTCATCATAAAAGCCTATAATAATTTATGACAGCTGGATTTCGAAAAGGATTAAAATTGTAGAGACGTGGCGTACCGCGTCTCTACAATATATACTACACTTAATTTTACAGTAAATCAATCTCCACACCTTCCTTGTCGGTTACACGACCGATAACAGAGGCTTTTTCACCCAGTTCTTTCAGCATTGAGAGGGTCTTTTGCTCGTCTTTGGGATCTACCACCAAAATCATGCCGACACCCATGTTGAAGATGTTGAACATTTCACGATGAGGCACTTTGCCGTATTTCTCCAAGAAGGGGAAGATGGGCGGAATGGTCCAGCTGCCTTCCTTGATATAGATACCTTGGCCGTCGTGCAGCACACGAGGAATATTCTCGTCGAAGCCGCCGCCAGTAATATGGCAGATGGCATGGATGTCAATATTTTTCAGCAATTCCAGCACGGGTTTCACATAGATGCGGGTGGGGGTCAGCAGGGTGTCGCCCAGCGTGCCGCCCAATTCGTCATAGTGCTGTTTCAGGTCCAATTGATTATCTTTGAAGATAATCTTTCTGACCAAAGAGAAACCGTTGGAATGCACACCTGAGGAGCTGATGCCGACAAGCAAGTCGCCCACGTTCACCTTGGAGCCGTCGATGAGTTTGCTTTTCTCCACGGCACCTACGGTAAAGCCGGCGATATCATACTCGTCTATGTCGTACATATCGGGCATTTCAGCGGTTTCTCCACCGATGAGGGCGCAGTCACTCAACACGCAGCCGTCAGCCACGCCTTTCACAATCTGCTCGATTTTCTTGGGGTCGTTCTTGCCCACTGCGATATAGTCGAGGAAGAACAGCGGGGCAGCACCTTGTGCCAACACGTCGTTCACGCACATGGCCACCGCATCCTGGCCGATGGTGTCATGCTTGTCCATCATGAAAGCTAGTTTCAGTTTGGTGCCCACACCGTCGGTGCCGCTCACCAGCACGGGTTCTTTCATGTTCAGCAGCGAGAGGTCGAACATGCCTCCGAAGCTGCCGATGTTGCCCATCATGCCCAAGCGGGCAGTACGGGAAATATGTTTCTTGATCAGTCTTACTGATTCGTAACCGGCTTCCAGATTGACACCGGCCTTGCTATATGATTCTGCCATAACTATTTGATTAATCCATTATTAACATTGCGTCTCCGTAGGTAAGGAATCTGTACTTCTCAGCTACGGCTTCCTTATAGGCCTTCATGATGAACTCATAACCGCCGTATGCGGCTACCATCATCAGCATGGGACTTTCCGAAGGATGGAAATTCGTAACCAGCGCGTCTCCGATGGAGAAGGTATAGGGCGGGAAGATGAATTTGTTGGTCCAGCCGTCGAACACCTTCACATGACCGTTGGTATAGACTGAAGATTCCAGGGCCTTCATGGTGGTGGTGCCCACAACGGCGACTTTGTGACCGTTGTCGCGGGCAGTGTTGATGGCATTGGCGGCTTCTTCGGAGATGACCATCGCCTCAGATTCGGTTTTGTGCTTGGTGAGGTCTTCCACGTCTATTTCGCGGAAGTTGCCCAAACCGGCATGGAGGGTGATTTCGGTGAAATCGATGCCTTTGAGTTCCATGCGTTTCAGCAGATGTTTGCTGAAGTGGAAACCGGCGGCGGGGGCAGCTACAGCACCCTCTACTTTGGCGTAGATGGTCTGATAGTTTTCCTCGTCCTCAGGCACGATTTCACGCAGTCTCTGCAGGTCTTCCGGAAGCGGAGTCAAGCCCAGCTCGTTCAGCTTCTGCTTGAAGGTGTCGTGGTTGTCGTCGAAGAGGAAACGCAAGGTGCGGCCGCGCGAGGTGGTGTTGTCGATCACCTCAGCCACCAAACTCTCGTCATCTCCGAAATACAGTTTGTTGCCGATTCTGATTTTGCGGGCAGGGTCCACTAGCACGTCCCACAGACGGCTTTCCTCATCCAGTTCGCGGAGCAGGAATACTCGGATTTTGGCGCCGGTTTTTTCTTTCTCGCCGAACAGCAATGACGGGAACACCTTGGTGTTGTTGGTGACAAAGATGTCTCCCTCGTCAAAATAATCGACAATGTCCTTGAAAATTTTATGCTCAATGGTTTGCGTTTTGCGGTGCAATACCATCAAACGGGCTTCATCACGCTCTTCAGTGGGGAACAGGGCAATCTGCTCCTGCGGAAGGTGATATTTGAATTGCGATAATTTCATGCTTTATGCTTGTTTTTTATTTTCTTTCGATGAAAATTGACGTTCGTTTTCCTTTTTCAGAATGACCACTTCGAAAATGGAATACATGAAGTAGATGATCAGGAAAGCCACGGCAAAGCGTATCTTGTCGTTGTCGGGGCAAAATAGCAGGTATAGTGCGACGAAAAGAATGACGGAAAAGAACTTGATGATGCGCGACAGCAGGTAGCCCGAAATGAAGCGTTTGTCGTTTTTGCCAACGTCATCCCGTAATACAATATATAATGTAAAGAGGGTGAGGACAAAGAAGAACAGCACGATGAAAGGCAGGGCAGGAGTGCTGTACTGCGGCAGTACAAGTTGCATGATAACCGACAGCGCCGCCATGATAGCGGAGAAGACAATCAGCCGGACTGAGAATTTTCTAATCGGTATTTTTTTCGCCATGGTCGGAATGGTGGTTGGTACGAAGGGTGTCTTTAATCACGACGTAGAGGGATATAGCAACTCCTAACAGGGAACAAAGCAGTGTCAGAATGGGTTTGGTATGCAGCCATTCATCCAGCTTTACACCTCCATAAGCCCCGGCGGCAATGATGAAAAACATTTCAAAGGCCATGCCGGAATAACGCGCGTAGTTATTCAACGACCGGTTATATTGGGCTTTCCTTCTCGCGGGTTGAGGCACCTTCGTTAGGTTAGTCCTTATTTGTTATCGTTGGCGGGAGCTGCGGGATGCACATCTGTTTTCATGCCCTGCATCTTGCAGTTGCCGGCGAAATTGGCACCGGGCTCAATAGCCAGCTTGCCAGCGCAGATGTTGCCGACCAGGTTGGCTGTTGATTTTAAAGACATCAGGTCTGTAACAGTTACATTGGCCTTCACATTGCCTTCGATTTCAATGGATTTGCAGTTGATGTCTCCATCAATGATGCCGCTTTGTCCAACGATAACTTTGGCTTTGGATCTGACGTTGCCCTTGATATTGCCGTCAATTCTCAAATCGCCTGAGCAGACTACGTCACCGGTAATCATGGTGCCGGAGGAAATTACGTTTACGCTTGCGCTGCTGCTCTCTTCTTGTTCGTATAATTTTGCCATAGGAAAATGATTTTATGTTATTATTATATTTTGTGTCTTTTATTTCTGCTGAAGATAGTTTTCATTGAAGAATGCAGGATACATGTCACGCTTGTCTTTCATGTTGTAGAAGGAGGTGTAGTTGGTCGATGACATGGCATACAGCACATAGTGTCCTCCCGAGAGGTGTGTGGCAAAAACAGGATTCTTCACCATGATGTTATAGTAGTTCAAGGCCACCTCCTTGTTCTTGAATTTGGAGATGGTGATCATCTGGTCGGTTTTGTTCAGGAAGAAACTGTTGAGGTTGAATTGCTCCAGACTGAAGAATTCTCTGTTGAAATTGGCCACCTCATCTTTGACGGTCTGCATGGGTACAGCGCTGGAGTTAAGAATAATTACCACATAGTGAATTTCGTCAGGTTTATCAACGAAGGGCGATATTCTGGCCAACTCCTGTTTGGCCACTTCTTTCTGTGCGGTGGTGTCACCAGCCTGCGCCAAAGTCACATTCACATCCTCGGCAAAATTGGACAGGTATATACGTGCCAGTTGCTCCACTTCGGTGTTGGGGAAGTTCATGATGACCCTGGTCAAGGCTTTTTTCAGGGAATCTTCACCCATAATCTGTCCAATGGCCACCGCCCGTATGTAGGCGAATTTGGAGGCCAATTTCACGTCAGTACAAGCGGGGAGCACGCTGTTGGCAATCTCCACAGTTTTCTTCCAGTTTTTCTGGGTGTAATAGTCGTAGGCGATGTCATATTTCCGCTCATGTTCCTTGGACTTTTCTTCCAATCTGATGTAATATGTCGGGTCAGAAATCAGTTTGGCATAGTCGGTGTTGGCATATTGGGTCAGGATAATGTTTTTGTAATAGTCCGATTGCTGCTGGTCGTTCATCTTGCCGTAATTGAGGTATAGCAGATAAATGGACGACAAGGCAAGGTCGTGGTCGGGATAACGCTCAATCAGTTTCTTCAAGGTTTCATTGGCCCTTTTCATGTCGTTGAGCTGGTCCATGTAAATGAGTGCACAGTTGTATAGTGCCTCCACCACCATGGCATTGGAGGAGTCCATTGCAGCCTGTGTCAGAGGCAAATCCTGGGTATAGAACGCTGGCTTCTTCGGGTCTGTTTCTCTTTTGGGGATGGGATTGCCGTCTTCGTCGTATTCTATCGTATCTTGGACAGCATTGGGATTGTTCATGACCTCCATATCATCAAATGATATTTGCTGCTTGTTGCTGATACGCCAGTTGTCCTCCAGTTTACGGTTACCCCAACGTCTGTAGAATTCGGTCTGACCGGCGGAAATCAGTGCGGTGTTGTAGAAATACCATTTGCCGCTTTGGTTGGTGTTGACATTCACATTGGCCATGCCCGCGGTGGATTGGAGTGCCAACATACGGGCGGCTTCCTCTTCCGCCTCCCTGCGCTCTTTTTCAGTGTAGGCTGCAATCATACGCTGTACCCACTGGTTGCGCTGTGCTTCGCTCATCTTGGCGATGCGTTGCAAACTGTCCTGTAAGGCAATCATCTTCAGGTTGTCTGTCAATTCGCGTAAAACATTGGACTTCTTGATGATATTGTCATAGTCGGGATAATTTTTCGGCATCGTCATGGTGGCGGTGTCATAATAATTTTGCGCCTCCATGTAGTTCTCCTCATTGAAATAAATGTCCGCCAATGCAAGACTCGAGAAGGTGCGCTGGTACTCGTTGTTGCTGTAAGCGGCTACCGACTTGGCCAGATATTCCTTTTGCATGTCGGTGTCCTCGTCAATGCGGTATATCTCCGACATGGCGTAGTAAATCTGGTCTTTGTAGTCCTCGTTTTTCTTTTCGTCCAGCATCTTGTTTAGCTCTTTCAGAATCGAGTTTTTGGCCTCTTTGGTGCCGTCATAGTTGGTGGCCAGATGCATGTGCGCACTGAATTCCATCTCGTATGGAGGAGTGCGCTTGATTACCGTCATGAAACTCTTGTGGGCATCGGTGGATTGGCCGAGTTGCTCATATAGTTGTCCGCGAATAAAGTACAGTCTCGTTTTGAAATCCCGTTTCGGACGGTTGGTAAGGGCAGTGTTGATGTAATCAATGGCACTTTCAACCTCACCGTCAGGTGCCGTCAGGTGATATTCCGCCATGGCGGCATTGTACTGAAGATTCAGTTTTTTGGATTTCTTCTTGTAGATGGCATGATCCACTTCGTTGAGTAAGTCGAAGGCTCGGGTATAGTACTTCTGTCGGATAGCGGTGCGGGCATTCATGATTTTGGCTTCCTCTTTGATATCCGATACTTTGTAGGTGTTCTCGATGTAAGTGAAGGTGCGTTGCGCTTGGTTGTAGTCTTGTTTATAGAAATAGGCTTTTCCCATCAGGAAATAGGCGTTGTCGATATACTTGACATATTCCTTGCCGCGAATGTACATCGAGTGCTTGTAAATACATTTCGAGGATTTCTGAATCACTCGGTCCATGTGGGGTAAGATAGCTCCCAACTCATTTTGTGGAGGATAGTTATAGATGGGCAGGACGGCGGTATAGTTGTCCTTGACCTTGGTTTCCAATACCGCTTCTCCGGCTTTCATGGCCTCCTTTCCGTTGAACAGCACGTTGAATCTTGCTGTGGTGTTGTGGTACGCCCTGTTCGGGAAGGTGTTCTTACGGGTGGAACATGAAGACAACAACAGCAGTGCAATGATTACAAAGCTGAATGCAAAGTATGATATGTTCGTTTTCTTTTTCAATTTTTTCTTTTTTAGATGATGAAAAGTGATAACGAGTAATCAGTGGCTTTTATTGTCTTTTCTGGTCAGCAAAATATTGTTCCAACAGTCTCTGGACATATTTCCCGAATACGTCAAATTCAATGTTCACCACAGTGCCTTTTTTGAAATTGTGGAAGTTGGTGACTTTGTGGGTGTAAGGGATGATGGCTACGGAAAACATGCCTTTCTCAGAGTCTACCACGGTGAGGCTTACTCCGTTGACTGAAATCGAGCCTTTGGGTACGGTGAAGTTGTTCTTCGTGCTGTCGTAAGAAAAATAATAACGCCAGCTGCCATTGTCGTCTACCACCTTTTCACATACCGCCGTTTGGTCCACATGCCCTTGTACAATATGTCCGTCAAAACGCCCGTCCATTTTCATGCTGCGCTCCAGATTTACCTCATAACCCACTTCCCAGTTCTTCAGGTTGGTCTTCAGCATGGTTTCGTCCATGGCGGTTACTACATATTGCCTTTTTTCTTTGTCCAGCTTTACGACCGTGAGACAACATCCGTCGTGGGCCATACTCTGGTCAATCTTCAATTCGTCGGCAAAGTCAACTTCTATGGTGAAATGATAATTGGTGTTCTCTTTCTCTATCTTGACGATTTTCCCTGTTTTTTCAACGATTCCGGTGAACATAATCCTCCTAATTTTGTAAATAATTTGAGTTTGCAAAAATAGCTTTTTTTTATATATAATACATTACGAAAAAAGATTTTTTTTGGATTTGTTGAATTGTTTGGTGTTGCATTGATTTTTTTTTTATTTTTGCATACGATTCAAATTTGCTGAAATTTAATTCAAAATACTGATTATCAAGAAAATAAAAATAAATTCACATGAAAAAGATTTCAAATAACGTTTTTTTGGGCCGATTGACTCAGATTTTGAATGTGGCCATTCTGGTTCTTTTTGTCCTTTCCATCGTCTTTTTGTTGAAGTTTGACAAAATCAACGTGGTGAAAGTGGGTGCGGAACCTTCTTACCTTAAGGCTAAGGATCATTTGCATGCTGTTGAGCATCCCCTGAAACAGAATCAGGCTGAGGTTGATTACTATGCGTATAAGCTGGATACATTGAGCAAGCATCAGAGCGCTGTTGCTAATGATAAAAAAGCTGTCAAATCGTTGCAGGAAGATATTGACAGAACGAAGAATACTTTGTCTGAGAAGCAGAAGGCTCTGGCTCAGACTGAACAGGCTATTGCTGATGAAAAGGCTGTATTTGAACCGATAGAGGCTGAATATAATGACCTCGTTGACCAAACTGCCAAGGCTGAGGGAACTTTCAATGTGGTTGCCATGATTACATTGGTGCTCTTCCTGATTAAAATTGTGGTTTGGGCAGTTTGGACATACAAAAACTCCAAGAGCTTGCGCAACGTTTGCCCCTGGATGGCAAAGGCTGCCGCTCCCGCATGGGCTTTCTGGGGCTGGATTATCCCTGTGTATAATCTGATTAAACCCTATACTTTCTTTAACGAATTATATGAGGAAACTGAATATGCTTTGGTTGATAAAAACATTATACCCGAAGATACCAAGAGCGATAATGATTTCTTGCTCGGATTCTGGTGGGGAATGTTCCTCATGGCCGTTTGTTTGATTAATTTTATTTTGGTGACGACTTTCTTTGGTAATGGTCCCGCTTTCTATAAGTTGAACCACAACACAGTGGCTATCGTAGCCATCATTTTCTGGCTGGTATATGTTCTGATGGAAATTTTGGTGGTGGGAAAATACAACAAGATGAACAAAATGATGGTGGATAACGAAGACAAGTTCTAATATCTTCATATCATACAACAAAAAAAGGACGCATTGAAGCGTCCTTTTTTTGTATCTGTCCCCTGTCCCCTGACACCTGTAACCTGATATCTGTCACGGCGACATGTTGAAATACTCTTCAATCATGTCCCCTTCGTATTGTTTGATACATTCGTTGATATAATGCTTGATAAGGGCCTTGTGTTCCTTGTCTTTTTGCAGACTGATGACTCGCAGCGCCTTGTTCACTCTGGCGATGCGGGGACGGTTGGGGTAGGGGTTGCTCACCAGTCCCGCCAGCTCATTGAATTCGGGAATCAGTTTGGTGTTTTCCAACAGGTCTGCTCTGAAAAGTTGGACTAACTCCTCGTTGCTGAATTGAGGAGCCAGCATGATGTAGGTATAAAGGCAGCTGGCACAATGGCCGCATAGGTCCATTCCCTTGATCTGTTCTATTAATTCTTCAGCTATGGCTTCCCCCACAGGAATCAGGTCTGCATTGAAGTCGTGACAATTCATTGTGTTCTTTTTTGAGACTGCAAAGATACGGTTTTTCAATGAGCAAATGAGCAAATTAGTTAATTAGTTAATGATTTAAATGTGCCAATGAAAGATGTTGAGGTGGAGAACTGCATGGGAGTGGTTGATGGAAGCTGCCGAAGGGTGGATTTTCGGAATTTCGGAGCTAAATTTTGCAAAACACGAAAGCTCGAAATCAGTACCCCCGTGGTCGGTTGCTATAGCTGTCAACGCTGATTCAGGAGTGCGTTAAAAACAAAAAACCAGCAAACTAATTTGTTTAACTTGCTGATTCTGATTGTTTTGCAAACTGCTGCGGAGAGAGAGGGATTCGAACCCCCGGACCCGTGAGGGTCAACGGTTTTCAAGACCGCCGCAATCGACCACTCTGCCATCTCTCCGCCGGCAAAAGTACAAAAATTTTTGTTTGATGCAACAAGTGGATGAAAAAAAATTCAAAGGGTAGTCTCGCTGCGCTCGAAGGGGGAGTCTCATGCTGCGCATTCGAGGGGAGTTTCGCTTCGCTCAAGGGTAGTGGACTTCGTCCAAAGGGGAGTCTCATGCTTCTCACTTGAGGGGAGTGATTGCAGGGTTAGAAGGTGAGAAGGTTAATTAGATTACAGGATGATGGATTTTGAATTTTGAATTTTGAATTGTCAACTGTTAAAGTCCTCAAACTTCCCCATATCCTTCCAATGACCTTCATTGTGCATAAAACCTTTGAGAAGTTGTGTCTTAGACAGTTCAACGTATATCGGGGTAATGGACTGCTTCTCGGCAGAGGGAATCATATTGATGAGTTCGCGGCGCACCACATGGATGCCGCTGAAAGCCAACTCCTGATAGGTGGAGGATTGCTGTGAGATAATCTCCTCACCAGTCTTGCTGTTACGCCAGCCGCAAAGACTCATCTCCTCGTCAAACAGAAAATAACGGCTGGTCTTGCGTTGCCGTACCGCCAAGGTGGCCAGTGCTTCGTGGTTTTCGTGATAGGTTATAAGTTGTCCCAGATCAAGGTCGGAAAGAATGTCCACATTGTGCAACAGGATGTTTTCGCTGTCGGCCAGCAAGGACTCTGCGAATTTCAGCCCGCCACCGGTGTCACGCAGGTAGTCCCGCTCGTCGGAAACCATGATTTCCGCATCATGGGGATGCTCTTTCAGGTATTGGATGATGAGGTCGGGGAAATGGTGTACGTTGACCACAATGTGCCGGATGCCGGTATTGATGATTTTGCGCAGCACATGCTCTAACAAAGGCATACCTTGGTATTCGACCAAAGCCTTCGGCTTGTCGGCTGTGAGCGGATACAGGCGTGTTCCCAGGCCTGCAGCAAAAATCATGGCGGAAATATTTTTCATTTTCAAAATTTATTCTTGTGTCGCATTCATTTCTTTGGCATTCAGATTATTCATGAAATTGTCCTCTATTTTGGTGAACCGTCGCAGCGTACGGCGAGAGAAGAGGAATAAAATGACTATGGCAATGGCTAAGAGGAAAATCACAAACTTGGTGAATCTGAATGATTTGGACAGGATGACCATGACAAAGAATCCTGCCAGGATGATGCGCAGGATGGTCCAAGCTACGATGCCCACGCGGTTCAACTGTCCTTCTTTCCATAATTGTGCATACAGCGATTGCGTGGAGTGGTTGTTGCTCATCAGCCCGTATAGGAACGGCGAGATGAAAGTCAGTAATATCACGGCACAGATAGTGTTGATGAGGGACTCGGGCATGTGGTCCGACAACAGGTTCTTCATAAGGGGATAGAAATACTGGAAGGCTAAAAAGGTGATGGAAAAACAAAGTATCCCGAATATGGCGGTCCTTAACAATGATTTTTTCAGAATAGTGCCCCAGGCACCGGGGGTGCGATTGGTCTTTCCCACCAGACTGTATTCGTCCAGTGTTTTTTTTGTTTGCGGGGGCAGTACTCTCTCTACCCAACGGGAGAACGGGTCGGCCAAACGGATGCAGTAAGGAGTGGTGAAGGTGGTGATGACCGACACCGCCACAATGACGGGATAAATGTAGTTGCTCAACACGCCTAATGACACACCCAGAGAGGCGATGATGAAGGCGAACTCACCGATTTGCGACAGGCTGAAGCCGGTCTTGACGGACACATTGAGCGATTCGCCGGCGACCAAGACACTGCCTGAGGAGATAAAGCCCTTTATTACCAGGGTGATGAAGGTTATAAAGAGGATAGGTTTCCAATAGCTAATCAAAATGGCCGGGTCAACCATCATACCGACCGAAACGAAGAAAATGGCGCCAAAAAGGTCTTTGGTGCCCTTGGTGATTTTCTCAATATGCTCTCCTTCAATGGTTTCACACAAAATAGAACCCATGACGAATGCGCCCAAAGCCGAAGAAAAGCCTACATAATTGGCAAACACCACCATGCCGAAACAAAGTCCGATGGAAATGATGAGCAGGGTTTCGTCGTTGATGTATTTCTTGGCCTTCCTGAAAAAAGTGGGGATGATGGCAATGCCTACTACAAACCATAGAATCAGGAAAAACAGCAGCTTGGCGATGACCGCCAGCATTTCTTGTCCGTGAAATTGCTGTGAGGCAGCGGCAGTGGACAACAGCACCATCATCACAATGGCCACGATATCCTGGATAATCAGGATGACCATGGTAAGGTCGGCGAAAGGCTCTCTTTTCAACTTCAAGTCTTCAAAGGCCTTGATAATGATGGTGGTGGATGACATGGCCAGCATACCGCCGAGGAAGATACACTCCATCAGGCTCCAGTGCATCAGGTAACCCGACAAGGCGCCTATGCCTATCATCAGCACAATCTCGGTGGCCGCCGCGATGATGGCGGTACTGCCCATCTTCAGTAATTTTTTGAAACTGAACTCCAAGCCCAGGGCGAACATGAGGAAGATGATGCCGATTTCCGACCATTCCTCGATGCTGGTAGTGTCGAACACAGTGGGGAACAGACCGAAATGCGGTCCCACAATGAATCCGGCCACAATATAACCCAGCACCAAAGGCTGTTTCAACAATTTAAATATAATGGTGATAACGCCAGCTGAAATCAAAATCAACGCAAGGTCTTCCACCAAATTCATGTTTTCTCCCATAGACAGTTATTTTTTGCAAGTTACAAAACGGGCTTTCCCGTTCAAATCCGTTAGTTTTTCTATATTATGATAATGAAATTGAAGCAGCAAGGTCTCCAATTCATTGTGGTAATCTTCGTGTGTTTCAAAAAACAGCATTCCGTTATCTTCCAGCAACTCCCGTCCCAAGAGGGCGATGCGCTCGTAGAAGAGAAGAGGGTCCTCGTCGGGGACGAACAACGCCGCTGAGGGCTCATAGTCTATTACATTTTTGTGCAATAGTTTTTTGTGTGATTGCGGGATATAAGGCGGATTGCTGATAATAGCCTGGTAGCCTTGTCCCAGTTTTTCTGTATCCTCTTGCAAAACATCGTGACGGATAAAATGCACCTGAGCATGATTTTTTTCCGCGTTTTGCTGGGCCAGTTTCAGGATGTCTGTGCTATAATCTGTCGCAAATACTGCTGCTTCAGGAAGCTGTTTTGTGATGGCGATGGCGATGGCACCGCTGCCTGTGCAGAAATCCAGAATACGGCGGGGAGAGCTATCATGGAGCCCAACTGCGTCCCCGGGGTCGGAAGATGAACCATGGAGCCCAACTGCGTCCTCACAGTTGGTAATTGGAGTGATGACGGCCATTCTTTGCAACAGCAATTGCACCAGTTCCTCTGTTTCAGGACGTGGAATAAGCACTAGCGGGTTCACCTGCAAAGTTAAGCCATAAAACTCCGATTTTCCGACGACATATTGCACGGGTTCCCCGTTTTGCAGTCGCAGTAAGTCATTTTGCATCTCCTCCCACTCCCCATTTTGGAAAGTTTTGTCTGGACGAAGTGCAAATTCATGAACCGGAATTTCCCATTTCATTTCGAAATAATAGCGCACAATCGCTTCCGCCTCCCTGTTATCATATAGTATATGTAAGGAGGACAAAAATAAATTCCGGATGTTACGCAGTGTGAAATTCATGGTGCAAAAATACGAAATTAATTAGCAAATTAGCAAATTAGTTAATTAGCAGCTATGAGCTATGTGCTATCAGCTTCCCTTCAAAATCCATCATCCTGTAATCCTGTCATCTCATTAACCTTCTCACCCTCTCACCCTCTCACCCTCTAACCCTCTAACCTTCTACCCTTCTACCCCCGCTGTTCACGCCTTCCCAGAAAAAAATCAACACCCTGTTGTTTGTATCAAAAAATGTTGTATTTTTGCACCCCCAAAATTTAACCATTTTAATAAACCAAAAAAAATCAAAATTATGTTGAATCAGTACGAAACCGTTTTCATTATGACGCCCGTTTTATCTGATGATCAGATGAAGGAAACGGTAAAGAAATTTGAGAACATTCTCACCAGCAATGGTGCGGAATTAGTTCACGAAGAGGACTGGGGTCTCCGCAAATTCGAGTATCCCATCCAGAAAAAGTCCTCCGGATTTTACCACCTGTTCGAATTCAAGGCAGAAGGTCCAGTGGTGAAAGAACTCGAACTGCAGTATCGCCGTGACGAGAGAGTCCTGAGATACCTGACCGTAGCTATGGACAAACACGCCATCGCATACAGCGAAAAGAGACGTAACCTGAAAAAAGAACCCAAAGCAGAATAAGGAGGTAAAAAATTATGGCAACAAATAACGAAATCAAATATTTAACCCCGATTGC
>JAGCSI010000110.1 GCA_017964255.1 Bacteroidales bacterium | reverse complement strand
TAATTGTTGAACCATGTGAATATATTGCAAAAAAGTTATATATTTGCAGCGAAATTTCAAAAGGAAATGAAATGGAACGAATTGAGGAGATTGGCAGAAAAAAATGGATGGTATTTGTGGCGTAATGGCAGCAAACATGACATCTACAGGCATCCTGAAAAGACATATACCATTCATATAGAACGACATGGTAGTCAGGAAGTGAAGTCGGGACTTTGTACTAAATTACTTAAACAAATTGGATGTTAATGAACTAGGAAAAATATGAAAAACAAGAAAAAAACAGCATTAATAGAGATGGGAAAAGATGGAAGTTTCAGTGTTTATACTCCTGATATCGAAGCCACTATCATCGGAGAAGGCGCAACTGTGGCGGAGGCAAAATCGGATTTTGAGAACTCTGTGGCGGAATTACTGAAATTTTATCAGGAAGACGGGGAAGCGATACCTGATGAATTACAAAATGTTTCTTTTGAATACAAATATGATCTGCCATCCTTTTTCCATCATTTCAATTTTTTGAATATCACCAGGTTTGCACAATTGGCAGGGATTAATCCGTCACTTATGCGTCAGTATAAACAAGGACAGTATGTATCTGAAAAGCAGGTTTCAAAGATACAAACGGAAATCCATCGTATCGGTCGCGAGTTAATGTCCATAAATTTATTCTGAATCATTAACTAATTTGCTAATTAACTAATTTGCTAATTTCATTGGCACATTGAAAAATTTTGTACTTTTGTAAAATATTTCGAGAGGAAATATCGTTTGTAATCTTTGGAAAAATTCAATTACAATATACTATGAATAGCACAATTGATATCAGAGAATTGAATGAGCGCATACAGCGCGAAAGTTCTTTCGTTGACATGATTAACATGGAAATGGGCAAGGTCATTGTGGGACAGAAAGCCATGGTGGAGCGACTGCTGATCGGCTTGCTGTCCAATGGACACATTCTGCTGGAAGGTGTTCCGGGGCTTGCCAAAACTTTGGCTATCAAATCCTTGTCAAATGTTATTGATGCCAAGTTCAGCCGTATCCAGTTTACTCCCGACCTTTTGCCGGCTGACTTGCTGGGTACCATGATTTACAGTCAGAAAAACGAGAATTTTGTAGTGAAAAAAGGCCCTATTTTCGCCAATTTCATCCTCGCCGACGAAATCAACCGTGCTCCCGCCAAGGTGCAGAGTGCTTTGCTTGAGGCCATGCAGGAGCGTCAGGTGACCATCGGCGAAACGACTTTCAAGCTGGAGGAGCCTTTCCTTGTGATGGCTACCCAGAACCCCATCGAGCAGGAAGGTACCTATCCGCTGCCCGAAGCCCAGGTGGACCGTTTCATGATGAAGGTGGTGATTTCTTATCCTTCGAAAGCTGAGGAAAAAGACATTTTGTTCCAGCATCTGGAAAATAAATTCCCCACTACCAATACCGTATTGAAACCTGAAGATATCATCAAGGCCCGTCAGGTGGTGAAAGAGGTGTATATCGATGAGAAAATCTCCAACTATATTGCTGATATCGTATTCGCCACCCGTTATCCTGCTGATTATAAGTTGGATCAGTTTGCCAATATGATTTCCTACGGTGCTTCTCCGCGTGCTACCATCAATTTGGCATTGGCAGCTCAGGCCTACGCCTTCATCAAACGTCGTGGTTATGTGATTCCCGAGGATATCCGCGCCATCTGCCACGATGTGATGCGCCACCGTATCGGCTTGTCCTACGAAGCTGAAGCCGAGAATATCACCAGCGACAATATCATCAGCGAAATTCTGAATACCGTTGAGGTGCCATAGTCGTGGAGGCGTGAAAACGTGGAGACACTCGCTTCGCTCGTTCGTGGAGGCGTTGAGAAATTGAGGTGGCTCGAAAAATTCGTCTTAACGAATGCACGCAGTGCATGTCTTAACGCCTTAACGTATAAACGTATAGTCAAATAAACCAATCAACGTGGGCAAAAATATCAATGGATTCAACGGAATTATTAAAGAAAGTCAGGAAGATAGAGATCCGCACCAAGGCGCTGTCGCAGCAGATTTTTGCGGGCGAGTACCATAGTGCGTTCAAGGGGCGGGGTATGGCGTTCAGCGAGGTGCGAGAGTACCAGTATGGCGACGATGTGCGCTTTATCGACTGGAATGTGACCGCCCGTCTCAATCATCCGTATGTCAAGATTTTTGAGGAAGAACGCGAGTTGACGGTGATGTTGCTCATCGATGTGAGTGGCTCCAATCTTTTTGGTACCCGCAACGAGTTCAAGGCCGACTTGATTACCGAACTGGCAGCAGTGCTGTCGTTTTCCGCTATCAACAATAACGACAAGGTGGGGGTGATTTTCTTCAGCGACCGTGTGGAGAAGTTCATCCCGCCCAAGAAAGGCCGTTCGCATATCTTGCGTATCATCAGGGAATTGGTGGATTATAAACCTTCGCAGGTGAAGACTGATTTGGCCGAGCCGCTGCGCTACCTCACCAATGCCATCAAGAAGAAATGCACCGCTTTTGTCATTTCCGACTTTGTGAATTGCGACTTCGAGCAGGCGCTGAAGATTGCCTCTGAGAAGCACGACATTGTGGCCTTGCATGTGATGGACCGTGGCGAGTCGCAATTGCCAGACTTGGGTCTTATGCAGCTCAAAGACCCGGAAACCGGCAAGTATACCTTGGCCGACACCTCCGACCGCCTGACCCGTATGGCTTACGAGCATTGGTGGAAACGCCAGCAGGAAAAGAATGCCGAGCTGTTCAGAAAGGTGGGCGTGGATGTGGCTGATTTCTATACCGATCGCGATTATGTGAAAGAGCTGATCGCTTTATTCAAAAGAAGATAAATTTGATTTCGAGAATATGATAGAAGAAGGTCGATTTTTAATGCCGATACAGGTGCCGATTCACATGGTGGACAGCCGTGTGGAGATGACACCGGTGTCCTTGTTTTGCATCTTGCAGGAATCCGCTGCCGCCCATTGTGACTACTTTCATCTGAGCGGCATTGATTTGAAACCCTATAACCTCTTTTGGGTGCTCACGCGCATGCATGTGCAGATTGAGCGAATGCCGAAATGGCATGAGAAACTGACCATCAAAACTTGGGAGAAACCCCATAGCTTCATCTCCCAGCCCCGTGATTTTCTGGTGTTTGATGAAGCGGGAGAGATTGTTGTCAGGGGTACTTCCATTTGGGCTATTATCGATAAGGAGTCGAAACCCGTGCAACTGGAGGACTTTGACCGGCCTGACCGTTTTCCCCTCAAAGATGATGCTATGACGGTCAAGGCATTTCCCCGCCTGCCAGGTGCTCCGCTGTCTGAAAATCCGGTGCTCCACAAAGTACAGCATTCAGACATCGATCTCAACGAGCATGTTAACAATACAAAATATCTGCAATGGATGATGGACGATATGGGGCATGATTTTTTCCTGCACCACGATGTCAAGGAGGTGTCTGTGCATTTCATCTCGCAGCTTTTCCCCAATGACCAGTATTCCATCAGTCATCAGCCTATCGACGAAAACAATTCGGTACACTCCATCTATGCCGCCGACGACCAGCGCGAAGTCTGTCGCATTTGGATGAAAGTGGAATAATTATTGCCTGCAAAATGACTTGAAATTGTCCAGGCTTATGAAAAGACTTCTACTTATAATGTTGATGGTAGTCACTGGAATGTTTCCTTTGTCGGCACAGGTGGATTCTTCGTTGACGGAGGATTGGGAGAGTGGCGATTTCACTGGGCTGGCGTGGGAGCGTCCGGGTACGCAATACCGTTGGGAGGTCACTAGCGAAGGCGCCCACAGTGGACGTTACTGTGCCCGCAGCGGCAACTATTACACGCTGAACACCGTGTCGGTGCTGCAGCTGGCAGTGTATCTGACGGATCCTGGCACACTCTCTTATTACCGTAAAGTTTTCTCAGCAGAGGGAAGTGGTTGCTTTCTTTTCTGGCTTGATGGCGAGTTGCGCGAATCGCTGGCAGGATATGTCGAATGGAGCGAGTTCCAATGCCCTATTTCTGCTGGCTTCCACACCCTTAAATTCTGCTATACAAAGAACCAGACGAAAAGCAAGGGCTCCGACTGCGTGTGGATTGACGACATACATTTGCCTAATGGTATCATCGTAACCCCTCCGTCGTCAGACAGCACCTCTACCACTGAAGAGGTGGTGATTTTCGATGATGTCGAAGGACATAATTATGGTGCGGTGAACTCCCCAGGAGCGGTGGGGTGGAGTTATATTGACGGTGATGCGGCCCCCACGGCCACCTACAATCTCCTGAATTTCCCCAATGAAGGGTCTCCGATGGCTTTTGTCGTCTTAGATGACTACCTCCTCGTCGGAAACCAATACAACACCACGGCTCATTCTGGTCACAAATTTTTTGGAAGTCCATATCATTCTGACAGGGCCAACGACGACTGGATTGTAAGTCCCGAGCTGGACTTCTGTGAACCTTTCACCTTTTCTTTCTTCGCCCGGAGCTTTTCCGACCGTTTTGCTGATGAGAAATTTGTGGTGGCCTATTCGCTCACCAATGCCACTGCTGCGAGTTTCATCCCCTTGCATTGCGACACATTTACCACGACTGCCACTTGGACGGAATACTCTTTCATGGTGCCCGCACAGGCCAAGTATGTGGCGGTGCATTGTGTGTCGCACGACCAATATGTGTTCTGCTTGGACGACCTCACCATTCGTGGGCGACAGAGCATAGAACAGTCTGGAAACGTATTCCGTCATGAGTCGATGTCGGAGGAGAGTAATCCGGACCTTCGGCAGGATAGAGACGTTAATATAGTGCCAGAAAATTTGGATGGCAGCAGAGACCTCACTACCCACCACATGGCTACCACTTTGGAGGAGATGCTACGCTGGAACAAGTTCCCGACCTACGAGGTGTACACCCAGCTGCTGCAACACTTTCAGGACTCCTTCCCCAATCTTTGCCAGATTGACACCATCCTCGATACTACGCCGCATCCCGATCTGCACCATTCCATCTTCGCCATCCATATTAGCAATACGCTGGGACAAACTACTACTAAGCCGGCCTTCCTCTACTCTTCGACGATACACGGCTGGGAGGTGGTGTGCTATTACACGATGCTGCGTCTGGCTGACTATATCCTGCATAATGCTACCACTGATAGCGCAGTGCAGCGGCTACTGGACAATGTGGATCTCTATATCTGTCCGCTCGAGAACCCAGATGGTACCTATCATCTGAACAATGACCTGATATTGAAAGACGGCATCCATTCCACCTACCACAACTACAACGATGTGCAACTCAACTGCAATTATCCGTATCTGCCAGGTATAGAGGGAGCCGCTAACATTCAACCCGAGACGCAGGCCATCATCGACTGGGTCACACCGATACATTTCGTCATGTCGGTGAACTTCCACTGCGGTGCCGAGATTGTGAACTACCCCTGGGATGCATGGACGACTGCCCAGCGAGCCCATGCCGATGCCGACTGGTTCCGCTACACGGGCCAGAACTACGCCTCGCTGTGCCAAGCCGTTGACACTGCCTATCTTTATGGCGATTACCGCGGACGTTCGGTTATTGAAGGCGCGGACTGGAGCCCTCTTGTCGGTGGCCGTCAGGATTACATGACCTACTACCAGCGTTGCCGCGAGGTCACCATAGAGATGAGCTACCAGTCGGTAATTACAGACACCCTTGTGCTGCCCACCTTCTGGGACAAGAGCAAGGATGCCCTGCTGAGTTATGCCATGGAGAGCAGCTATGGCTTTTGGGGCACCGTCACCGACGCCCTCACTGGCGAGCCAGTGGAAGCAATGATCAAAGTTGTCGACCACGACTATTTCAATTCAGAAGTTTTTTCGCATCTGCCGCTGGGTGTTTATCACCGTCCCATCATGGCCGGCACTTACACTGTTGAGGTTTCCGCCCCTTGCTACCAAACCGCCACGTTCACCGTCACTACCCGCTCCGGGGTGGGCATACGGCATGATGTGGAGCTCCTGCCGCAGGTGGCCGAACCTGTGGCTTTCGACCAGTATATCCTTGCAGGAATGCAGGCTACCCTTGTTACACTCTCGCAGAACGAAGTCTGGTGGTACGACTCCGACACCGCCTCCCAGCCCCTTGCCATAGGCAGCTACTTCACTACCCCTGTACTCTTTGATGCCACAAGCTATTATCTCGAAGAGCATTATCAGGACGATACCTTGCTCTGCGTTAGTCCCCGCAGCATAGTCACCGTTTATGTTATCGACACAGTTCATCTCTCTGTCCCCAACTGTCAACTATCAACTGACAACTATCAACTATATATTCATCCCAACCCTGCGGAAGATTATCTCATCTTGGAAGCCGATGATGACGGTCTGCTCTGGGTGGAGATTTATGATGTCAAGGGGATACTCGTCATGAAGAAGCTATGCACTTGTCCCGCAAGGCTCGACATCACAAAATTGAATGCCGGAATCTATTTCCTGCGGGCAACACATCCCGATGGTCACCGTGAGCTTGTGAAATTCATTTGCCGACGCTAAGTGCCACCGCACAGGCTCGTACGCCCCAACTATTTCTTCACACTTTTCGCTTGATCGAAAAGTGTGCAAAAGATCAAGCCGACGGTAAGTGCCACCGCACAGGCCCGTACGCCCCAACCGTCGGCATGGCTTACGCACGCGACGTCAGGGGTTGATACTTTTCTTTAGCTTCGCCACCTCTTCCTTTAATTTCTGAACTTCATCATCATTTTCCCTCTTTACCGAGTGTTTGAACTTGAACATGGCGAGGTTCAGCTCGAAAGAAGTTTCGCTGCTTTGTTTTGGAAGAATATCGCTTATGATCTCCTCTACCAGTTGACCGCCACGATGCAAGAGTACCTTTTGTTCCATACTGTCTTCCTCTTTCTGTGGAACCTCCACAATTACCCTTGAAAGTTCCTTCAACTTGGCGTATGCTTCCACAATAGCAATGGTGGTGTCCACTGCTTGGTCACTTTTCAAGATTGTGGCCAGCATATAAAGCCCTTTTTCGGTAAATGCTTTTGGTAATTGCGGTGAAAACTTTAGTTTTTGGAGGTGGTCAAAATTTTTGACCACCTCTGTTTTCTCGTTGTCATTCAATTCAAAGACATACCCTTCTGGGAATTTACGAGGATTATTTCTAACCCCTTGATTGATTTCTTTTGTTTCCACACCATACAGCTCTGCAACATCTGAATCCAGAATCACTTGTTGATTCCGCAGAGTGATGATTTTCTTTTCCACTTCGGGAAGTAAATTGTTTTCCAAAGTATTTAAATTTTAGGTTTATACTGCTGGCAAATTTACGACATCTGCACCGGAAAATCAACAGTAAAAACATGGTCAATTTGCTGAAAAACAACAATTTAATAAATTTCATTTTTCGGTCAGAAAGTTGCAATGATTGGTCGAAAAGTTGCAAAAATGGTGTGATGTGTGTGTTGAGAATGTCGCATCCAAAGTGAGAGGTGGGGCTTAAATTTTGGAAGTTTTTTCATTTGGAAATGACACACTTTCGCGGCAGGCTCGTTCCAGCCTTGGTGCAAGTGCCTCATGTGCCGCGAGGGTAGGAGGGGATATTGTCGCTGTCCCCAGACTGCGGCCTGCGGCCTTGTCAGGGGTTAATTGCACTGCGTGCGTGTCGCCCCTTCGGGGCTTGGAGATGGTGAGTGTGTCCGTTTCCCCCACACTTACGTGCGGGGTTATTAAGATGTCGCCCCTCCAGGGCTTAGCCAACTGGGATTTCTGCCCTGACGATGCGTGCGGGGGCAGGGCCGACGGTTGGGGCGTACGGGACTGTGCGGTGGCACTTACCGTCGGTAAAGATCTTTTGGTTACTTTTCCATCTTTGGAAAAGTAACGGAAGAAATGTTATCCCCATTCCGCTGTGTATAAATTTCAGAAAAAGGGACTGAAAAGCTCAATACATATTTATATATTTGCAAATTACATTTATAGTGTTGTATTATGAGCAAATATCCTGATAGTATTGACAAAATCACCAAGGCGAGACTGCGCCTTTCGGCATTCGGTTCGGTGGTGAGCATCGCCCTCACCATGTTCTTTATCGGCACTTTGGCTTGTTTCGCTTATTTTTCCACCCAGTATATCCATAATCTTTCCAAGAAGATTGAGATGGAAATCCTGTTTTATGCCGATGTGAAAGAGGCCGACATTGTGTCGATGGAGCAGCGCATGAAGATGGAGCCGTTTATCGCCGCCTCGCGCGTGTCTTCCCGCCAGGAGAATACCCAGGAGGCCATCAAGACCATTGGTAACAACTATACCGATATCATTTCCAATCCCATCAACGCCTCTATCATCATCAGCGTGAGTCCCGAATATGCTAACTCTGACTCGTTGCAGCAGATTTCCAAGCGCATCAAGAAAGAGCAGATTGTGCAGGATGTGCAGTATCCTGATTTCTTGGTGAAGTCTATCAGCAATAATTTTCGTACCCTGCAGTGGGTGGTGCTGATTATCAGTGCGGTGTTTATGCTGATTTCTATGCTATTGATTGCCAACTCTATACGTTTGCATATTTACGCCAAGCGTTTCAATATCAAGAGTATGTTGCTGGTGGGTGCTACCCGCAGTTTTGTGCGTGGTCCCTTTGTGCTGAAAGGTTTGAGCCAGGGTGTATGGGGCGGCGCCATTGCGGTGGTGCTGCTGGGACTGCTGCTCTATCAGGGCAACTTGCTCTTCCCCCAATTTGTCGATTTCTCACAAATATTATATGTCTCCCTGATTCTGCTGGCGGTGTTTGTCTTCAGTATTTTCTTCACGGTCATGGTCTCGATAATCTCAGTGAACCGGTATATCAGAATCAAGGACGAAAGACTGTACTTATAATTCAAAATTCATAATTCATAATTCATAATCTTGTAATCATTTTATCTAATAACACAGTAATACTTATGTCACTACCCGGCCTTCGGCTATCCCTCTTAATCACTAACCCCTAAACATTAAACAAATAAAACCCAAAGATATGGCACAAGTAAATAACAACCAAAAAACGAAACTGATCCCCAACCCCTCTGGCAAACAGCCGGTACGCCAGGATCAGAAACCTCCTTTGTTCAGAAAGACCAATTACATACTGATGGTTATCGGTGTGGTGTTGCTGATTATCGGCTATTTCTGCATTTCCGGTGGCGCTGCCGAAAGTCCCGAGCAGTTTAATCCCGAAGTGTTCAGCACCCGCCGTATTGTGGTGGCTCCCATCGTGATTCTGCTGGGTCTGGTGACGGAGATTTTCGCCATCATGTGGCGCCCGAAGGTGAAAGAAGATCAGAACGAGGAAAAAGCTGAGTAAGTATGAGCTGGTGGGAAGCGTTATTACTAGGTATTCTGCAAGGATTGACAGAATACCTGCCGGTGAGCAGCAGCGGTCATCTGACCATTGTGCAGGAAATTATGGGATTGCAAATCTCTGATGCCGCCAAGCTCGAGTTTGACGTCATTGTGCATGTGGCTACCGTGCTCAGCACCATTGTGATTCTGTGGAAAGAAATCGAATGGCTGTTCAAGGGCACTTTCACCACACCCAAATGGAACGATGAGAAAAGCTATGTGGCCAAGATTCTGGTATCCATGATTCCCGTGTTCATTGTGGGTATGTTTTTCAAGGATTATGTGGAGGAGATTTTCGGTAGCGGCTTGATGATTGTAGGTATCTGTCTGCTCATCACGGCCTTGTTGCTGACATTCTCTTATTTTGCCAAACCCCGTCAGCGAGAGGATATCTCATACGGCCATGCCTTTATTATCGGTATCGCGCAGGCCGTTGCGGTATTGCCCGGTTTGTCACGTTCGGGTTCTACCATTGCTACCGGTTTGCTGTTAGGCGACAAGAAAGAAAAGCTGGCCCAGTTCTCTTTCCTCATGGTAATCATACCTATTCTGGGCGAGGCGTTTCTCGACACCATCAAGTTTGTGAAAGACCCGTCGCTGATTCAGAACGGGGTGGGCACTGTGGCGGTCATTGTCGGCTTTTTGGCCGCATTCATTTCCGGCTGCTTTGCTTGCAAGTTCATGATCAACATCGTGAAGAAGGGCAAACTGATTTGGTTTGCCGTTTACTGCGCGATAGTTGGCGCGGCCGTGTTAATCTATAGTTTATGCTAAACCATAAGGTCATTCATGAGGCACAGTTCGAGCTCCCTGAAATAGAGATTAATCCAGAGGGTGATGTGCTTCTTGTGGACAAGCCTTACCGCTGCACGTCTTTCGATGTGGTGGGCAAGGTGCGTCAGTATATCAAGAGAAAATACCAGCAAAAGGTAAAAGTGGGCCATGCGGGTACACTTGATCCCTTGGCTAGCGGTTTGCTGATTATCTGTGTGGGACGATTCACCAAGCAGATTGACAATTACCAGGCGCAGGAGAAAGAATACACCGGCACTATCCGTCTGGGTGCCACCACCCCGAGTTTCGACCTCGAAAAACCTATTGACGCGGAATATCCTTACCAGCATATCACCGCTGAGATGGTGGAGGAGGTAAGGCAAAAGTTCCTGGGCGATATTGAGCAGGTGCCACCTCAGTTTTCGGCTATCCGCATGGGTGGCCGCCGGGCATACGAAATGGCACGTGAGGGAGAGGAAGCCCCCATACAGCCCCGGCAAATCTCCATTCCCACTTTTGAAATCACGCGCTTCGAGTTGCCGGAGGTCGATTTCAGGATAGTGTGTTCCAAAGGCACCTATATCCGTTCCATCGCCCGCGATTTCGGGGTTGAGCTGGACTCGGGAGCACATCTCACCGCATTGCGACGGACAAGAATCGGGGAATTCAGGGTGGAGAATGCTATACAGTTGACAATGAATAATTGATAGTTGATAATTGACAATTGACAGTTAAGAATTCAAAATTCAAATTTCAAAATTCAAAATCCTGTAATCCATCATCCATAACCTCCTAACCTTCCTAACCTTTTTAACCTTTCTAACCTTCTAACCGTATAACCCTAAAACCAAAAACCCATGACAAAAACCAATATCATCACCTTCTTCTGCCTCTGTTTGGCAGTGGTGTTTACCTCCTGTCGTCCGAAAAACCAGCAGGATGCGGAATATGACAATAATGATCCGATGACTTACACGACCTCTATCATCGCTGATACGATTATTGCGGATATTCGTGACCAGTCGGACTTGTATCCTGTGACGGATGATTTTCTGGAAGATTTTTTGGAAAGAGTGAGCGAGTATGAGGGCAAGCATATTACCATCGCCACCAAGATGCCGGCAGAGTGGGGCATATCTTGTGTGGAGCGCCTGCCGGAAGGCCGTGAGTTGTGGCTGTTGCGTTCGGTGGACCGCGAGTGGGCTTATCTGGTCATCACCTCCGGATTCGGCACCCAGCGTATTCTTGACATGGTGCCGGTGGCGGTGAATCTGGCTCAGCAGGACAAGGATGTGTTGGAGACAGAGGTATGGGAGACCTATCGCGAATCAGACGGCTCTTTTATTGTGCATAAAAATTACGAGTGGATCAAGAATCTGGACACAAATGCCACCCAGAGCGATATCAACGAATATCAGCGCCATTCTTATTTTGTGGATCGCTATGCCATCAACGATCTGTGCCGTTTTGAATGTACCGAAGTCAACGATTCGGTACCGGAATACAGTGCGGTGGTGTTCTTCTACAAGGAAAATGTGAAACCCGACGAGTGGGACAATGTCATAGAGATGTTGCAGGCATTTTGCGAGGACCGCAACGTGTTTTACGAAGAAGTGAAAACGGGTTTTGGCGATGTGGCTGTACACGACTTTACCCTCAACGAGGTGACCCATGTGGATATGCTGCCTTATATTCAGGACCTGCCCGCTGGCATGGTGATGTTTAAAAAAGGCGAAACTCCCAAAGCGGTGCGCTTCGGGAGTTTCGAGAGAATGCAGATTGAAATCAAACGTTATTTCAAAATGTTGTCATTGTAAATATCCTGTAGAGACGCACATCCGTGCGTCTCTACAATGATATATCCGCATTATTTCTTCATTGTTTCAGGATAGAGGTAAACCTTCACGTATTTTTCGATTTCGAAATTCTCTTTCATGAATTTCACGATATCATCGATGGTTACGCTGTTTACTCTGTCAACGTAGGTGTTGATGCTGTTGATGTCCTCACCAGTTTGGTATTTGCCTGAAATGTAACTTAACCACATGTTGTTCTGCTTCAGTGAGGTCTGATGTTCGTTGATCATCTGGTTTTTCACTTTGCCCAATGTTTCTGCAGAGGGACCTTTTTCGGTGAAATCTTTCAGAATGTTGAACACTGCCTCAGACAGTTTGTCGGTGTTGTCGGGCGAGCAGCTGAACATAATCATCATGCTATAAGAGGGCTTGGGTTCTCTGTCGGGAGCCATTTGCAGCATGGGTGAATAAACACCGCTCATTTTCTCACGGATGGTGGCAATCAATTCAATTTGCAGAGCTTCGTTGATTTCGCTCACAATCATGGTGTTCTTGGGAGTCCATTCCATGTCGTGCTCGTAAGCGATACCTACCCAGCTTTGCTCTTCGGTGCCGGCATAAATATTGTCGTTAACCTGTTTGTCGGGGAAGCCTTTTACTACTTCATATTTCGGTTGTTCTCTCTCGCTGCTGGTTTGCAGTGAACCCAGGTACAGTTCAATGTATTCTTTGATCAGATTTTCATCGAAGTTACCTACGAAAGTGAACACAAAGTCGGCGGGGTTGGCGAAACGTTGTTTGTACAATTGGAATGCTCTGGTATAGTCAGCGGCTTTCACATCTTCTTCAGACATCAGCTGTTTCTGATAGGGGTCGTTCTGGGTAGTGATATCCATGAAGCCCAACATGAATTTGTACATGGGGTTGGCGCTGATCATCTTGATCTGTTCGAGATATTCGCTGGTGACCAATTCAGCCACAGAAGCGTCTTCTCTCGGGCTGGTGAAGAAAGCATGGATGTACTGGAAGAAGAATTCCATGTCTTTGGGAGTGGAAGAGCCGCTGAGGCCTTCGCTGAACAGGCTGATATAAGGACTTACGCCCACTTTTTTGCCTTTCATTTTCTTTTCCAAAGAAGAATAATCCAAATCGGAGATACCGGCGCGGTCCACAAAATCGCAAGCGAAATTCAGAGCGGGGATATCGCATTCATAATAGAGGCTCATACCACCCTTGCTGCGGGCTGAGAACAGAATCTGGTCGTTTTTGAAATCGGTCTTCTTCAGCACTACGGTGATGCCGTTGTTCAGGGTCAGTTCCTGGGCGTCGATTTCGGTGATTTCCTTGGTGTTGATAATGCTACCGGCCTTGAGTTGGTCTTTCTCTACCACTTCTTTGTCTTTGTAAGTGTCAACGTAGGGTTCCACATGTTTGTTGCCAGGGTTGGTAACGGCTGCCAAAACTTCTTTTTCAGTAGGAACTTTCACACCTTCTTTTTCGGGAGCCATTACGATAGCTACGAGATTTTCATCGGTGATCCATTTTTTAGCCAGTGCATTGACTTCTTCCAGAGTGATGTCATCCAAGTATTTCTTGGCATAAGCGAATTCTCTCTTGGCACCGGGGATGGGGTCTTGATGCAGGTAGTTGGCTACATATTCTCTGGCGAAACGGGCTGATTCGGTTTTCTTCACCTCATTAGCGGCAACTTCATAATCGTTCAGCAGTTCCTCTTTGGCACGGTTCAACTCGGTCTGCAGGAAACCATATTGAAGTACTCTCTGGTCTTCGCGCATCATAGCCTCAATACTTTCGATAATCTTATTCTCTTTGCATGCGATTTGGCATCCGTACATGTCGGTGTTGCCAATCAGGTCGGAATAGCCGCAGCTGGCGCTCATGAAGGGGCAGCTGGCTTTCTGTGTCATCTCGCTCAAACGTGAGTCATACATGGTGTTGTACAATTCATACATCAGGTTGGTGCGGTAGTCGCCCACGGTTTTCATCACGAAGTGGGGGAATTTGCGGACAATCAGTACCTGGTTGCCCATAGCTTCTTTGTCGGTGGTCACCACAGCAAGAGGTTCCTTGTTGGGCTGGATGTTGTTGGGCAGTTTTTCACGAGGGTTCTTCACAGGTTTAATCTTGCCGAATTGCTTGATAATCTGTTTCTCCATAGCATCCACATCAATGTCACCCACCACGATGACAGCCTGCAAATCAGGACGATACCAGTCGTGATAGAAATCTTTGATGGTTTGGTGTTTAAAACCGTTGATGATTTCAATCAGACCAATGGGAACGCGTTCCGCATAGCGTGAGCCTTGGAACAGGACGGGGAACCATTTCTTCTGCATTCTGTCGCTGGCGCCCAAGCCCATACGGTATTCCTCGGCGATGATACCTCTTTCAGACTCGATTTCGTCACCATCATACAGCAAGCCGTTGGCCCAGCCGTTCAGGATGTTCAAACCCATCTGGATGTATTCGGGCTTGTCGGTCGGCATGGTGATTTCATACACGGTCTCTTCGAAAGAAGTGTATGCGTTAATACCAACACCAAAAGTCACACCAATTTTCTGGAGTTCGCTGATCATGGTGTTGTGAGGATAACCCTTGATACCGTTGAAAGCCATGTGCTCGGTAAAGTGGGCGAGACCTCTCTGGTCTTCGTTTTCCTGACATGAACCGGCGTTAACGGCCAAGCGGAATTCCACACGGTTCTCGGGTTTCTTGTTGGCACGGATGTAGTAGGTCATTCCGTTGTCCAATTTTCCGATTTTCACGTTCGGATCGGGATTGATGGGAGCACTCAAATCCTGGGCAAATACCATACCCATGGAAAAAATCAGTACCATCAATGCTGAGAGTAATTTTTTCATTTGGATTTAATTTTTTGGTTGATAATATGTTAGTTAAAAAATATTCATTAGTTATTATGAGGGGGCAAAGATAATGTTTTTTTTTAATTTTTATTCGTTTAGGCGTTAAGAAGTTAAGACATGCACTGCGTGCATTCGTTAAGATAAACTCGTCTCCACGTCTTAACGCCTCCACGTCTTAACGTTTACTCCTCTATTTGCCGGATAATCGCATCGCAGTTGTCGATGACCTTGCGGTACATTTTCAAAGCGATGAAGAAACCGATGAGGGCTCCGAAGGCGACAGCGCCAGCCATGAATTGCCAGGGTTCTCCTGTCATCTGTATGACTTCATAGCAGAACCAAACACACCATGCGAGAACCAAAGGCAACTCAATCGCTGTGCTCCATTGATAGCGTTTCTTCAACGTTTTCATTTTGTTGGCCACGGTGCGCATGTCCTCACTCATCAGCTGACGTTCATCAACTTGTTTATGGATAATCCAGGTGGCAATAGCATCAACGGCCATGAACACAATGGTGGTGATGATGAAGGCGGTAGAGAGTGTATTGAAACACAGCGGAAACCACAGCACCATGCAGATAGCGGCAGCTATGCTGATCCATCCCTGGCGGTTGATGGTGGATACACGTGACCTCATGGTTTCACGCATCAGTTTTTCATTGACGATGCTTTCCTGCTCCAGTTTTTTGCGAAGCAAATCCATTTGGGAACGCAAGGTTTCCAATTCCTGATGTTCAATTATTGTATTTTCGTTTTCCATGATTTTTGATTTAAGCGTGAGACATCTTGATTAACTGTTGTTTGATTCTGACCAGTTTGACACTTACATTCTTGACACTGATGCCGACAATGGCGGCGATATCGTCGTAGCTGAGGTTCTCCAGCCACAGGAGGACTATGGCGCGGTCCACCAGGTTCAGTTGGTTGATGCGCTGGTACAGCATCCGGATTTGCTGACTGTCGTCGTCATCATCGGTGAACAAGTTGCCGGCCATTTCCAAGGGTATTTTCTCGCCTTGGCGTTTCTTCTTGCGATCGAAGGAGATGCAGGTGTTCAGTGCCACTTTCCATATCCAGCTGCTGATGGCGGCATCCCCTCTGAAATCTCCGAAGCCTTTCCAAAGGTTGATGAGCACCTCCTGAAAGAGGTCGTTCACCTCATCCTCGTCTTTGGAGAACATGTAGCAAACCGTATAAATGGTGCTTTTGTGCTTCTTGACGATTTGTTCAAATTCCTTTTCCGTATCCATTTCGTGAATGTTTGTGTCTTGTTTCAGAATCAACCATAAGACGCAGAAACTTTTGGAAAACTACACTTTTATTTCGAAATAATTTCGTCCATAGGGATGTCATTTTCTTCAACAGGCACATTATCAACAAGTTGAAAATCGAAACAAATGCCAATTTTTTTTACTTTTTGATGTTGGCAGAGGAAACGGTCGTAGTAGCCCTTGCCTCTTCCCAGACGGTTACCCTGGGGGTCGAAAGCTACGCCGGGCACCACAATAAGGTCGAAATCTCCGGTATATGCCTCGTTTTGAGGTTCCAGAATATTGAAATCACCCACTGCGAATCCGGTATTTGCCGCAAGTTCCACGGGGATGATATCGTCGCCCACCACGGTGGGCAGGATGATGCACTTCTGTAGTCTCCATTTTTCAATGAAAGCCTGTGTCTGTACCTCGTCGGGCAGTGAGCTGTACAACATGATTTTATGCGCTTTGATGAAGTCGGGATGCTGCTCCAGTTTGCGCATAATCAGCTCTGATTGTGCCTGCAAATCTTCTTTGCTGTGCTGTTTTTTCAGCGCTTTGATGGCGCTGCGAATCTCAGTTTTGGATGTCATACTTGAAAATTTTTGCAAAAATACCCAAATTTTCAATTAGCAAATTAGCCAATTTGTAAATTAGCAAATTATCTCATCTGCTAATTAGCTAATATGCAAATTGTTCGTTGTCTCATTAACACATTGTCTCATTAGCACATTAACTAATTTGCTAATTTGCTAATTATCTCGTATTTTTGCAAAAAAATTCACGCTATGAAAAAATCATTTTTTTTACTCGTATTACTGGCCGTCTTTTTCACGGCTTGCAAGAAAAAACCGGTTACTCCGGACGATGCTATTATAGATTTAAATGGTTTGTATATTCTGAATGAGGGTGTTTGGGAGCATAATAATAGCTCAATATCTTACTATAATTTGGATGACAATACCTGTACCGCCGATATTTTCACTTCGGTGAACAACCGCGGTTTGGGTGACACTGGCAATGATTTGCAACGTTATGGATCCAAGTTGTATTGTGTGGTGAATACCTCTGAAAATTTGCAAGTGATGGATCTATATACGGCCAAAGTTGTGGGTACGGTACCGTTGATTGGCAAATCGCCTCGCCGAATCTGCTTTGATGGGCCAAAGGCATACGTGAGTTGCTTTGATGGTACGGTGGTACGTATTGATACCGCATCGTTGGCGGTGGAGGCAACGGTGACTGTCGGGCCAAATCCGGAAGGGGTATGCATTGCCAATGGCAAACTGTATGTAGCCAACACGGGTGGCTATAATGCTCCGAACTATGGAACCACAGTGTCGGTGATTGACTTGGCTGCTTTTTCAGTGGTGAAAAATATCAGTGTGCTGGAGAACCCCAATCGTCTGTTTCTGTCTCCCAATCAGCAGGATATCTATCTGATTTCCAATGGAAATTATAATGATGTTAGTCCACGCCTCCAGAAAATCAGCACTGCTACGGATGAAGTGGTGCGGACTTTTGATTTTGATATTACAAACATGGCTGTTTTTGGCAACAAGGCATATCTGTATTCTTACAATTTTAGTACGGAGGCATATACAATCCAGGTTATGGATTTGTCATCTGATGTTGTTATCAATGATCATTTTATCTCTGATAATACGACTTTGAACACTCCGTACGGCATTGCGGTCAACCCTAGAAACGGGGATGTGTATGTGACCGATGCGCACAATTTTACCGTGAATGGCGATGTGTATTGCTTTGGTCAGGATGGGAAACGGAAATTTAGCTTTGAGGTGGAAATCAACCCATCAGCGATAGTGTTTCTGAATTAGCCTTTAGGCATGGTTTTTAGAATTCAGATTTTTTTTCTCTGTAACCTTTTATCCATATCAAATTTTTTTTGTATCTTTGCAGGTTGTATTATGAAATAAATTACGGCCTATGAAAAAGATTTTTACCCTGATATTGATGTTTGCGACAGTGTTTACTTTTGCCCAGTCTTTGACTGTTACCTACGAAGGCAATGCTGTCAATAATGGTGACACCTTGGAGGTAGTGGTTTCCCAGTTGAACACAACTGTTGACTATTATCTGGACCTGACCAATGTGACCGATAACGATGTCACCATGATTGTTTATAAAAACGACTTGGACATGGTGGAGGGGGCTTCCTCTTCACTCTGCATTGGCGGCACCTGTTTCCCACCGACTACGACAGAATCGAACCCGATAACGATTGCAGCCCATAGCACCTTGGCCCATGCCACTTCGCAAAACGCATTCCACCTGGGTTACAAAACCCCGGCAGCGGGAACTTCATACGTGATGTTTACTTTCGCCAACTATGACAACAGCGATGATTGCACTTCAGTGGTCTTCAAGCTGGTGTATGATCCCACAAGTGTTGATGTGGTGTCTTATGCTACCAAAATGCGTGCTTATCCGAATCCTGCATCTGATAATGTGACGGTGGAATACGCTGTTTCAGGCAATGCCAACAAGGTGCAGCTGGTTGTCAAGAACTTGCTGGGTGCCACCCTTTATACCAGAAATCTGGATGTGAATGCCAACAAGGTGAAAATGGATGTGTCGGAATATCCCGCAGGCATCTATTTTTATTCTATCGAAGCTGACGGAAGACCATTGGTGACAAAAAAACTGTTGGTGAAGTAGCATTCTGTTTTCTCTTTTTCGAGGAGCCTAATGGATTGTCATGATGGAGAAGGTTAACGGCGTCTTTGATTTTTCCACAATCTCTTTTGCACAAAGCAATTGGGTCATTTTGATTATTCTTGTAGAGTTGGTATTGCTGACCATCAATGCGGTGGTGTATCGCCGTAGTCTGGTCTTGTCTATTCAAAGCCTTTATTCCAAGCGTTCTTTCTCTCAAGTGTCGAAGGAGGGGAAATTCTTCAGCGACGGCATGTTTATTTTCTCCGTGCCTTTCCTTCTGCTCACTTGGTCGATGAGTATTTTGCAATTGTGTTCGTTATACTTTCCGAGTATATTTGAACGGTTCACGTACATGGAGGCTTTTGGACTTATTGTTGGAGCCTTGGCAGCATTCTTCTTGCTGAAAATGGTGATCAATTTTTTCATCTTCGAATTTTTTGAATGCTCAGAAACAAGATATGATTTCCATCTACTCAATTTTTCATTCCTCCTGAATTGTTCCCTTGCTCTGATGTTGGGACATATAGTGGTTCAAAATACAAATTTTTATTCTTTTTATCATTTTATCTTGTTGATTATCATAGGACTTTACATTTTGAAAATATATAAAGACTTTATTTTAAAATCAAAGCGGGTTAATTTATTCCAATTTTTTATGTACTTTTGCACGCTTGAAATTTTACCCTGTCTAGTGATGGTGAAATTGTTGTATATGTTTGGTAGTCAGGGAATTTTAGCATTAAATTAATTAATCCGTTTTGTGCAGATGAAAGTCAAAAACATCCTAATTTCGCAGAATGCACCTGTAGATTTCGAGAAATCTCCGTATGCCGATTTGAAGAGAAAATATAGCATCAACATAGATTTTTACAAATTTTTCAAGCTGGAAGGCATTACGGGAATGGAGTTCCGCCAGACCAAAGTGAATATCCTCAGTCATACGGCTATTGTGTTCTCCAGCCAGGTGACTATCGATTATTTCTTCCATTTGGCCCAGGAGTTGAGGGTGGATATTCCCGAAACAATGAAATATTTCTGTACTACTGAAAGCATAGCGCATTATCTGCAGAAATACATCCAGTTCAGAAAACGCAAGATTTTCTTCCCGAAAAGCACCATGGCCAACGGTATTTACGATTTGTTTGCCAAAAACAAGGAATTGTCATATTTGATTCCGTGCTCTTCTGACTCACAGGGCAGTAAGTTTGATGAGTATTTCGACCAGAACGAGATCGAATACCATCACGCTGTTGTTTTCAAGACGGTGCCGGCAGAGGTGAAGAATGATGTGGATATTACCAAGTATGACATGCTGGTATTCTTCAGCCCCGTGGGCGTACAGTCTCTGAAATATAATTTCCCGGATTTCAAACAGGACGAGAATTTCGCGATCGGTGCCCTCGGCCCGGCTGTTATTTCCGCTTTGGAACAAGAAGGTTTCACGGTGAATGTGAAGGCTCCTACCAAAGAGGCTCCGTCCATCACCACCGCCATGGATATATTCTTGAAGGATCATGCAACCCGGAGAAGATAAATCTGTTTCGTTCTCCTTCCCTAAAAAAGAGCGGCTCTGTTCCCGCCTGCAAATGGAACAGCTCCTTTCGCTCAAACAGTCCGTTTTTTCTTATCCGCTGAAATGCTATTTTCAGCATTTGCCGCTTTCGGACGAGAATCCTGTTTCGAAGATGGCTGTAAGTGTGCCCAAGAAATTGGAGAAAACTGCCGTGGGTAGAAATAAGATCAAAAGGTGGGTGAGAGAAGCATATAGATTAAATAAACATTTGTTGTACAATGATTTAAGCGAGAAAGGTGTGGTGGTGAATATGCTATTTGTCTGTGTGGGCAAGGAGAAATTGTCTTTTGCCCTGGTAGAAAAAGCGGTGGTGGAAATTTTGCGCACAATCTCATGTAGAGACGCTATGAATAGCACTTCTGCCAAAATGATCAAATGATTCTTGTGATAAATTGTAGAGACGTTTCATGAAACGTCTCTACAGACAAACGAAAATATGGTGAAATTCCTGAAGAAAATCTGGTTCTGTTTTTGCAAAGGCTTGGCGGCCATCATGATTGGCTTGATAAAGCTATACCAGATTACACTGTCTCCGCTGATAGGCCGGCAGTGTCGCTATCTGCCCACCTGTTCCAACTATGGACTGGAAGCCATACGCAAGTACGGTCCTTTCAAAGGCGGCTGGCTCACTTTGAAACGGGTGCTTTCCTGCAATCCTTGGGGCGGCAGTGGCTATGATCCAGTACCCTGATAGTTGACAATTGACAGTTGACAGTTGACAGTTGATAATTGACAGTTGATAGTTGGATTTAATTCAAAATTCAAAGTTCAAAATTCAAAACTAACCCCTATCCACTAATTCCTAATCCATATTATCAATAGCACTTTAGCACATTGACACATTGTCTCATTAACTAATTTGCTAATTAACAAATTTACTAATTAATCGTGTCTTTTTTTTTTGTACTTTTGCAAACTTTTTTTCGAGAGGGTGGAAATAGTAATTTTTTTTATGACGAGAAGATAATTCAGTCAATATAAACTACTTGTAATGAGACAATTAAACATCACTAAACAAGTTACCAACAGAGAGACCGCTTCGTTGGACAAGTATCTGCATGATATCGGAAAAGTTGAACTAATTACCGCCGAAGAGGAAGTTGAGTTGGCTCGAAAGATTAAAAACGGAGACCAGGCCGCTTTGGAGAAACTGACCAAAGCCAACCTTCGTTTCGTGGTTTCTGTGGCAAAACAGTACCAAAACCAGGGCTTGAACCTGCCTGACTTGATCAACGAGGGTAACCTCGGTCTGATCAAAGCAGCCCAGCGTTTCGATGAGACCCGCGGTTTCAAATTCATCTCTTACGCTGTGTGGTGGATTCGCCAGTCTATCCTGCAGGCATTGGCAGAACAGTCACGTATCGTGCGTCTGCCGCTCAACAAGATCGGTACCATCAACAAAATCAACAAGGCTTACGCTTACCTGGAACAGGAACTGGAACGTGAACCCAGAGCCGATGAAATTGCCAAGATGCTTGACATCACCGAGGCTGAGGTGAGAGATTCTCTCCGCAACTCTTCCCGTCACCTGTCCATGGATGCCTCCCTGACCCAGGACGAGGACAACAACATGTATGATGTGCTGAAATCCGAGGATTCTCCCACTCCCGACAAGGGCTTGTTGTACGAATCCCTGAAAACCGAGGTCAACCGTGTGATTGCCACGCTGCCGCAGCGCGAAGCCGACATTCTGAAACTGTATTTCGGTCTCGACAGCAAGCATCCCATGACCCTCGAGGAAATTGGCGAAAAGTTTGACTTGACCCGTGAGCGTGTACGTCAAATCAAGGAGAAGGCCTTGCGCCGCTTGAAACATACGTCAAAATGTAAGATTCTGAAATCTTATTTAGGATAATTGATTGATAATAAGAAAAATACTATAGCTATGAAGCGAACCAAAGTGATAGATTTGCTCAAACGTCCCGAGGAAACGGGTTTGGGAAACAAAGTGTGTGTG
>JAGCSI010000109.1 GCA_017964255.1 Bacteroidales bacterium | reverse complement strand
GATCATGTGCTGCATCTGCACTTCCATCACGATGGCAATGGCTATCAGTGTGACAGACAGAACATTCTGGAAGACGATGAAGATTTTGCCGAGCCACATCTTACTGTGATAGCGGAAGGTGCCCCGCACCACATCGATGGGCTCATAGTGCGATGCGTACATGGCAGGCAGCAGTCCCGAAAGGGTTCCGACCAGCACAATACCGACAAGATAGACAACAGCATAAGCGGGAGTCATCATAAGCTGCAGTTGAATATCGGCATCCGGTGTTTCGCTGACCAAAAGCCGGTTCATCATGGGGACAAGCAGATATGCCAACAATAGGGCGAAACCGAAGCAAACTGCCGTAAACAAAACGGATTCCAGAATATGCTTTCCGACAATCGCATTACGCTGTGCCCCCAACAGCCTTCGGGTGGCCATCTCTTTCGACCGCCTCCCCACCAAGGCCATGTTGAGGTTGACGTAGTTAATGACTGCCGACAGCAAGAGCAGCAACACCACAACCGTCAATATCCGGATGCTGGTGAGATTCCCTCTATGCAAAACAGTACAAAAGTAGTCTGTATGAAAAAACATCTCTTTGTAGTCATAAACCTTGATCTCGTTTTTTTCGATCCAAGAATAGTTGCGTTGGCAAATATCGAGTACTTTTGCCTTGAAGGCCTCTTCCTCTGTGTTTTCCTTCCTTCGGATAAAGGTCAAAACGCCGTCTACTAAGCTAAAGGGGTTGCGGCCAGCCCATCTTTTTTCATCCACTGGAATCAACACATCAAAGTGGGAAATCAGAGTGTTTTGCGGCTCCTCCATGATGCCGCTGATGGTGTATTCTTCCTCTTCAATAACAAACTGTTGTCCTAAGAGCTCAGTCGTTTTGCCCAAGCGGTTTGCAAAACTTTTGCTGACGATGGCATTATGGGTACCCTCGAAAGCATTGGCGGTGCCTTCCACTATGCTGAACTGGGGGAAGATGTCAAAAAAGTCTGCATCCGCATGACGGACATCAGCCTCGTAGAGTTGATCATGGTAGGTAAGCTCGTTGGAGGCAAATCCGAAGCGTGAAATCGCCTCGATCTCCGGCAATTGTCCTTCGAGCGAGGCCTTGTCCCACATCGAAAGTCCTAAGGAAGGATAGTGCCCAACGCTGTAGATGCGGTCATAAGCAGGTTGCTGATACACAACGGCATACTGCTGATACACATAATTGCCAATCAGGATGACGAAGGCAATGGATACGACCAACCCCACCGCCTCGATAGCGGTGTAAAGTTTATTACGGGATAGGAATTTGAGGTATGATTTCATTAATTTATAATTATATACAACTGAGACAGTATATCAATTATTATGCCAGAAGCATATTTTATTATTAATCAATCACATGTATTTTAAAGCACAAACATAAACGTAAAGAATCTTTACAACGAGTGTAAAGATTCTTTACAAGTTTTCAACCCATTTTTCTGAACGAATAATTCATTTTTAAAATACCAGCACATCACTATCTCCGAAGTTGTCATACGATGAAGTGATTACTTTTTCTCCGGGCTCCAGGCCTTCGAGCACCTCGTAGTACTGTGGGTTTTGGCGGCCGATGCGAATCTCACGCTTCACGGCCTGCTTCCCGTCTGCCGACACCACATAAATCCATTTGCCACCGGTTTTCTGATAGAATGAACCTCGTGGTATGAGAATCGCTTCCACCGGCTGCCCGAGTTGTAAATTCAGGTAAAAGGTCTGTCCTGTGCGGATATTTTCCGGCTGTTCGTCCGAGAACTTGAAGTCGGCCTTGAATTTGCCCTCGCGTACCTCTGGATAGACTTTGCGGATATGCAGGCGGTGCCTCTCGCCCTGACGCTCAAAAGTGGCTTCCAAGCCTGCGGTAATCCGGTCAATATAATGCTCGTCTATCTTAGCTTCAATTTTATAGTTCTCCATACTGTTGATCTGCCCTATCTTGGTGCCTGCAGCAACTGCCTGTCCCAGCTCCACATCCAAAAGTCCCAGTTCGCCGCTAATAGGTGCCTTGATGCTCAGGTTGTCTTTGCGGCGGCGTATCATCAGCATATTCTGGCGCATGTTCTCCAGGCTCTCGCGCATTTGCCTGATTTCCACCGAGCGGTACAGGCTGTCTTGCTTGGCACGGTTCTCCACCAATTGAAGCCTGTCTTTCGCCAACTGGTATTCTTCCTCTGCCTGCAGCCACACTTCTTTGGCAATCAAGCCATCGTTGAACAGCTCCTTTTGCGAGTCGTAAGTCCTCTTTTTGCGTCTCACCTCCATTTGCAGTTGCAGCTTTTCCTGTTGCAGGCTCAGTTTCTGCTGCTCCATGGAAATCATGGTGTTGCGCAGAATATTCTCTTTCTCCGCCAAATCAGCCTCAGCATTCAGAATCTGCATGTCCAAAGTCTCGTTGCTCAGCACAAGTATAACATCCCCTTCGTGTACGTAGCTGCCTTCTTCTGTCACAATCCGCTGTACCACACCGCCTTCCAGCGGGCTGAGCTGGATGGTGGTCATCGGCACCACCTGTCCGCTAATACGGATATAATCGTTGAACTGGTCTTGGGTTACGGTACTGATGGTAATGGTATCCGCCTGGGCATGCAGTTTCTTGGAATTATCCCTGAATATCAGCCAAGCGATGAAGACCAAGAGTAACACCCCGCCCCAATAGGGCAGAGCCTTCTTGGTAAAGGCCAAACGCCATCCTTTTTTCTGTTCTATTTTTCTATCCACGATAGGTTTTATTAAGTGTTTAGAATGTTGAATTGTTTATTTGTTGAACTGTTGAACTTTTTTATTACTTAGTTTTTAATTCTTAGTTCTTAGTTTCCATAAATCTCTCTCCCGCATAATATCTAACAACAAAACTTTTGATAAAGTATTGCAGTGTGGCATTGAGTTGTTCGGCAGTGGCGGCGAGATAGTCATCGGAAATAGTGCGGTATTCCACCGGAGAGATAGCGCCCTGCTCAAACTTTTTGCGGTTCAGCTCCAGCGACTCGCCTTGTAACGACGCATGTATTGTAGCCTCTTTCAAGGCCTCGGCGGCAGCGTCACGGTCGGCAACAGCACGCTGCACCTCCGCCGCCACTTCCTGTACCACCTGATCATACCGGGCCGATGCGCGTTTCAGCTCATTTTTCTTCTTCTCTATATTGGAGATAACGGACAAATGGTTGTATATGGGAATACTAAGCGACAACTGAATGTATTCGCCCCCGTTGTTTTTGATTTGCTCTGGGAATGGCATCGGACTATAGCCCTGCTGACCCGGGTAAGTGAAATAACTGGATGACCAGCCGCCATACAGTGAGAGTGAGGGGGCTACCTGCCAGCGGGCGGTTTTCAGGGCAAGGCGGGCATTTCGAACCACAGCATCCGCTATCACCACTTTGCTGTTATATTTTGTTGCATAAGATGTTATCTTTGAGGCATCTGCTTTGTTATCTGTTTCAGAAGGAAGCGGGAAAGCAGTCATGGAATCATCAATTTTCATAGGCTCACCAATGGGCCAAAACATCACATCCTTCAGCGTGACAAGGGCGTTGTTGAGAGAATTGTGGCAGTTGGTCAGCCGGTATTTGCATTTGGACAAGTCGGCTTGCAACTGCACCACGTCGATATGCGATTTCTGTCCCATCAGCTCTTGCTTTTCCACTAGGCGAAGGGAAGCCTCTGCTGTGGAAACCTGTTCTGCCAATACTTTTTCCAATTCAGCATAATATAACACATTGCAATAGGCCTCCATCGTAGCCAAACATAGTTGGTCCTCCAGTTGCTGGGTTTGCGTCAAGCCCATCTGTTGTGCGGTTTTGGAGATTTTGATATTGTTGACCGCCTGAAAACCATTGAAAATCGTAATTCCAGCGGAAAGGCTATACCCGTTGTGAAATGAGGTAACCGAATTGTAAGTGTTGGTTTCGGGGTCAATGGAACGGCCAAAATTGGAATAGGCGTAAGTGCTTCCGCTGACGGAAGGGGTGAAGGCGGCCAGGATGGCATTGCGACGGTCAATTTGTGCATCTCGGTTGTCGGCCTCCCTGATTTTCATCTGGGTGGAATGACTTAGAGCATAGCGTATGCAGGCCTTCAAATCCATTATAATGGTATCCTGGGCCTTTAAGCCGGAAACAAGTATGAGTAGCATATATAGCAGCATGACCTTTTTCATCCCTTTGACAATCGATTTTATAGATGTTATGCCAAATTCGTGCCAAAAGACACAAACTATTATGCCTCAGCTTTTTAAGAAACTGAAAAAAAGGTAAAGTGTAAAGGAATTTTACACTGGTGTAAAACAATTTTACTACCGTTTACTGAAATAAATTCCACGACAACTCCGCTTGTTCGTGAAGCATGGCCAGACCGTTTTGGGTGTGGGCCCCATGCGAACGTCCTTGCCGCAGGAAAACAGTTTCCTCGGGGTTGTATATCAGGTCGAAAAGATAATGCTCACTGCCGATGACCGAGAAATCAAGCGGCAGTGATTCTTCTACATGGGGATACATACCCACAGGAGTGGTATTGATCCATAATTTACAATCTTTCAGAAGGTTTTTTCTATTGATAATGCTGTCATTCAAAGCATTATCATTCTTGAAATTGTTATTCTGAAGATTGTCGCCCTGAAGGTTTTTATTCAGAAGGGCATGCTCTAAATCATGGTATGTGATAGTCTGCTCATCGCGATTGTGGCGGGACACGAAATAAAAGTCAATATGCAATTGGCGCAAGGCGTATGCCACCGCTTTGGCTGCACCGCCCGTGCCGAAAACCAGTGCCTTGACAGCCTTTCCGGTCCTGGATACTTTTTTATTGAGTAGTCCCCACCCTTCCTGCAAACAATGGGCAAAGGCAGGAGCATCGGTGTTATAACCTTTCAAGAAGTATTTTTTTTCGCATCCACTTGTAGGGACGCACCGCGTGCGTCCGATGTCTTTGCCCCTCACTATTTTCACACAATTCACCGCCCCAATCTCAGCAGCCGCCTCATCTATTTCATCCAAATAGGGAATAATCTGTTCTTTGTATGGAATAGTGACATTAAAGCCCCACAAATCAGGGTGTTGTTCCAACAACTCGAGAAGCAGTTCAATAGCAGACAAGGGAAACGCTTCATAACGGTAGTCTGCCAACCCTTCTCTCTGAAATTTTTCCTTGAAATAAGCAGGAGAGAAGCTGTGAGCCAAAGGGTAGCCGATTAGACCGTAATTTTTCATTTTTAATCGTTTATACGTTAAGACGTTAAGACATGCACTGCGTGCATTCGTCAAGGCGTCAAGTCGACAGAGTAATTATCGTCTCCACGAACGAGCGAAGCGAGTGTCTCCACGTCTTCACGCCTCCACGTCTTCACGTTTCTTATTCTTCAACCCCTTATACACCAAATACACAATGAACAGCACACCCAGGCCCAAGAGGATGTACGACAGTTCGTGGCTGTATTGGTTGATGAGGTCCTGCTTGCCGTGGGCCACATAGCCCAATACGGCCAAAATGATGTTCCATGAGCCGGAACCCAGAATGGTGTAAAGTGTGAAAGCCCCGATATTCATCTTGGCCAAACCAGCAGGGATGGATATCAGCTGGCGGATGCCCGGTACCAAACGGCCGATAAAAGTGGAGGAATTGCCATGTTCGATGAAATAATCCTCGGCTTTTTTCACTTTCTCGCTATTCAAGAGCAGCAGATGCCCCAACTTGCTGTCGGCAAACCAATAGACAATGGGACGGCCCAAAAAGCGTGACAGGAAATAGTTGATATAGGCGCCAATCAGGGCTCCCAAAGTGGCAATCAACACCACCAAAACGATGTTGACAAACGGTGATTCGGTGACGTACAGGGTATCATTGTCAGGATTGCAGGCCTGATAGGCTGCCGGCGGCACCACCACTTCCGAGGGGAAGGGAATAAAAGAGCTCTCGATGGTCATCAACAGGGTCACCGTCACATAGTTGAGGTGGTGGTTGTACCAGTCCACCACACGGATGACAAACGAGCCTTCCGTCTGCTCTTCCGCTGTGACAACAGTAGTGCTGTCAGCGGGGTTTATGCTGTAAATGTCGGTATTGTTCTGTGCGTTTACTTGGCAGAAAATCATCAAAAACAGAACGAAAATGCTGAGTTTTTTCATCATGGTTTGTATAGTTCTATTAATTCATTTACTTCGTTGAAAGTTTCTAAAATGGGGTCGATGGCCAGAAATTCCTTGTAGCCGTCGTAATCGATTAGCAGGGCGTTGGACAGATATTCGCAACCCTTGCTGATTTTCTGGGAAAGGAAATAGAAAGCGGCCAGATAGTAGGCCACTGTAAAAGTGATGGCTGGGTCGGCCTGATGCTGCTCCAGCACCTCGATGGCGTAGTCGTACAGCTCGTTTTCGCAGCAGAAATGCACGAAATAGCGGTAGAAATCCTCTTTGTTCTCCACCTGCTGCATCGTGGTGGTGAAAAACTCCTGCAGTTTGGCCATCTGCTGCGGCTCGTCGTAATAGGACAGCGCCTCAAACAGCAGCTTGAAGCTCTGCGGGTCGTGGGCGATGGCGCGCTCGATGGTAAAGCGGGCGTCCTCTGTCAATCCCTGTTCGCGGAACACCGATGCCATGCCCAACAGGGCCTCCCCTTGGGTGGGATTGAGGCTGAGCGCTTTGCGGTAATACACCAAAGCTTCATCGTAGTTTTCCTGGGCAGCATAGCAGTCACCCATGCAGCAAAGAGAATTAAAGTCTTCGTTGTCAATATTATAAGCTGCCTGATAATGTTCCAAAGCCTTGTCGGTTTCCGACAGTTCGTAATAGCAATTGCCCATGTTGAAGTGGGCGGAGGGAGTGTTTTCGTCGATGCTCAGCACATATTGGTAGGCATCGATGGCTTTTTCGTAATCTTTGAGCCAGCTGTATGACAGTGCCAGTCCGAACCAGCAGCCGGGGAACATCGGAAATTCCTCGGTCAACTTCTCATAGAAAGTAATACCGTCCTCATATTGCTGGTTTTCTTCCAGCAGGAAAGAAAAAGTGAAGAGCTGGTCATCGAAGACCTCGTCCTCCTGCAGTGCGAAAACGGCATGTTTCAGGGCATGGGGAATATCTCTTTTTTTGAGGAACTCGTAAGCCATCAGGAAATGCACCTCGGGGTCTTCCTGGTCCAGGTCCAAAGCTTTTTTCAGCAGTTTGATGGAGTCGGTGTTGCGGCCGGTCATGCGGGCCAGCATCACTTTTTCGAGATACAGCTCAGGGGTAGGGGGGAAGGTGCTTTCAATGACCTCCAGTTCCTGTTCGGCCTTGTCGAACTCCATCTCCAAAATCATTTTCTTGACACGCAGAATTCTGAAAAAAGAATCAGAAGGATACAGGCGGATGGCATACTCGATGGCTTCGGAAGCCAGGGGTATATCCATCTGTCGCATCAGCTCATCGATGATAATCTCCATCTCTTCCGAGTCAAAAAAGACGGAATTGCCGGAATCTACCATCGTCTTAAAGCGCTCCGCTAACTCTTTCGCTTCTTTTTCTTCTGCTTCAAAATCTTCCATATCAAGAACTTAGCTAATGATATTCCTCCCAAAAATTGAGGGGTGCAAAGGTACAAAAAATTGTTGAATTGTATGAGGAAGAAAAATAGAATTGTTTGAAGTTAAATTTTGCAAAAAGTATAATAATGATGATAAAGTGTTTGAAATTTTTTAGTATCTTTGCAAGATGAAGATTAAAATTCAAAGGTAGAAGATCTCAAAAATCTATAAACTAATTAAATACAAACAAAATGAAGAAAATTTTACTATTTTTCTCTGTCCTGCTGATGGGAGTATCGGTGTGGGCACAAAACAATCCACCTGCGGATGTAACGGCTACGGCTATGTCGAACACGAAAGTGAAGGTAACATGGAATACGCCTGCAGGTACCACACAACCTATGCGTTTGAATTTGTTTGACCAAGCGGATATGGTAACACATCCTGGTGCTGGCTACAATGGCGCAGATGTGAGCGCATTGTATGGTGGACAAGGCACATACGGTCCTAATGCCAGCGCTAGTTCTAAATTCTGGTTAGCGGATGATTTCACCTTGACAGGTGCAGCATTTGTCCGTGAAATGGAATTTTACGCTTATCAGACAGGAAGCTCCACAACATCTTCATTTACGGGATGTTATGTGAGTATTTATGATACAGAACCTCTTGATTCCACCGCCGTTCCAGTATGGAGTAGCGATACCATCAGCTGTATGACCTCTACCTCATGGACTGGAATTTACCGTACTACTGCAACCGCTTTCACAGATACAACACGTCCTATTATGCGTATTGTAGCAGGTATCAACACGACCCTTCCTGCAGGAAACTATTGGGTATCTGTTGGCTTCACCGGTAGTATTGCATCAGGACCGTGGGGTGCGCCACGGGCAGTGCTTGGAGAGGTGAGTACTGGTAATGCCATACAGTATCTGCCTGGCGAAGGCGCTTGGGGTCCTTGGCGTGATGGCACATCTCTTGAACAATTGGGTATGCCGTTCATTGTTCGTGGTGAGTTTGTGTCCGACAACCTGAGAGGTTTCAATGTATATAAAGACAATAACCAGATTAACACGTCTTTGGTAGAAGGCTTTTCTTATATTGATGCAAATTTGGAAGAGGAAACCGAGTATTGCTATAGCGTGGAAGCGGTGTACACTTCAGGTGCTACTGCCATGTCAGATGCAGTATGTGCTACCACACTTTATAATCCTTGCCGCATTACAAGTATGCCTTATAGCGAAAGTTTTGACACTTACGGTACGGGTACTACAGGGTATCCCAATGTGGCTTATCCTACATGCTGGACTAAAATCAACACTACCACGGCAACGTCTACAAGTACGTTGAGTTACCCCTATATCACCACGACGAATAATTCGGCGCCCGGTTCTTTGTATTTATATGCTGGTACAAACTATTATGTAATGGCTATCACACCATTGATAGACTCCAATAACATCGCTATCAACACTTTGAGAGCTACTATGATGCTGAGAAAAGGAACGGCAGCCCATAATGTGGTGATAGGAACCATTGTTGATCCCAATGATCCCAGCACGTTTGAGCCATATGACACTTTGTCCCCTTCCGCCACTTCCACCTGGGAACAATTCAAAGTGAATTTTAATAACTATAACGGCAATGCCCATTATATTGCTATGCGTTCGGGCAGCGGTTCCGCCACAAACTATATGTATGTGGATGATTTTGTGCTGGACTATATCCCCTCTTGCGATGTGCCTGATGGTTTGGTTGTGTCTGGTATCACTTCCAATAGTATCACTTTATCGTGGACTCCAACTACTCCCGCCCCTTCATGGGATATTGAATATCAGATGGAAGACGATATGGATTGGACACAGGAGAGTGGAATTTCCACCACATCTTTTACCATTGATAATTTAGACCCGAATACTTCTTATACATTTACGTTCAAGGTTAAGGCAATCTGTGCTCCAAATGATGAAAGCGCATGGTTGAGCGAGTCATTCACGGTAAGCACAAGCTGTGTGCCCGTAACTGAATTCCCCTACACCGAAAGTTTCGATACCTATGGAACAGGAACCTCCGCTTATCCCAACTGCTGGAGCAAATCCCATACACAAACAACCACTTCGGTATCATATCCGTATATTAACACAACATATAATTCAGCACCTGGTGCTATGTATTTTTATTCCACCACGTCATACGGTGTGTGGGCGGTGACACCCTATTTTGATGCGAATATCAGTATGCTGCAGGCTAATTTCAAATTGAGAAAGGCAAGTGCAAATTACCAATTGGCTGTGGGTGTAATGAGCAATCCCGACGATATCAGTACTTTTGTGGGAATAGATACATTAACCCCTTCTACAACAAGTGTTTGGGAAAACTTTAGTGTTGCTTTTGACTCCTATACGGGATCAGGTCATTATATTGCCTTTGTATCCAACTTTGGTGCTACCAATGGTATGTATATGGATGATTTGGTGATTGGTGAAGTCCAGACTTGTTTCGCCCCGACAACAATCGGTTTGGGAGAAGCCACAACCAGTTTAGCTTCGATAGTCTGGAATTCAACAGATGAAATGGCTTCTTACGAGTTGCGTTATCGTTTGGTGGGTGAGGATGATTGGACTACGGTTCCGAGCATCGGCGACACTACCTATTTATTGGAAAATCTGGACGCTTCCAGCCGTTATGAACTTCAGGTCCGCACAATATGCTCTGATGCAAATAGTTACTGGAGTGAGATTTTCCATTTTCAAACTCTGTGTGATCCTGTGGTAGAATTGCCTTATTTTGAAGGTTTCGAGACTTATGGTTCAAGCACCGCAGGTAGTGAATACCCCACCTGCTGGAGTCGTCCGTTGGCCTTTAATTCATCAACGACCACAGCTCCATTCTGTAATTCCTCACAACATAATACGGGTGCCGCCAGTTTGAGATTCCAAGGGAAAGCCTGGGCTGCCACACCGCAAATAGAAGAGGATCTCCATAACCTGCAAGTGTCATTCTGGTTGCGCAAAGAAGGTGCCAATTCTGGAGATTTTCAGGTAGGTGTAATGAGTAATCCTGTTGATACCAGCACATTCGAATTGGTTGAAACGATACAACCTGCAACTACGGCTACATGGTATTATCATGAGATTAATCTCAATCAGACGCAATTAAGCGGAACAGGAAACGTGATTGCTTTCAGACAGGCCAATACCACCTATACCAATTGGTATTATTGGATTGATGATGTGGATGTGCATTATATTCCCACCTGTATTTACCCCAGTGATTTAACTTATTCTGATGCGACACAGAACAGCATTACCTTGCATTGGAGAGATAATAATGACGTTCCTGCAACTTCATTTACGGTGAGATATAGATTGGCGGGTTCTGAAGTTTGGGCAGAGGAGATTGCATACGATACCACGCTTACTTTGAATTCACTGGCAGCCAGCAGTGTGTATGAATGGCAGGTGAAAGCGCATTGCTCAGCTGTGGACGAAAGTGTTTGGTCAGTAACTACCGACCATTTCGCAACAGAATGCGGAACTATTACCTCATTCCCCTATCATGAAACCTTTGATGTTTATGGTACAGGATATTCAGGATACCCCAATGTGGCTTATCCTACCTGCTGGTCCAAATTCAACAATACTACCGCCACTTCAACGTTAACTTTAAGTTATCCTTATGTCAATACCACCAATTATTCAGCTCCTGGCTCATTATACATGTATTCGGGTACCAATTATTATACCATGGCCATGCTTCCGCCAGTGGACAATACCATCGGTGTTGACATCAATCAATTGCAGATAAGCTTTATGGGCCGTAAGACCTCAGCCGCATACAATGTGATGGTTGGTGTGATGACAGATCCTACCGACGCCTCTACTTTTGTGCCTCTGGATACAGTCAGCCCTGAAGCTACCAGTACATGGGAGTTGTTTGAAATACCGCTCAGCGATTATCAGGGAACAGGCCGTTATATCACTTTCAGATGCGGCACAGGAACCGCTACCAATGGTTTCTATATTGATAATGTAATGGTGGATTATATTCCTACTTGCTTCCGCCCAACCGATGTGACCATTTCGCAGATTACACCAGATGGTGCTATGGTTTCATGGTCAAACAATGGCAATGAAAGTACTTGGCAGCTGAACTACAAAGCTGATGGAGAGGACGATTGGACAGTGATTCCCTCTATTTCTGATCCATACTATACATTGGATAATTTGAATCCGGGAACTGTTTATACCGTCATCGTGAAGGCATTATGCAATGATGGACAGGAAAGTGAATTCAGCGTAGAGAAGAGTTTCACTACACTTTGTACGCCATTGGATACTCTGCCATTCAGAGAAAATTTTGGTGCTTATGCTTCAGGAACTGCTAATTATCCTGACTGCTGGATTCGTAAGACCAATTCCACCACCAATTATCCTTATGTATCCTCCACTTATGCTGTTTCCCAGAGCAGAAGCCTTTATTTCTACTCCACTTCCACTACAACAAGCAGCACTTATTGCTATGCGGCTTTGCCAGCATTCTCAGACGATGTGAACATCAGAGATTTGCAACTGAAATTTAAAGCTCGCAAATCAGCGGCAACCAATGCTTTGGAGGTTGGTGTGATGTCTGATCCATACGATTTGAGCACCTATAGCGTAGTGACCACTATTTCTCCTGCTGCAACCAGTACTTGGGAGGATTTCACCGTTTATTTGAACTCTTATACCGGAACAGGTAAACATATTGTGCTCAAAACTCCTGACGGAATTGCCTCTACCTTCTATGTAGATGATATTGAAGTGGATTATGCTCCGGAATGCCTCCTGCCGACCAATGTCAATATCACTAATATCACTTCCTCCGAGGTTACGGTTAACTGGGGTGCCGCCGAAGATGTAACAGAGTGGCAGATTGTCTATGGTCCTACAGGCTTCTCTATCGATGCTTATGAACCTACTTCCATTGATGTTAATCCTTATACGCTCACTGGTCTGGATCCCAATACCACCTACGATGTGTATTTGAGAACGATTTGTAGCAATGGTGAAATCTCAGTTTATTCACCTGTAACGACATTCACGACGGCTTGTGCTCCTATGGCTTTGCCGTATAACGAAAACTTTGACAGCTATGGCACAGGAACTACCGCTTATCCGGATTGCTGGCGTAAAATCAACAATAACACCACTCTCCCGTATATTTATGCTATGAGTTCTTCTACAGGCTTGACCACTCCGGGTGCCATGTATTTCTATACAACGGCTACTACCTTCGCATATGCGATTTTGCCTGAGTTTGATGCTGAACTGAACACTTTGCAGATGTCCTTTGCTTTCAAAGCTGCTATGGGTAATGGCTATTTCTTGGAAGTTGGTGTATTGGAGGATCTTTCAGATACCTCATCCTTCGTGCCGATTCAGACCATTGAACCTCATACTGCGGTATGGAATAGTTTCACTGTGGCATTCACCGGTTATGAAGGCACTGGCAAATACATCGCTATCCGTTCTCAGAGAGACGGTGCTTCCAACACCTGCTATATCGACAATTTGGTAGTGGATTATGCACCTGGTTGCGTGGCTCCTATGCATTTGGAAGCTGAGAACCTGACCACAACCTCTGCTGATTTGACTTGGCGTCCGGGTAGAGATGAAAGTTCGTGGATTGTGGCTTACGGTCCTAGAAACTTTAACCCGAATGTGACAGGTGTTTCTCAAAATACCATGGCATATCCGTTTACCATCAGTGGCCTTGAACCGGGTACTTTCTACGATTTCTATGTCAAGGCTGAATGTGATGCCGAAGAAACCAGCGAGTGGTCTATGAAAGGCTCTTTCAGAACAGACTGTCTGCTTATCGACACCTTGCCTTATACCGAATCGTTTGATACATACGGTACCGGCACCATCGCCTTCCCGAATTGCTGGAACAGGAACACCACTTACAGTACCACCACTCAATATCCGTATATTAATACAACATATAGCAGTGAACCTGGTGCGTTGTACTTCTATTCCACTTCAACCACTTACAACTATGTAACCTTGCCTGAAATTGACGAAACGCTGGATTTGAGCCTTTTGAGACTTTCCTTCAAGCTAAGAAAAACTTCTGCGGCTTATCATCTGAAAGTGGGTGTGATGACCGATCCGAATGACAAGAACAGTTTCGTAGAAGTAGCAAGAGTATCTCCTTCTGCGACTTCCACTTGGGAAGAGTTTGAAGTTGAATTCTACAACTACACGGGTACAGGACGTTTTATTGCTTTCGCATCGGATACAGCATCTTCCAATACGATGTACCTGGATGATGTGGTTCTGGATTTTGCTCCTACTTGCCATGAGGTTGCTAATATTCTTGTTAGCGGTATTACTATCGATCAGGCTACCATTTCATGGACTCCTATTTCCGAAGGTGTTTCTTGGGATGTTGAATATGGCCTCGCAGGTTTTGAACAGGGCTCCGCTGCTGGAACCACACTGACTTCACAGGATACTTTCTTGGTACTGCCCAACTTGACAAGTGGTACCTTATATGACGTGTATGTAAGACAAATATGCAGTGGCGACGATGCAAGTCCTTGGAGCGACAGAGTCTCATTCTCAACCGACTGCACTCCATTGTCATTGCCATATACCGAGAACTTTGACGACGCTTCCTATAATGCTACAACTTACAACACTGCAGGTGATGCACCGTTATGCTGGACAACAATTACCAACAACACAACCTATCCCGCTCCGCATATAGTTGGTAGTGGTACATCTTACTATTATTATAATAGTGCTTCGAACTCCTTGGTATTTACTACAGGGTCGGCCGGTAGTGATGCATACGCTGTGCTTCCTGAATTTACCTCTCCGCTGAATACTCTGAAACTGAATTTCTGGAGAGCTATGGAGAGTGCAAGCTATGGTACATTGACTGTAGGCTATGTTACTGATAGAAGCAATATTGCCGCTACATTTACTTCTGTAGCCACAATAACATCTATTGTACATTCTGGCACAGGAGGTGGTGGTGTTGATTCCGTCGATTTTTCAGCTCTTTCTAACATACCTGCAACGGGGTATATCGCTTTCCACTGGAATTATGGTTCCTCTTATTATTCCTGCTGTATTGACGACATTAATGTAACTACGAACGCTGTTCCTGTTGTTGATCCTACTGTAGTTACTAACCAGGCTTCCGCTATCGGTACGACTACTGCTACTCTGAACGGTATGATTACCAATCCCGATAACGTAGCCATTACCACCCGTGGCTTCGAATGGAAGGCAGTCAGTGACGCCAACTATACTGTTGTCACTCTAACTGGCACTTCCAACACTTTGACCCATAACCTTACCGGTCTGACTGCCAACACGGCATACACCTACAAGGCATTCATCACTTTCAACGGCAACACCGTTTATGGCGATGACATGCCCTTCACTACACAGGAAGAAGGTCAGCCGACTTGCAATACTCCTACCAACCTCACTGCCACCGCCACGGCATACAACGCCGCAGACGTGACTTGGAACGCTGGTGGCAACGAAGGTGCTTGGACCCTGCAGTACAAAGCCGCTTCAGCAACAGACTGGAACACTGTCACTGTCACTGTCACAAACTACCAGCTCACGTTGCTGACCGCAGAAACCGAATATCAGGTACGTGTACAGGCCAATTGTTACGATGGTATTGCAAGCGACTGGGCAACCACAAGTTTCACCACTCCCGCTGTTCCTGT
>JAGCSI010000108.1 GCA_017964255.1 Bacteroidales bacterium | reverse complement strand
TACTGCTCTTCAGGACCTGGCGGCCAGTCGGTGAACACAACCTACTCGGCTGTGCGTCTGACCCACATTCCCACGGGTATTGTGGTGGCCATCCAGGATGAAAAATCGCAGTTGAAGAACCTCGATAAGGCCATGAGCGTGCTGAGAACCCGTCTGTTCGAGCGCGAGTACAAGAAATACCTCGATGAGGTGGCCTCCAAGCGTAAGACCATGGTGTCAACCGGTGACCGTTCCGCCAAAATCCGCACTTACAACTATCCGCAGAACCGTGTGACCGACCACCGTATCAACCTTACCATGTACAACCTCACCGGCTTTATGGATGGTGACATCCAGGAGACTATTGAGGCGTTGCAGGTGGCCGAAAACGCGGAGAGACTGAAAGAGGCGGTGGAAATCTAATTCAGAATTTATATTGCGGCTGCGGGACGCAGTCGCTTCCATAGAAAAACATCAAAAAAATTTCATAACAACTTAAAATCACAAAAATATGGCATTAGCAATTACATCTGAAAATTTCGAAACTATCGCCAAGGGCGACAAGTTAGTGGTTATTGATTTCTGGGCACCCTGGTGCGGTCCTTGCAGAGCTTTGGGTCCGACCATCGAAGAGGTGGCTGCTGAATACGAAGGCAAAGCCGTTATCGGCAAATGCGATACCGACGCTGAAGGCGAGCTCGCCATGCAGTTCGGCGTACGCAACATCCCCATGCTGGTGTTCCTCAAGAACGGCGAGGTGAAAGACGTGCATGTGGGCACTATCAAAAAGAGTGATTTGACCGCCAAAATCGATTCACTGCTGTAATCATCGAGACAAATTTATTATTCACTAAAACTTTCATATTATGGAATTTATTTCGAATTTATGGCACAACGACCCCATGAAGCTCATCTTGATTGCGGTGTTGGTTGTCGTCATCCCGTTTCTGATTTTCTACATTGTCAAGGCTAAGAAAGAACATCCCAAAGGCCTTATCGCAGCTGCATTGAGCAACATGGGCGAGCGTTTCGGTTATTACATCATGAATGCGGTGCTGTTGCTGTTCATCTGCTCCAAGTTCGGTATCAGTGACTCTGCTGCCGGTTGGATTTACGCTGTGTTCTATTTCTTGATTTATGTGTTGAGCTTGCCGGGCGGTGTTATCGCCGACAGAAGCCAGAACTACAAGGGCACTATCATCTCCGGTCTTTGTGTGATGGCCTTGGGTTATGGTTTGCTCTCCATTCCTGTGTTCGCCGATGCAGGTGGTTTCTCATGGGTATTGGTATTCACTTGTGTTGCCCTGCTCCTCATTGCCTTTGGTAATGGTTTGTTCAAAGGAAACTTGCAGGCTATTGTGGGTCAGATGTATGACAATTTCGAAGCTGAAGCTGCCAAGAATGGTCCCGAAGCGTTGGCCGAAGCCAAATCAAAACGCGACAGTGGTTTCCAGATTTTCTATGTGTTCATCAATATTGGCGGTGTAATCGCTCCTTTTATCGCTCCTTTGCTCCGTAGTTGGTGGTTAAAAGCCCAGGGATTGGCTTATCAGGCCGACCTTCCGCGTCTCTGCCACAAATTCATTGAGAATAAAATGGAAGGCAACGACATTAACAACCTTACCGAACTTGCAGCACAAGTGGGCAACACGGGTGTTGTTGACACTGATTTCTGTACTAACTATCTGCATGTGTTCAATACGGGTGTTCATTTCTCCTTTATCGCCTCAGTGGCCGCCATGCTGATTTCTCTGATTATTTTCTTGGCTGTCAAGAAGAAATTCCCCAACCCTGCTAAGAAAGAAAAGAAAGAAGTTGAACAATACACTCAGGAAGAACTCCAAGCCAATGCAAAAGAAATCAAACAGAGAATGTATGCTCTGTTCGCAGTGCTGGGTGTTGCCGTGTTCTTCTGGTTCTCCTTCCACCAGAACGGTCAGTCTCTGTCCATCTTCGCCCGCGACTTTGTCAACACCTCATCACTTCCCGCTGAGATTTGGCAGTTCATCAACCCGGGCTTTGTTATTATCTTGACTCCTATCATCATGTGGCTGTTTGCTGCTCTTGCCCGTAACGGTAAAGAGGTTTCCACCCCGAGAAAAATCGCTATCGGTATGTTCATTGCCGCTTGCGCTTATATTTTCCTGATGATTATCGCTATTCTTAACAATTATCCGTCAGGCAATGAATTCAAGGGATTGGAAGAGGCTGTTAAGGTCACCATGCGTACAAGTCCTGTGGTACTCATCCTCACTTATTTCTTCCTCACAGTTGCCGAGTTGTTCATCTCTCCGCTGGGATTGTCATTTGTGTCGAAAGTAGCCCCGAAGCATCTGCAAGGTATTTGCCAGGGTTTGTGGCTTTCCGCTACGGCTATTGGTAACCTCTTTATCGCATTGGGTGTTACCATGCTCAACAATTTCCCGCATCAGTGGATGTGCTGGGCTGTATTCGCTGCATTCTGCCTCATCTCCATGGGTGTGATGCTCGGTATGGTGAAATGGCTGGAAAGAGTGGCTAAGTAATCTCACTTATTTTGCTATATCACTTTAAGAAGGCTGCCGTAAGGTGGCCTTCTTTGTTTTTCTCTGCTTCCTCCCTGATAAAAGCTAAATTTAGCACGTATGCTGATAAATATCAGTGTGTTAGTTGCAAGTCTTATTTGTAACTAATTTTTTGCTTGAATCAATGGTGATTTTTTGTACTTTTGCAGTTGAATTCAAAACCCAAGGGACTGCCGAAGGGGAAAGGAAAGTATATTAAAAACAGAATAACTTATGAAATATTTTTTATGTTTGGTTTTAACCGTTGGTTTATTATTTATCGTGAAAGCCCAGGATTCTGTGTTTAGCTATGCCTATCAGGGCACGACACTCTATTACATCATCGACAACAATCAGCAGGCACGGGTGGTGCCGCCGCTCTACCCCAATCTGCATTATAATGCCGACAGTACGCAGAGCGACTCGTGGTACGGCTACTCGCAGCCGCAGGGTCCCGTGGTGGTGCCCGACACGGTGGTACTCAACGGAACGCACTATCCTGTCACAGCGCTGGAGGCATATGCTTTTTACCGTTGCTACGAGGTGACTAGCGTGACGCTCCCTGTAACAGTCACCTATTTGGAACATGATGCTTTCTGGCTCGCCACATCCCTGCAGTCTATTTTCATGCCAGGTGTCACTCGGATAGGGAACGGCTGTTTCTATCAAAACTTCTCCCTGACGAGCGTGACTGTCCCCTCAGGAGTCACAGAACTTATCCCTTGGACTTTCGGTTTATGCACATCTCTCCAATCTGTGATACTTCCGGATGGTCTGATATCCATAGGGCAAGGCGCGTTCTATGGATGTAGTGATCTCCAGGTGGTGGACTTTCCGAACAGTTTGACAACCATTGGTAAAGCCGCTTTCTATGAATGCAACAGCCTTCAGTCGGTGGACTTTCCGAATAGTTTGACAACCATAGGCACACACGCTTTCTTAGGCTGCTCAAGTCTCCAATCGATTGATATTCCTAGCAGCGTAAGTGTTATTGATGAGTGGTGCTTTAGCCGATGCAGTAATCTCGCCACCGTCACCCTGCACGAAGGCACGGAGACAATCGGCTTCTGTGCTTTCAGAGAATGTACAAGTCTTACTACCATCAACTACCCGTCAACACTGACGGTAATAGGCGATTTTTCATTCCAGTACGACAGTCTGCTTGCCATCCCCCTTATTTTCCCTGAAAACCTCACCTATTTGGGAGTAGTGGCATACGGAGATTGCATTAGCATCGTTACAGCGAGTCTGCCAGGAACGTTAGGAAGTGTTCCGGATGAAGTGTTTTATGGTTGCCTGTCACTTTCGACGGTCACCCTCGGAGAGGGTATTACATCTATTGGTGAGCAAGCCTTCAATCATTGCCCTAATATTGACACTCTCTTTGTGATGAGTGCCGTTCCGCCCACTGTTGGTCCTCTTACCGATAGTACCTTCTTCACTTATAATTCTACCGTTGTTGTTCCCTGTGGTTCCAGAGATGCATATATCTCTGATCCGGCGTGGAGTGATTTTGCGGAAATCATCGAAGACTGCAACGTAGGCATCCCAGAGGTTGATTCTTACGATGTCACTATCCGTGTAAAAAACTGTCGCATCGAGGTTGAAGGTGCTGAGGGCGAAACTGTGCGCGTGTTCGACATTACAGGTCGCCTCGTCCACAATGAGTCATTGTCCGCAGGAGTCTATCTGGTACAGGTCGGCAAGCGTCCGGCTCAGAAAGTGTTGGTGCATCCGAATAATTGATAGGTATTATCAAGCGGGCATATACATTGTTCGTGTCAATGCTGAGAATGGTTCGGTTACCCGTAAGGTGTCGAAGTAATTACTTTACATTCATTCCATCGGGAAGAGAAGAAGATTAAATAAATTTCCTAATAAATCAAACTACCTCTATCTATTTCAGCAATTGTGCGCTGTGGTTTTTGGTATCGACTTTGCCGATGGCATCGATAATCACGCCCTGTTCGTCGATAACGTATGTGGTGCGAAGGGTGCCTTCGGTCACTTTCCCGTACATTTTCTTCTCGCCCCATGCCTCGTATGCTTTCAGAATGGTGAGGTCGTTGTCGGCGATGAGATGAAAGGGCAGTTCATATTTGGCGATGAACTTCTGGTGGGAAGCGGCAGAGTCGCGGCTTACCCCCAGCACCTCGTAGCCCATTGCCAGAAAGCGCTGGTAGTTGTCACGCAGGTCGCAAGCCTCAGCGGTGCAGCCTGGCGTACTGTCCTTTGGATAGAAGTAAAGTACAAGCTTCTTGCCTTGAAAATCCTTCAGGGAAACATTGTTCCCGTTTTCGTCTTTGCCCTCGAAATACGGGGCTTTTGTTCCAATTTGCAGCATAATGGTAATGTTTTTCTTTGGGAAGACAAAGATACTATTATTTCTGTTTTTCGGAAAGAATTTCCAGAAATTTTTCCTGTATGTGTCCTTGTATTATATTATTTTATATTTTTGCAAAAAGAAAATAAAAGATAATCAATTTAATCATGATATCACAATTTGTGATATCATCAAAAAGAAATACACATGAATAGTACTCTTGTAATTTCCGATAATTCAATCCAAAACATTATCTATGACATCAGAGGTGATAAAGTAATGTTGGACTACGATTTGGCAACAATCTACGGTGTGGAAACAAGAACGTTAAACCAAGCGGTAAAACGGAATATTGAACGATTCCCAGCGGATTTTATGTTTAGACTAACTGTGACAGAATGGGAAGAAGTTATGCGTAACATATTGATTAACAATATGCCATCACAGATTGTGACAGCATCACTTGACCGGCGAAATAAGTCAACACCACCTTATGCCTTTACTGAACACGGAGCTGTAATGCTGGCCTCGGTGCTTCGAAGTCCAAGTGCCATCCAAATGAGTGTGATAGTGGTTTTTGTATTGGAATATTTTGTACTTTTGTAGGGTTGAAAATACTTATAATGATGAATATTTCTATGGATAAACCGTTGGATTACAAATATTTTCTGCTTGGAATTATCCTTTATTGGATGTTTGACGCTCTATGGACGTCGCTTTTCCCCACTGTCTTCTTTGCTTCGGAAGCTGTGCTGCATCCGGTAGCCGTGGTTGTGGGGAAATCCGTAGCGTACCTGCTGGTCTTCTACTTCCTGTTCCGAAAGCCGAGGATGTTCAATGTCAAATGGGGGCATTTCGCAATCTTTGTGGGGGCGATTGTTCTGATAAATTTCTTGACCTCTTTTATCTTTTATCGTTTTATTGACCTTAGCACTTTCTCAGCCAGTCAGATGAAATGGGATATCCCCAACTACACGATGAAAAACGTACGGATGTGGGTAAATCTGGTCACAACGCTTCTTACCGTCGGTTTCATTTGGTGTCGCTACGATTCGGATAACGCAGCTACTGACCCTGAAATCTCTTCGAGCGAGTCACGAAGCTTTTACGCAGGGATGCTGTTCACCATCACCCTTGGGTACATCCTTTCCGTGGTTAATGTGCTCGGCAGCGAATATTGGAAATTTGCCCACTTTCCCATATTGGTTGAGGTGATTACCTGTCTGCTGATTGTGCTCATCACTATAGGAGCTGTCTTAATGCTGAATAAAAGACAAACGATGGTGCTCTCCATCACAGCGATTATTATAATCATCACCATACACTTTTTCTTATCGCATTATTTACCGAACATCATGTCCAAGTGTCTCACGCCCAACGACGCCTTTTACGGGCAGGTGAATTATTTTGGCTATGTTTCTATCTTT
>JAGCSI010000107.1 GCA_017964255.1 Bacteroidales bacterium | reverse complement strand
GTCGCCTCCAGAAAAGAAAAATTTATTTTTGAACGAGTCGCACAGACAATCCGTAGCAACGAAAGTCGCTGCTTACACCCTTTTCATTCGAATAGAAGTAGAGACTATTTGCCTTCTCAGAATCAATAGATGTGGACGACCAATAGCCACCATCTGAACCCACACAGTACACGGCTCCTTCGCAATTGTAAAAACCTGCAGCAGGCAGAATAATGGAATTTCCATTTGAAGAACTCACTTTGTAACCATTATTTTGCCATACCCACGTACAATTGTCTATCAGTTCTTCCATTTGTTCCTTGGTTGGCAGTTTGTCTTCAAAAGCATTAACAGCCTCATCGTAAGTATAGAAACCGTTATTTCCTCCAGTTTCATTGGTGGATTTCCACTTTGTGCCACTGGGAAGGCCCAAGTCCACATATTCTGCAGCAGTACCCCCACCGCCAGGATTCTCCGTGTTATTGTTGTTTCCATTGTTTTTTACTTCATCTTTTTTGCATGCTGTCATTAGCATCGCCACGGAAACCATCAGAGTGATTCCTGAAAGAAAAAATCTTTTCATGTTTAACTGTGTTGAATTATTAATATCTGTTTCATCCCATTCGATGTGAACGAATAACGGGACAAAATTAATATTTTTTTCAACATAATGGTTGGTTCATTGAAAAAAAAAAAATTCTGTATTTTTTCTTTTATATAAATCATTATAATAAAATTATTATTACTTTTGCAATATTAAATCTAATAATAATGAATAAGGGAGAAATCATATTATATCAACCTGACAATTCAATACAATTAGAGGTGCGCATGGAGGAGGATACGGTATGGCTTACGCAAACACAAATGGCTCAACTCTTTGATTGTTCAACAGACAACATTGGTTTACACTTGAAAAACTTATATGATGAGGGTGAAATAAACCAGTATGCAACTACCGAGGAAATCTCGGTAGTTCGTCAAGAAGGTAATCGTCTGGTAACAAGAAAAGTACGACATAATAATTTGGATGCAATTTTATCTGTTGGCTATAGAGTCAGTTCCAAAAATGGCCAGATTTTCGACGCTCACACCTTTGCCACAGATCTGATTAAATCTGCAAAGAATACCCGTGGAAGAAATTTTACACATCTGCGTATAATTCAGGAATTTTACGTATCTTTGTAGTTTATTCTTATATAGAAATTAAAATAATTAAAATATTGATATATAATGGACTACAATTTTAACGAAGTTGAAAAAAAGTGGCAGCAGTACTGGCGCGACAACAAAATCTACAAGGTTGACATTGACCACAGCAAGCCCAAGTTCTACGTTTTGGACATGTTCCCCTACCCTTCGGGCGCGGGACTGCATGTGGGACACCCCCTGGGCTATATCGCCTCTGACATCTACGCACGCTACAAACGCCTGAAAGGCTTCAATGTGCTGCACCCCATGGGCTACGACGCCTACGGTCTGCCCGCAGAGCAATACGCCATCCAGACGGGTACCCACCCCGCCGTGACCACCGAAAAGAACATCAACCGCTACCGCGAGCAGATGGACAAAATCGGCTTCTGCTATGACTGGGACCGCGAGGTGCGCACCAGCGACCCAGAATACTACAAGTGGACCCAATGGACTTTCATTCAGCTGTTTAAATCCTACTATTGCAACCAAGCCAAGCAAGCCCGTCCCATCAGCGAACTGGTGGAGAAGTTTGCGGCCAACGGCACCGAAGGCCTCGATGTGGCCGAGAGCAAGCCGCTGAGTTTCACCGCCGCCGAGTGGAAGGCCATGAGCGAAAAGGAACAGCAGGAAATATTGATGAACTACCGTCTGGCCTATCAGGCCGAGGCGCTGGTGAACTGGTGTCCCGAGCTGGGCACGGTACTGGCCAACGACGAGGTAGTTGACGGTCTCTCCGTCCGTGGAGGCTTCCCTGTGGTGCGCAAGTCCATGAAACAGTGGCTGCTCCGTATCACCGCATACGCCGAACGCCTGCTTTCAGATCTGGACACCGTGGACTGGAACGAGTCTATCAAGGAAGTACAGCGCAACTGGGTAGGTAAATCCATGGGTGCCTCTGTCATCTTCAAAGTGGATGGCAAAGACATTGACCTGGAAGTGTTTACCACCCGTGCCGACACCCTGTTCGGCACCACCTTCATGGTACTTGCCCCCGAACACGAACTGGTTTCAGCAATCACTACCCCGGAACATCGTACCGAGGTGGAAGAATATATCGCCCATGCCAAGAACCGCAGCGAGCGCGAGCGTATGGCCGAAGTCCGCAAGGTAAGCGGCGCTTTCACAGGAGCCTACGGCATCAACCCCATCACAGGGGCTAAGCTGCCCATCTGGATTGCCGACTACGTGCTGATGGGTTATGGCACCGGTGCCATCATGGCAGTGCCTGCCCACGACAGCCGCGACTTTGCCTTTGCCCGCCACTTCAACCTGCCCATCATCCAAGTGGTGACGAAGCCTGGTACAGAGCCGACCGACCCAGCCACATGGGAAGAAAGTTTTGATGCCAAAGATGGTATAATGGTCAATAGTGGATTTTTGAACGGCCTGACGGTGAAGAAAGCCATTGAGTGCATGATTCAGGAACTGGAGAAACAGGGCGTGGGTACCGGCAAGACCAACTACCGCCTGCGCGACGCCATCTTCAGCCGCCAGCGCTACTGGGGCGAGCCTTTCCCCATTTACTACAAGGACGGCATGCCTTATACCTTGGACGAATCAAAACTGCCTTTGGAATTACCTTCCATTGATGAATACAAACCCACCGAAACAGGCGAGCCGCCATTGGCACGTGCCAAAAACTGGGTCACCGAAGAAGGCTATCCCATCGAGACCAACACCATGCCAGGCTTTGCCGGTTCCAGCGGTTATTACCTCCGCTATCAGGATCCGCACAACGACAAGGAATATTTCAGCCGCGAGGCCAATGACTATTGGCAGAATGTGGACCTCTATATCGGCGGTGCCGAACATGCCACCGGTCACCTGATTTACAGCCGTTTCTGGTGTAAGTTCCTGTTTGACTTAGGTTTATCATGCAAAGAAGAGCCCTTCCAGCGCATGATCAACCAAGGTATGATCCAGGGCCGCTCCAGCTTCGCCTACCGTGTCAACATCGAGAAGCTGTGTGAGCATGCGGTATGGTTCCACCTCAAAGACAAAAAATACGGTGTGGAGTTTGTGAGGGACTTCAAGGACGGTCGTCGTCGTTTCGACTTCTTCTGCCCCGAAAAAGGCATCCTGATAGAAATCAACCGTGTGGGCAATCTGGAAAAGGTGGTTGAGCCTTGGAAAGAATATGCCAAAGAAAAAGGTTATAAGTTGTTGCTGGTGCCTATCGCTGATGTTGTGAGAGACTTCGTAAAAGGAACCAACAAGGTGGAACAGAAGATCAAAGACCTTATTGCAGGCAAGGACGTACCTGCATACGAAGAAGTCCAGCCCCTGCCGTCAATACCTTTGTTTGTCTCCAAGAACGTCCCGGACCGCGAAGTCTTCAGCGACCCGATCCACGTGGATATCAACCTTGTTCACAACGACATTCTCGACACCATCGCCTTCAGCGAGTGGCGTGACGACCTGAAAAACGCGCTGTTCCTTTTCGAGAAAGACAAGGACGGCAACAATATTTATGTATGCGGCTCCGAAATCGAGAAGATGTCGAAGTCTAAATACAATGTGCAGAACCCCGATGACCTGGTGGAGAAATACGGTGCCGACACGCTGCGTCTTTACGAGATGTTCCTCGGCCCCCTGGAGCAGTCTAAGCCCTGGGATGTGCAAGGCATCGAAGGCACTTACCGCTTTGTGCGCAAGTTCTGGAGACTGTTCCACAACGAAAACAACGAATTTTGTGTCAGCAACGAGCCCGCCACCGCCCCTGAACTGAAGGCCCTGCACACACTCATCAAGAAAGAGGAAGACGGTATTGAAAGCATCTCGTTCAATACTGTGGTTTCGGCCTTCATGATCTGTGTCAACGAGCTCTCAGACCATAAGTGCAACAAGCGGGAAATCCTTGAACCGCTGACCGTTATGATTTCTCCCTACGCACCGCATATCGCCGAAGAGCTGTGGCACCTGCTGGGTCACGACAGCTCGGTAGTCAACGCCTCCTTCCCCGTCTATGACGAGAGCAAAACGGTGGAGAACAGCTTCAACTACCCCATCAGTTTCAACGGCAAGATGCGTTTCAATCTGGAGCTTCCCGTCACGATGAGTGCCGAAGAGGTGCAAGCCGCCGTGCTCGCCGCCCCCGAAGCCCAGAAATGGCTGGAAGGCAAAACTCCGAAAAAGGTCATTTTCGTACCAAAGAAAATTGTGAATATCGTGATATAATTTGTAAATTAGCAAATTAGTAAATTAGCAAATATGCTAATTAATGAAGTTGAAAACTGAAAGTTAGAATTTTGAATTTTGAATTCTAACCCCTACAGCTCACAACTCATAGCTCATAGCTCACAACCCCAAATCCCTAAACATTAAACTCTAAACATTAACCATTAATCACTAACAATTAACCATTAACCTCACAGTTCATCGCTAAAAAAACACCAAACTCTAAACACTGTAACCTGTAACCTGAAACCTAATATGAAACACACACTACTCACCACAATATGCCTCTGCCTTATCACTTTGGTAAGCTTCGCGCAGTACCGCAGCGACAGCCTCCATGTGGCGCATTATGACATCAACCTGTTCATCGACCCTTACGGGCAGACCATCAGCGGGACAACCACAGTGCAAGTGGTGCCCAAAATGGCCAACCTGAGTCATATCAACTTGGATTTGAGGAACATGACTATTGATTCCATCATGATGGGACAGACACAGGCAAGCTACACCTACGTTGGCGATTTGCTCAGTATTCCCGCTGGCGCTTACACGCTAGGGGACACCATCGAGGTCGCGGTGAGTTACCATGGCACACCTTACGGCAACTCTTGGGGAGGTTTCACTTTCATCAACAACTACACCTTCAACATTGGAGTCAGCATGTACGAGCAGCCCCACTGCTTTGGCCGCGTGTGGTATCCCTGTATCGACGAATTCACCGACAAATCCACCTACAACTTCCACATCGCCACTTATCCCTACCATACCGCAGTATGTGGTGGCTTGTACCAAGGTGAAAGCAACGGAGATTACAATACAAAGATCTGGCACTGGCAGTTAGACCAGCCCATCCCCACCTATCTGGCATCCGTAGCCACCGGTTCATATCAATTATATACCGACACCTTCCATGGTATGCAGGCGGATATTCCCATTACCATCTACTCTCCGTCAACCTATTTTAATAATATACCGGCAACTTTCGTCCATCTGAAAGAAATCGCCGCCAACTTTGAGCATTATTACGGACCGCTTCGTTTCCCCCGCATCGGCTATGTGTTAGTCAATTTCAACAGCGGGGCCATGGAACACGCCACCAATATCGCCCTGCCTCAAACGGCTGTCAACGGCACCACTGGCTATGAGTCCACCATTGCCCACGAGCTGTCCCACTCCTGGTTCGGCAATCTCATCACCTGCGAAAGAGCCGAGGAAATGTGGATTAACGAAGGCTTTGCCAGCTATAGCGAGGCCATCACCGACGAAGGAGTATATTCCAAAGAAAAATATACTGAAACCATCAACAACCAGCATTTTGATGTCTTGAAAAACCTTTACTCCCGTGACCAAGGGTATTATGCGCTGAACGATATTCCCCAAAGCCACACCTATGGCATGCACGCCTACGACAAAGGTTCCATTGTAGTACACACCCTACGCCATTACATGGGAGATTCGTTGTTTTTCGGTGGCATTCAGGCCATGCTGAGCCAATATGCTTTTCAAAATATCAATTCCGTTCAACTATTTGATTTTCTGAGTAATTACAGTGGGATGAACCTGAACGGTTTCTACGAAGGATGGATCAACCAGCCTGGTTTCCTGCATTTCTCCATCGACTCCATCGTGGCGGAAGGCGGCAACCAATATGCGGTACATTTGCGCCAAAGACTCCACCATGCCGAACACTATGCCAATGACAACCTTGTGAATCTCACTTTCTTTTCCGCTGACGGACAACGTTTTGACTATCATCACGCCCAGTTTTCCGGAGCTACAGGCACAATACATATCAGCATTCCCTTTACACCTCTTTTCGGCGTGGTAGATTACAGCAATGAGATTTGCGATGCCATTATCGATTACAATCATTGCTTCACCTACGCCAGTGGAAAAGTTTTCACAGATGCCAATGTAACATCTACTATAACAGCTCTGCAAGACTCCGCACTCATGCGTGTGGAATATAACCTGGTTCATGCCGACCCGTTCAAGGTACAACCAGACCCATCATATCGCCTGAACAGCCGCTACTGGAGAATTGAATACACGGGAAGTCAGGTACAGGGCACCCTGAAATTCAATTACAATGGTAACAACAACCAGCCTGAATATGAACTGATGCAGGGCGTTACACCAAATGACCTGGCACTATTCTACCGCCGTGACTGCGCTGATGACTGGCACAGCATTCCTTTCACCCGCAGTGGCCAGATGAGCGGTACCATCACCACTGAGAGCTTGATGCCCGGTGAATACACCTTCGGAGTCCCCGGCAGCGATGTCGGCATCCAGCAACACAAAGCCAACGACATCCTCATCTACCCCAACCCAGCCCAAGACCGCTTGTCCATCAGCAGCGAACAGGATATTGACAGCATCACCATCTACGACCTCAATGGCCGGGAAGTGCTGCACAAAAGTATTAACAACAGATCAAAAAACATTGACATTCAATCTTTAAGCACCGGAAGCTATTTGATTCAGTTATTCCATAAAAAACAACTGATCCACACCGACAAATTCATCAAATACTAAAAACTTAACTCTAAACATTAAACTCTAAACTCCGAACATTAAACTCCAACCACATATTACTAAATACTAACCCCTAAAACCTATGATAAGTTTCTTCATCGGCGTTGCCGCCCTGTTGCTCGGCTATTTCATATACGGAAAATTTGTGGAAAAAGTCTTCGGCATCGACCCACAGCGTGCCACACCCGCCACCACAATGGCTGATGGTGTTGACTATGTGCCAATGAAACCCTGGCGCATCTACCTCATCCAGTTCCTCAACATCGCTGGTGTAGGTCCTATTATCGGCGCCATCATGGGAGCGCAGTTCGGCACAGCATCTTTCCTATGGATTGTCCTGGGAAGCATCTTCGCTGGTGCGGTACACGATTTTCTTGCCGGCATGATTTCCTTGCGCGACAAAGGAGCAAGCCTTCCTGAAATTCACGGCACCTACCTCGGCACTGGAGCCAAGCAGGTAATGCGCGCTTTCACCATCATCCTGATGATACTGGTTGGTGTGGTATTTGTCAACACGCCCGCCACCTTGCTGAACAACAACTTCACACAAGGATGGAACCCCTACATTTGGATTATCATCATCTTGGCTTACTACCTGATTGCCACCTTGTTGCCTATTGACAAACTGATCGGCAAGATCTACCCCGTTTTCGGTATCCTTTTACTCGGCATGGCAGTGGCCATTTTCATAGCTTTCCTTATCTATAAGCCTGAAATTCCAGAGCTTTGGAACGGCATGCAGAACACTCATCCCGACGCACCCAACAATCCCATCTTCCCCATGATGTTCATCTCGATTGCCTGCGGTGCCATCTCGGGATTCCATGCCACACAGTCACCTTTGATGGCGCGTTGCATGACCAACGAGAAGCAAGGCCGTCCAATTTTCTACGGGGCCATGATCACCGAGGGTATTGTCGCACTGATTTGGGCCGCTGCCGCCGCTTATTTTTTCGGTCCCGACAGCGTGGTAGATGTCACGGGCAAGAGCGGAGCCGCCATTGTGGGCATCATCGCTAACACTTGGTTTACGCCAGTTATCGCCACCATCACCATTTTGGGTGTCATCAGTGCCGCTGTCACCTCTGGTGACACCGCCCTGCGCTCAGCGCGACTCATCATTGCCGACTTTATACACTTCGACCAAAGACCCATCAAGAACCGCCTGTTGGTGGCCATCCCAATGTTCGCTATCACAGCCGCTATTTTGGTCTATAGCATCTCTGATGCCAATGGTTTCCAACTTATCTGGCGCTATTTCGCATGGGCGAATCAGGTATTGGCTACTGTAACGCTGTGGGCTATCACAGTATACCTGTGCAAGAACAAAGGCAAGCAATGGTACCTCATCACCCTCATTCCAGCCCTCTTCATGACAATGGTAACAGGATGTTTCCTCTTTGTCGCCAAAGCCGCTGACGGAGGTCTGGGATCAATCCTGCCCCGACCAGTAGGTTATGGCATCGGCGCAGCAATCACCATTACCTGTTTGATTGGCTTTGCAGTGTGGTTAAGGAATCTGAGAAAAACGAGCATTATAAATTCCTAGTCAAAACGAATCATATCATCACATTCTTCCCTCCTGCTGGTAGCTATAATAGCTGTTGCGGGAGATGACGATATGGTCGGTCACCTGGATATTCAGAAGCTTTGCCGCCTCGCATAGCTGATTGGTTAGCTGGTCGTCATGACGGCTGGGCAGCACATCTCCCGACGGGTGGTTGTGACACAGTATCAAGCCCGTAGCCGATAATTCCAACGCCTGCTTCAGAATCAAACGCACATCCACCGCCGTCGCTGTCAAACCACCTTGACTTACCCGTTCCGCTTTCAGCAATACCGCCGCCTGGTTCAGGTAAAGCACCCAAAACTCCTCATGACCCAAATGGCCATTGCGCGGAAGCATATACTCGTACACCTCCATCGGGGACTGCATCTTGCGCTGGTCCTCAACCTTTTCCGCCCGTACCCGACGGCCCAGCTCGAAAGCCACCAAGAGGGTGACCGCCTTGGTCTGCCCGATACCATGAATCTGTTGCAGGTCACGCAACGACCATTCCGACAAGCGGTTGAGCCGATTATCACTCATTGACAGCACCCTTTTGGCCAAGTCCACGACAGTTTCCTGGCGCGTGCCACTACGTAACAAAATCGCTATCAGCTCCGCATCAGTCAGAGCGGGCAAGCCTTGGGATACGCACTTCTCACGCGGCCGGTCAGCCTCGCTCCAGTCCTTGAGATTTAGTTTATCGGTTTGCATATTTGGTGTTTGGAAGGTTAGAGGGTTAGAGGGTGAGGCGTGAAGGCGTGAAGGCGTGGAGACGTGGAGACGTGGAGGCGTGAAGGCGTGGAGGCGTTAAGACGTGAAGGCGGTGAGAAGGTGAGAAGGTGAGAAGGTGAGACGTGAAGACGTGAAGGCGTGGAGACGGCCTCTTTTGCGGCGGGCACAGCGGGCACAAGGTGACAGCCCTACGGTCCCAACTTTGGCATACTCATGTTAGGGCAATTCAACACACTCGGTCGGTGAATATGATAGAAAAAGGATTATACCGTCTGTTCGCGTTTGAGCAGATAAGGAAGCATAATCTGGTCAAGGCCTTTGGTGATGTCCGCAGGAATCATATCAATCTGATACTGACCGCATTTCAGGCTCAACTCACGGAAGAAGTCCCCGATAGCCTGCTTGTAATATTCACGGATGGAATTGGAATGCAACTTGAGTTCCGAGCCCGTCTCCATATCCACAAAGCGATACAGACGATTGTCGAAGCCGAAATCTTCTTCCATTTTCTTATGATAGGTATGGAACAACATCACCTCATTCTTGTTGTGTTTCAGGTGGCCTAATGCCAACATCAACTCATCCAAGTCAGCATCGGTCTCAAACATATCGCTGAAGATAATCACCATGGAACGCTTATTGATCTGTTCCGCAATGCGGTGCAAAGTTTCGGTTACCCTTGAGCGACGCTGCACTTCGGAAGAAATCGGCTGGATAATCTTTTCCAGTTCCCGATAAATCATCTTGAAATGACTGTCCCCTCCCCTCGCCGAAGTATGCAGTTCCAGTTTATCCGAAAACACACTCAAACCCACGGCATCACGCTGGTTCTTGAAGATTTGCATCAAAGCGGCGGCGGCATACGCCGAAAACAGGATCTTGTTCGGCTCCGCCATGGTGTATTTCTCCTGCAAAGGAAAATACATGGAAGAAGAATTGTCAATAATAATATGACAACGCAGATTAGTCTCCTCCTCATACCGTTTCACAAACAATTTATCCGTTTTGGCATACAACTTCCAGTCAATATGCTTGGTCGGCTCGCCGGGATTGTACTGACGATGTTCGGCAAACTCAACCGAGAAGCCATGCAAGGGACTTTTGTGCAAACCGGTAATAAAACCCGTAACCACTTGTTTTGCAATCAGTTCAAGATTATCATATTGGGTAAATTGGGTATAATCTATCGTATAGGCCATCTTCCATAGTTTTGAGATGCAAAGATACAAAATTTAATTAGCAAATAAGCCAATTAGTTAATGAGCCAATGTGTAAATCAACATTTATAGCGAATGACACTATTCCAATGTTATAAACTGCCGAATATCATGAAGAAATGTCGGGGAAAATTCATAGTGGTTGTAATCCTCAGTAAAAATATCATCTGTGTCAAACACTGCCACGATTCCCCAACCTCGCTGCCAGAAGAACACGGAAGGATACGAATGCTGAGCCGTCAGAAAACCATAAGCTTCATTTTCAACCTCATACAACGGTTTCAAGACAGTTGCATCCATGTCCACCAATTGTTGTAACTGCTGTCTTCGCTGCAAGTAGTTGTCCACACGTCCCATCAGGCAGGCCAGCATTACATCGGATGTGTCGACAGTAGCCAAAAACCTCAGTAAATGCTGCTGACAACCAGAACATTGCGGCTGACGATTCACCACCAGTACCACTTTATCTTTCCCAAAACTCTCCAAAGTACAAGGATTATTGTCATAATCAAGGAAACGCCATGAAGCCTTCATCGATTGTACTCGCAACTTCATCACTGGCATCTGCTGCTTGAAACACCTGTCCTTATACTTTTTATAAGCAAAGGCCGTCAATCCCTCATATTTTTCCTCTGCAGGAGCCAACAGCAATTGCAGCAACCGGTTCTGATAAGGATACAACATCACATTCTCTCCACTAGCATGGAAAACCGCCGGATAGCGGCCATCAACATAACGCATGGAGGTATCCGAAATGAACTGTGTGCTAAAATCCCGCCGCCAGCCATCCTTTGTTCTCTGCAGACGCATGACTGCCAACTGCCGACCTCGACTTTCATCACCCAAATTCAGAGACAAAAGCATTAACGAATCACTCAGCACATCCAAGGTTTTGGCAAAAAAGTACTGCCGATATTGATTACGCAGAGCATGGTTGATACGCTCTACTCCGTATGGCAAGTGATTGGACTGCCGGACAAACTCCTCCGGAAAGGTTTTCCATCCTTCCAACTCAAAAGCCACACTATCCAACATTTCTCCCTGCAAAGAATACTTTTTCACCACATTTTCTCCCGGGGGCATATAGTATAGGGCATCTTCATTTACCTGCAGATAGCGATTCGGTTCAAATTGCAACAAAAATGGCATCGGCTGCGGCAATTCCCTCACGAGTTCCGCTGTTTGGGCTTTCTCCGACTCATATCTCATCCAACGATAGCATCGCTTCTCCTTGTCATCCACCAAGGCATACACCTTATTCTGATGCAAGTAACCGGTGCAAACGCCAAAACAAAACCAGCGATGGGCAAACTCATACTTATTCTGATGTCGTTGGTACAGCAACAGCTGATTATCGCATACCATAAGCAAAAGCGGTCCCTCCATAGACAAGGCATACACACAACAAGCCGCTGCCTCCTGCTTCCAGGAAGAGTTCAACTGAGGATATGACAGCAGCAAGGAATCCCGACGATAAGACGACAATTCCACACCTCGTATCACCGCCTGCACGTCTTTTCCACGAACGACAAAAGGTTTACGGGGGCAAAACCACAAGCCATTATCACAAACCGTTGACACCCAATTCTTTTGCAAGATTTCATCAGCTGTAGTCTGAAGTGTCAAAGAAGTATCCAGTGCCAGCCATTCCGAAAAATGACATTGCGGTTCCTGGGCGCACAGCAGTAGCATTTGCCCGCACATAGCGGCAAACAAGACAAACCTTTTCATAAGCTATGATTAATTTTTTCAAGAAAGGCATCGCCAGATGGCGACACCTTTCCACTCTCGACAAAAAAGAACAAACTACATGCCCAATCTTGAAGCATCAGTCTCATACAAAGACACTCTCACCGTTCCCTCACCACGATCATTGACATTCCAATTCGAAGAATAGATATACACGGGACGGCGAGCATTCTGACCTCCACTATTTCTGCCATACAAACTGCTTTGAGGAAGCACTTTCTTGGAATCTGAACCGGTCCTGATTCCTCTTTCCACTTGTTGTTCACTCTTTTCCAACATACTATTGACAATGGTAGCCATGCTTGTAGGAAGACATCTCTGGGGGTTGGACGTATAATTACCAGCATCAGAAGGCACACGGCAGCGGGTGTAACCCTGACCGTAACAGGTCAAAGTGGCATTAATCGTATTGCACATATCGTCCATCACCTCATTGTAGGTAACATTGCCATAGAGGTTCACAAGAGAAAGCAGACCTCCGTTGTACTTGCTAACCGACAAAGTATAAATCGGAGCTTCTGCATTTGCTGCGCTATTGAAAGCCGGGCACAGCATCACGGCTAAAACAAACAATAAAGCAATCTTTTTCATAATTCAATTCATTTAAAATTAATATTGTAATGAATATGCACTCTCGCAGCATCGGGTTTTGACCCTCATCTCGTCATTTAAAATGATATTGACAGCATCTTTCCAATAGGCCTCTTCATTTTTTAATAAATAATAAAATCAAAACATCAGACTCCTTATTAAAACAAGGATTGCCAGTCCCTGTCCCTTTTGTAAATCGACACAGCAAAAGTACAACAAATTTTCAAACAATTATAATTTTTCAATAAATTTTATCTTATTTTTATATTATTAATTTTTAGAGTTTTAGAAAAGTTATTAACAGCTTGTTCATAAATATTTGGGGCAAAGGCTCTGTCAAAATAGAATTTTCTCCTCTCAAATTAAATAAAATCGCATAATTTTACGTATGTTTGCACTGGCATATAAAAACAACAAAACAACACAATAACTTATTAATAATCAAAATAATACATTATAAACAAAACTTCAAACTATGAAAAAAGTCATGTCATTATTTATTTTAAGCAGCATCCTGCTCATGGGCTGCGGCTCCAAGAAAGAGGGTAACGACCTCTCACAGAATCCATTCATGCAGGAATGGGACACACCTTACGGTGTACCGCCATTTGACAAAATCTCCGAATCTGACTATCTGCCCGCTTTCGAGGAAGGTATGCGCCAGCAGATGGAAGAAGTGAACGCCATCATCAACAACAGCGAGGAACCGACGTTTGAAAACACCGTTTTGGCTTTGGAAAACAGCGGAAAACTGCTAAACAACGTATCAGCCGTCTTCTTCAACCTGGCAGAATGCATGAATAATCCCGAAATGGAAGCCATTGCGGAAGAAATTTATCCCAAATTGTCCGTTCACAGCGACAGCATCAACATGAATCCGCAATTGTTCGCCAAAATAAAGAAGGTTTATGACAAGAGAGAAACCACAAAATACACTCCCGAGGAATACCGTCTGATTGTAGAGACCTACAAGATGTTCGTCCGTGGCGGTGCCAACGTACCCGCCGACAAGCAGGACCGCTTCCGCGAGATTAACCAGCAGTTGTCCCTGCTGACCCTGAAATTCGGCAACAACGTGCTGAAAGCCACCAACGACTATAAGCTTGTCGTTGACGATGTTGCCCGTCTGGAAGGTATGCCCGAAGACCAGCTGGCCGCCGCTTTGGAAGCCGGTAACGCCGACGAGGCCACCAAAGGCAAATATGTATTCACCATCCATCTGCCCAGCATGGAACCCTTCCTGATGAACTGCAAAGACCGTGAGCTGCGCCACGAACTGTGGACCGCCTACTCCACCCGTTGCACCTCAGGTGAGACCAACAACTGCGACATCATCAACCAGATCATCAACCTCCGCCTCGAACGCGCCCAAATCTTAGGTTTCGACAGCCACGCTGCCTATACCCTCGACGACTGCATGGCCAAAACCCCCGAAGCTGTGTATAACCTACTGTACCAAGTATGGAACCCCGCTATCGCCAAGGCCAAAACAGAAGCCGCTGAATACCAGAAAATGATCAAAGCTGAAGGCAACGACTTCAAACTGGAACCCTGGGATTGGAGATACTACAGCGAACAGCTGCGCAAAGCCAAATATGATCTGAACGACGACATCATCCGTCCTTACCTTTCTTTAAATAATGTAAAAGAAGGCGTTTTCATGGTGGCCAACAAGCTTTACGGCATCACCTTCGAGAAAAACGAGAACCTGCCCGTTTACCATCCCGATGTGGACGCATACGAAGTGAAAGAAAACGGCGAGACCATCGCAATTCTGTACATGGACTACTTCCCGCGCGAAAGCAAACGCAGCGGTGCATGGATGACCAACTTCAGAGAACAATACATAGATGGCAACGGCAAGAACATCATTCCCGTGGTGTCTTTGGTTTTCAACTTCACCAAACCTACGGCAGACAAGCCCTCTTTGCTGAACTTCGACGAAACCGAGACCTTCTTCCACGAATTCGGTCACGGCTTGCACAGCATCTTCTCGAAATGCCGTTTCCGCTCTCTGTCAGGTACTAACGTGTCACGCGACTTTGTGGAACTGCCCTCACAGATCATGGAGAACTGGGCCAGCGAACCCGAAGTATTGCGCATGTACGCCAAACATTACCAGACTGGCGAAGTCATTCCCGAAGAGCTGATCAAGAAACTGGAAGACTGCGGCACCTACGGACAAGGCTTCATCAACACTGAACTGCTGGCTGCCTCTATTTTAGACATGGATTATCACGTGATTACCGAACCCACACAGGTTCAACTTCCTGAGTATGAGGACCAGCAGATGGCCAAAATCGGTCTGATTCCCGAAATCATCTCCAGATACAGAAGTCCTTATTTCCAGCACATCTTCGCTGGCGGTTACAGCGCTGGATACTACAGCTACACCTGGGCTGCCGTACTGGACAGCGACGCTTTCGAAGCTTTCAAAGAGAACGGTCTGTTTGACCAAGCAACCGCCAAAGCATTCAGAACCAACATTCTGGAAAGAGGCAACACCGACGATGCCATGAAATTGTATGTGGCATTCCGCGGCAAAGAACCCTCCATCGACCCCTTACTCAAGAAAAGAGGACTTAAATAAGATACTACTTTGATAAAGGTAACACTTTTAGGAACTGGCACATCGCAGGGCGTCCCCATCGTGGGATGCACCTGCGACGTGTGCACTTCCGCTGATCCGAGGGACCATCGGCTACGCACCTCCGCCTTTGTGGAAGTGGACGGGGTGAAACTGCTCATTGATGCCGGTCCCGACCTGCGGCAGCAGCTGCTGACCAACAAAATCACGGACATCGACGCCATTTTGCTCACCCACGAGCACACCGACCATGTGGGTGGCATCGACGATGTGAGACCCATCAACTTCCTCAACCACAAAACCATAGACATTTACGGTCTGCCCAGGACCATCGGCATTGTCAAGAAAAATTTTGATTACGCATTTGCCGAACACAAATATCCCGGTGTACCTATGCTGGGACTGAAAGCCGTCAAGGACGACCCATTTACCATCAATGGTGTGGAGATTATCCCGATCCACGTGTTGCACCTCACCATGCCGATTTTAGGCTACCGTATCCAGAATTTCGCCTATATCACCGACGGCAGCTTTATCTCTCCGAAAGAAATGAATAAACTGAGAGGTTTAGACACTTTGGTAATCAACACATTGGGACACAAAGAACACTACTCCCATTTCAATTTGGCACAGGCCACTGCCATTATCAACGAGTTGAAACCCCGAATGGCCTATCTGACCCATATTTCTCACAATTTGGGCAAATATGCGGATATTATCCAGACCTTACCCGAGCATATCCGTCCCGGTTACGACACCCTCAGCTTTGAAGTCGGGGTATGATTTCCGCACACAATCGAAATCTTTAATTAGCACCTTTCCTTTTAAGGCAAACAACGAGAAGCCCATCACAAAGCGGTGGTCGTTGTGAGCGTTGAAAGAGAAAATTCCTGGTGGAATATTCGAACGGACGTCGTTTGTATAGACGCAATTCATTGCGTCTATGTGAGAAATCGCATCATTATTTGTATAGACGCGACATGGCACGTCTCCACGGGATGCGACACCGTCTTCATCAGAGACAGGGCACACTCCGTATCTACAAATTGGATTAATAACCACTTGATTGTCGGGGATTCCGTTGTATGATTTTATTTCAATTATAGCAAAGGAAGACAATTGTTCCTGAATGATTTGCAGACGGTTGGACTCCTTGTATTTCAGATTGGCCACCCCATTGAAAACCATCTTTTTAGGCCATAGACAAGCCATACAGGCTAAGACAGGCACGAGGTCCAAATTCTGGTTCATCTCCAACTCAATCATATCGCCTTGAGAATCAGCACTTTTATCCAATTTAATTTCTTCTTTCCGAGAAGTATTCTCATCGTCAGAAGTTAGCGTATTCTTTTGACAATCAATAACATCCTTAAACTCAATCACCACTCCATCCTCCTCCTGACGACTGACAATGCCCCATTGGGCGAACCATTGGGCGATAATTGCATCAGACTGAAGAGATTGCAAATCAAGATGTAACAATTTATAGGAAACTGGCGCATCACAAGAAACAGTGTCTGAGGAAGATTGCGACCTTTGTGCCCCATACATCTGTCCCTCCAAGAGCAAGCGGGCGTACCAATACACTGCGGCGCTCCAATCGCCCATACGCTTGGCATTCAGATCAGCCTTGCTCTCCACAATCGACTTGGTCATAGCGATATAAGCGGCGGACGATGGATTTTCAGGCAGGACATGCAGTTTTTTCAAACCTATTTTATCGGAAATCAGCCACAGGGCACTGGCGAACTGTCCCGAGCGGGTACAATCGATAGTCAGTTCTGAAGCATGGAGGGTTTTACCCTGAATTTGCCAGCAACCACCATATTCATTTGTAGAGACGCACGGCCGTGCGTCTCTACAGGAACACCATTGTATCTCCGCACCCATCTCACGCAAAACCTGCACCAATTCGTCAATAGGACGCTGCAGCAAACGAGGGGTGCCCGTCAAAAGCCATTGTCCCGGGGTGACCGCCAGCACTGCCATCAGAAAACGGTAAGCGGCACCGCAATCCCGCACATCAATACGCACCGCTTCATTGGTCGGATTTTGCTCTGTTTCAGCCTTTTGAATTCTGCGGAGACTTTCATGCACAATCCGCACATCCTCCGGAAAACCAGCCCCGATATCATCCAGTCGGTGATATTTCAGAAAATCATATATCAACTTTCTGATATACAAACTTTTAGAAACAGGAAGCTGTACTTTTTTCATGCGGAGCAAAATCAATTCAAAAAATCAAAAATTAAGGCCATTTTTTTGGTGCAAAATTAGGATTTTTTTATTATCTTTGCATAGTCTTAAAAATAAATTATAGTATTGATTATGAGCGAATTAGAAAACAAACAACCCCAAGAGCACGAATACACCGCGGAGAATATTCAGGTGTTGGAAGGATTAGAGGCGGTTAGAAAACGCCCCGCCATGTACATTGGCGATGTCGGAGAGCGCGGTTTGCACCACTTGGTCTATGAGGTTGTGGACAACTCCATTGACGAAGCATTGGCAGGTCACTGCGACAAAATCGAGGTGACTATTCATGAAGATAACTCCATTTCAGTATTGGACAACGGCCGTGGTATCCCGACCGACTGGCACGAGAAAGAGCAGAAATCAGCTCTGGAAGTCGTTTTGACGGTGCTGCACGCCGGCGGTAAATTCAACAAGGACTCCTACAAGGTTTCTGGCGGTTTGCACGGCGTGGGTGTATCCTGCGTCAACGCCCTGTCCAAACAGCTGCGCGCCGAGGTCTTCAGAAACGGCATCCACTACATGCAGGAATATGAATACGGTCACCCGCTGTACCCCGTGAAGGAAGTAGGCAAGGCCGACCGTCGCGGTACTCTGATCTGGTTCAAACCCGACGACAGCATCTTCATCATGCACGAGTACCACTACCAGACTCTGGCTACCCGTATGAAAGAATTGGCCTTCTTGAACAAAGGTATCACCCTGACCATTACCGACTTACGCGTTAAAGACGACAACGGCCAGCCACTGAGCGAAACTTTCTATTCCAAAGAAGGTTTGAAGGATTTCATCAAATACCTGGACGGTGGTCGTGAGAAAATCATGGAGCATCCCATGTATATGGAGGATGACGGTGCCGAAACAGGCGTTCCCGTAGAGATTGTGATGCAGTACAACACCTCTTTCACCGAGAATATCCACTCATACGTCAACAATATTAATACCATTGAAGGTGGTACCCACCTGACCGGTTTCAGAAGCGCGTTGACCCGTACTTTGAAGAAATATGCCGACGACAGCAAGATGCTGGAGAAACTGGCCAAACAGAAAATCGAAATTACCGGTGACGACTTCCGTGAAGGTTTGACCGCCATCATCTCGGTGAAAGTAGCTGAACCTCAGTTCGAAGGACAGACCAAGACCAAGTTGGGCAACGACGAGGTGAAGGGTATTGTGGACCGTATCGTGGGCAAGATGCTGACTTATTATCTCGAAGAGAATCCGAAGGATGCCAAGGAGATTGTGGATAAGGTGATCCTGGCTGCTACCGCCCGTCAGGCTGCCCGTAAGGCCCGCGAGATGGTACAGCGCAAGAGTGTGTTCAGCGGCGGCGGACTCCCCGGTAAGCTGTCGGACTGCTCCTCCAAAAACGCTGAGGAATGCGAGTTGTTCCTCGTCGAGGGTGACTCTGCAGGCGGTACTGCCAAGCAGGGCCGCGACAGCAAGCATCAGGCTATTCTGCCTTTGAGAGGTAAGATTCTGAACGTGGAGAAAGCCATGCAGCACCGCGTGCTGGAAAGCGAGGAAATCAAGAATATCTACACTGCTTTGGGTGTGACCATCGGTACGGAAGAAGACAGCAAAGCACTGAATATCTCCAAGTTACGTTATCACAAAGTGATCATCATGACCGATGCTGATGTGGATGGTAGCCATATCGCCACGCTGATTCTGACTTTCTTCTTCCGCCACATGAAAGAACTGATCGAGGAAGGCCACGTTTATATCGCCACTCCCCCGCTCTACCTTGTGAAGAAAGGCACCAACGAGCAGTATGCTTGGTCCGATGAGGAACGTGTGGCACTGGTGGCCGAAATGACCAACAACGGTGCCAACGAAGCCGGTCTGCACGTGCAGCGCTACAAAGGTTTGGGTGAGATGAACGAGGAGCAGCTGTGGAGCACCACCATGGACCCGCACCGCCGTACTTTGCGCCAGGTAACCATCGAGAATGCCGCTGACGCTGACCGTGTGTTCGCCATGCTGATGGGTGACGAGGTGCCCCCGCGCCGCGAGTTCATCGAGCAGAACGCCAAATACGCCAACATCGACGCATAAATTATTCATATTGATTTATTCGAGTTATGGATCAAAACGAAAACATACAAGACTCTCTGGAACAAGAGAATGTCGAGACAGCAAACAGCGACATCACTCCGGTTCAGGAAGGCAATGAGGAACAGGAAACACAACTTGCACCGCATAACAGCACAAGTTCTGAAGACAAGCCTATCATTTCGCTGAAGAACATCAACATTTACCAGCGTAAAATTCTGATATTGCCGCAGGTAAGCATGAGCGTCCGCAAAGGCGAGTTCGTCTATCTGATTGGCAAGACTGGCAGCGGCAAGTCCTCCATCCTGAAAACCCTGATTGCAGAAGTTCCCGCTGAAGGCGAAGAGGCTTACATCAATGGTTACGATCTGCTGAAACTGAAAAAGAGACAGATACCCGAATTGCGCAAAAGCTTGGGTATGGTGTTCCAAGATTATCAGTTGCTGTCTGACATGACCGTACTGGAGAACTTGATGTATGTGTTGCGTGCCACCCGTTGGAAAGACAAACTGGCCATGGGCAACCGCTGCGAGGAAGTGCTGGACCTGGTCGGCTTGGCTACCAAGGACTTCCGCTATCCCTACCAGCTGTCCGGCGGCGAGCAGCAGCGTGTGTGTATCGCCCGCGCCCTACTCAACAAGCCCGACATACTGCTGGCCGATGAGCCCACCGGAAACCTTGACCCCATCACCTCCGAGGAAATCTTCAAAATTTTCCACGACATCAATAAAAAAAGCGGCACCACCGTTCTGATGGCCACCCACAATTTCAGCATGATTGACAAATTTGCATCCAGAACTATCTGCATCGAAAACGGCAAACTGATTGACTCAGTCTTGTAATATGCTCTCTGTCCTGATTCCCATCTTCAACCACGATGTCAACCGCTTAGTCACCGCACTTGACCAACAGCTGGCACAAGCGGGTATTTCTTATGAGATTATTCTAGCTGATGACTGTTCAGATAATGCTGAATATCGCGAGAAAAATGCAAGTTTAGCCCAGTTGAACAATGTTCAATACATTCAGAATCAAAAGAATATGGGACGCGCCAAAATCCGCAACCTCTTGGCGACAAAAACAAAATATCCCTATTTGCTGTTCATTGATTGCGACGCAATGGTCGGGAATCAGGATTACATTAAAAAATATATGGATGCCATCGAAAAGATGCGTCCGCATCAAGCTTTTGTGATTAACGGAGGCATCGCCTATCGCAAGGAAAAACCTGATAACCAATATCTTCTGCGCTGGTATTACGGCAAGCGACGCGAAGAGGAAAGCGCGGAGCAACGCAACAAAAGGCCTTATCATCATTTTACGCCTTTCAATGTCATCATCAGCAAGTCTGTTTTTGAAGCAATACAATTTGATGAAAATCTGACCACTTACGGCCACGAGGACACCCTTTTTGGCTATCAATTGCAGCAGAAGCAAATTCCTTATATGCACATTGAAAATCCCTTGTATCACGAAGGTTTGGATACCAATGAGGAATATTTACAAAAGATAAGACTTTCCATTGATAATTTAATTTATATTTCTGAAAATCAGAATATTAATCATTCTTTTCTGAAAGAAAACAGATTACTGAAAACTTATCAGCGATGCAAAAATTTGGGGCTTGCCAAGCTTCTGGGACGACACTTTGAGCGAAAAGCGGAAAAGATGCAAGAACATTTGAGCCAGAAACCTTGCATGTCCCTGATAGACTTGTACAAACTCAGCTATCTGGCTTCTAAAAAACTGTAAACCATGAAATTCCAACACGTTTACATCGGCAATATCACCCTGGGCGAAGGACAGCCCGTGGTGGTGCAATCCATGACCAATACTGACACGGCGAATGTAGAAGCCACCGTTGCCCAGTGCAAACGCATGATTGCCGCTGGAGCCGAGATGGTGCGCATCACGGTGCCTTCCATGAAGGAAGTAGAATCGCTCCGACAAATCAAGGAACAGCTTCGGGCAGAAGGCATTAACACCCCGCTGATTGCTGATGTGCATTTCAACCCCAAAGTGGCGGAAGCCGCCGCAGGCATCGTAGAGAAGGTGCGCGTCAACCCAGGTAACTATGTGGACAAGCGCAATTTCAAAACCTTGGATCTGAGCGAAGAAGAATACCAATCCTCATTAGACGCCATGGAGGCCAAGGCGAAACCGCTGTTTGAGACCTGCAAAGCCCATGGCACCGCCTTACGCATCGGCATCAACCATGGCTCGCTGGCCGACCGCATTGTCAGCCGCTACGGCAACACGCCTCACGCCATGGCCATGTCGGCTATTGAATGGTTGGACATTTGCGAGAAAAACGACTTCCGCAACATGGTATTCTCGATGAAAGCCAGCAATGTCAACACCATGATGGCCGCCACCCTCGACCTCTACCAGATGATGCAAGAAAGAAGCACCCTCTACCCCATCCACTTGGGTGTGACCGAAGCGGGTAATGGCACAGAAGGCCGTGTGAAATCCGCTGCAGGCATCGGCGCTTTGCTGATGATGGGCATCGGCAACACCATCCGCGTTTCGTTGACGGAAAAGCCAGAAAATGAGACACCTTTTGCACACACCTTAATTAAAGTCATTAAAGACCTTAAAGACACAGACTACCATATTACCGGCCAAACGCTTATCTACCAGAAGTCCGAGCCCGACTTCGACCGTTGGATTGCCGGAGCGGCAGCGATGAGCGGCTATTTGAACTATCAGCAAAAAATCAAGGACATCCGCATTGAGAACCCGCATTTCAGTCAAGCGGAAAATGACAACCTTGCCGCCACCATCCTGCAGGCCTGCCGTCTGAAAATGAGCAAAACCGAGTTCATCTCCTGTCCCTCGTGTGGGCGCACGCAATACGACATCGAGTCGGTGTTGGCACAGGTCAAGGAGCGCTTCGCCCACTATCCCGGGCTGAAGCTTGCCGTGATGGGCTGTATTGTGAACGGTCCCGGCGAGATGGCCGATGCCGACTACGGCATTGTGGGGGCCACCAACGGCCTCGCCGCGGTATATAAAGGCAAGGAACGCGTTTCAGAAATCATCCCCGTACAACAAGCCCTCGAACAGTTACAGAAACTAATCGAGGGCTAACATGCTCAATAACAACTTTACCTGCTTATTGTTCCTCCTTCACGCATCTGACGCTAAAGCCGTTGCAGCGGGAGAAATTTTCCTCGCGAATTCTTTCGCAAACATAATCCATCAAGGCTCCCGACGCTAAATCAAATACAGGATGACAGCTCCAATAGAACGAGATGCCCATGCCATCTTCATATCTTGAGGTAGCACAATTATACATACCTCCAGGCAATGAGTTGAAGCCTGTAGCATTGGTATTATTTCCTCCATTAATCCAATAGGAGGTTGAACGCAAATCATTAACCGGATACATATTCAGCTCTTCAAAATCCTCATCTGTAGGCAGATACCATCCTTCGGGACAAATACCCTGGATGCGATGACCCAAATTATAGGCTCTTTCTACAGAATCCACAGAACCATATCGTTGGGTATCGGCTGCCGCATACCAATTGTACAGATGACCAAAGATGTTCACATTTTCCGTCGTGTTGGGGAATTGAGAAGAATAATAACTCATCACATCCTCTATAGCACGGCCATCGCTGTACTTGGTGGACTTCAAATTTTCGGTAGTCCAACACTTGCAGCCACTTCCCAAACGGACAGCAGGATAGTGATTGCCTTCGTAATCCACCGCATCAGAACAAGGTGCAAAGCTGACATTAATCTTCTGTTCGCAGGTGATGCTGTCACCACACAGACTCTTGGCCACCCAGGTCACTACTGTCTCGCCTGCAGGGTAAAGGTGGTTGGCGGGAGCATTATTGCTGATGGTCACTTCATTCATCTGCAAGCTCGTCGTGGTGGAAAATAACGGTGTACCCAAATCCGGCAATTCCATGTAGCAACCACCATGTCTGATT
>JAGCSI010000106.1 GCA_017964255.1 Bacteroidales bacterium | reverse complement strand
CATCAGAAACTATGTCAATGACATTGTCTCCAAGTTATTGGACAAGTACCTCCACATGCATTTGGATGTGGCGGAAATCATTCAGAAAAAAATTCAGGAATCTGAAAAAGAAAGAAAAGAGATTGCCGGCATCAAGAAACAATCCAAAGAGACCCAGAAAAAAGTGAGCCTGCACAACCGCAAGCTCCGTGACTGCCGCTATCACTTCAATACCAACGATGCGAGAGGTGTGGAGACCACTATTTTCATCACCGAGGGAGACTCCGCCTCCGGCTCCATCACCACTTCCCGCGACGCCAATACCCAAGCGGTTTTCAGTCTCCGCGGCAAACCGCTGAACACCTACAACACCAACAAGAGCGCCCTATATCGCAACGAAGAGCTGAGTTTGCTGCAGGCAGCGCTGAACATCGAGGATGGACTGGACGGTCTCCGCTACAACAACATCGTCATTGCCACCGATGCTGATGCTGACGGCATGCACATCCGCATCCTCATGCTGACTTTCTTCTTGCAATATTTCCCCGACCTAGTCAAGGCCGGCCATGTGTATATTCTCGAAACACCCCTTTTCAGGGTCAGAAACAAGCAGCAGACGCATTATTGCTATTCGGACGAGGAAAAGGCCGCGGCTATCAAAAAGTGCGGTGCAAAGGCCGAAATTACACGTTTCAAAGGTTTGGGTGAAATCTCCCCCACCGAATTCAAGAATTTCATCGGCAAAAACATCCGTCTGGAACCTGTGGTACTGTCCAAAGATGTGGACATACGCCACCTGCTGGATTATTTCATGGGCAAGAACACCAGCGAAAGAACCCAGTTTGTGATGGATAACCTGCGCGAGGAAATTGATATGGTCGCTAATTAAAAATAGTACCCCAAAGTAGCCTGGAGATTGAGGTTCCGCTGAGTGTAGCCTCTGATGCCGGCATCTTCCCACTCTTTGGTATTGGCCGTGTTAATCACCCCTAAATCACAAGCCACACCGATATAGAATTTCTTCAGCTCAAAGCCTCCGGCAATGGTGAAACCGAAGTCACAGCGGTGGAAAGGACGCTTGTCGTATCCCGTGGTATATTCTTGCGCATAACCGCTTTTGTCAGTGACATAATAGCTGATTCTCTCGTCTTTATAAAAGTTGGCTTTGCCACGGATATACAAAGACTCTCCCGTATATTGATCAATCAAAAGTCCATCCATCACATCTTGTCCAAACATGGCCACACTGAAATACGGGCCCACCCCGAAAACAAAGGCATAGTTATAATTGTTCTTGAAGGCTATCCTGAAGTTGACCAGCACCGGAATCTGAATCAGCTGCATGCTCATCACCTCTTCTGTCTTCATGACCAACGTATCATCAAAATTGAACTGTCCCTTGGAACCCCATCGCTGCAAAGAATAATAGATGGCAGGCTGTATGGAAATCACATCCGTCAAGCCGATGTCAAAGACAAAACCTGCCCTGACACCAGGTTTCATTTTGTATTTCTCCTCTGCGGAAAACAGAGTCGGAATCTTCTGTCCGTCCGTCTGCAACCCATACAATGTGGAGAAATTGGGTCCTATACGCAAACCTGCTCTGAAAGTACCTTGGCCCTGAGCCATGACCATGCTGATACAGCACAGCGACAATACAACAATGGCAATGATTTTTTTCATGTTTTGATTTTTTATTTTCTTCTGAAATATATTTCCATCGGTACACCCGAATAATTCCAATGTTCGCGTATCTGATTCTCCAAGAATCTTTTGTAGCTGTCTTTCACATACTGTGGAAGATTGCAAAAGAACGCGAACGCCGGGAAAGAGGTCTTCAGCTGGGTCACATACTTGATTCTGATAACCTTGTCCTTGTTCATCGGCGGCGGGGTCTGATTGATAATGGGCAACATCACGTCATTCAATTCCGATGTGCTGATCTTACGGCTCCGGTTCTTATGCACCTCAATGGCGGACTCCAACACCTTGTAAATACGCTGCTTGTTAATAACAGAGGTGAAAATGATGGGCACATCAGTAAAAGGAGCTATACGCTGGCGTACCAACTCTTCGTACTGTTTGTGGGTTTTGTTGTCCTTCTCCACCAAATCCCATTTGTTCATCACCACTACAATACCTTTGCGGTTGCGTGCCGCCAAACTGAAAATATTCAAGTCTTGAGCATCGAATCCCTGCGAAGCGTCGCACATCAGGATACATACATCGCTATTCTCAATGGCCCTGATAGTACGCATCACCGAATAGAACTCCAGGTCTTCCTCCACCTTTTTCTTCTTACGCAAACCTGCCGTATCGATGAGGTAGAAGTCGAAGCCGAAACCAGTATAGCGGGTATAGATGGAGTCGCGGGTGGTGCCGGCAATAGGAGTTACAATATGACGCTCATAACCCAAAAAAGTGTTGATAATGGAGGATTTTCCCACATTGGGTTTTCCTACAATAGTGATTTTAGGCAACTCTTCCAACTGCACATTCTCATCTTTGGAGAAATGCTTCACCACTTCATCCAATAATTCTCCAGTACCACTGCCCGACACGGCCGAAATGGGGTAAATGTTTTCAAAACCCAAAGAGTAAAACTCGGTGTAATCCAAAAAGTTGGAAGGACTGTCAATTTTGTTGACCGCCAAGTAGAACGGCTTTTTCGACTTGCGGAGCATCATGGCAACTTCCTCATCCAGAGGGGTCAAACCTTCGCGGCCGTCCACCAACAGCACAATTACATCCGACTCATCAATGGCCAATGCCGCCTGTTTGCGGATTTCGCTCTCGAAAATATCATCGGAACCCACCACATAACCACCGGTGTCGATAACGGAAAACTCATAGCCGCACCAGTCGGCCTTGCCGTAGTTGCGGTCACGGGTCACCCCCGACACGGAATCGACAATCGCCTCCTTGGTCTGGGTCAGGCGGTTGAACAAGGTGGATTTGCCCACATTCGGGCGACCTACAAGGGATAAGATGTTGCTCATTTTTGTTGTTTTTTGTTTATTCGGACAGTCGCTCATTGCATTCGCTCGGGAAGTCGTTCACTTCGTTCACTCGGTTAGACGATATTTTCTTCTCTTCTCACCTTCTAACCTTCTAACCTTCTAACCGAGTACACTGCGTGTACGTCTCCTCGTCTCCCCGAGTACACGTCAGTGTACGTCTAACCGTCTTCACGTCTTACAGCACATTCGCCAACTGTTCCTTCAACTTTTCCACTTCGTCTTTCATGCGGACAACAATCTGCTGGATATTGAAATCGTTGCATTTGGAGCCGGTGGTATTCACTTCACGGCCTATTTCCTGCACGATAAAGCCCAGTTTTTTGCCCTGCGACTGCTCGCCGTTCATGGTATCCATGAAATAGGAGCAATGCTTTTTCAAACGCACTTTTTCCTCTGTGATATCCAGTTTTTCAAGATAAAAGATAATTTCCTGCTCCAAGCGGTTATTGTCATACTGCACCGGTAATTCCGACAAATTGGAGATGAATTTGTTACGGATAGTGACAATCCTGTTCTGCTCAAACGGCGTGATTTCTTCCACCATCTCATCGATCATCTTGATGCGTTTGGCGAAATCCGCAGCCAGATGGCTACCTTCTTCCAAACGGTAGGCCACCACCTTGTCGCAGGTTTGCTCCAGAGCGGCCATTACAGCGGATTTTAGCTCGTCTGTCAGTTCCTCCTTGGAAGAAGTCACCACGTCAGGCAAGCGCAGCAACTGGCAGAAAATGTCACTTTGTACAGGGTTTTCCACTTCTTGAGATAGTTCAACGAGTTGGTGATAGTATGCTTTCGCCAGTTCTTTGTCAATAGAGACCTGCGGTTTTTCGGTTTTCTCAATATAAATAGAAACTTCTATTTTTCCACGTAAAAGTTTCTGTGCCACGATATTACGAACCTCATTCTCCATCTCGCGGAACAACGAAGCCATGCGGATTGTCAAGTCCAACTGCTTGCTGTTCAAGGTTCTGATTTCTATATTGACAGACTTTCCTTCCACTTGGATGGAAGTCTTGCCGAAACCGGTCATGGATTGTATCATAGCATTGTTTTTTTATAAAAAAAGGGCGACTGAAAGGCCACCCTTTTGTAAAAATCATTATAGACAAAACTATTTCATTTCAGATTTCTTTCCTGTTGCATAGTTGATTTTCAAGGCATTGTTTTGGCGCAGCTCGTTTTTGATAGTGTTCACATAGCGCATCTGCACATCCTTGTCAACTTTCAAAGAGAAGGTCAGTTTGTTCTTGTCTTCCTCGCTTCTTGATTCCTTTTCGGTACCGATGAAGTCACGCACATCAGCGGCAAGCTGTTCTGCCTTGATGGTCTGGTCATTCAACTGCACAGAAACCTTTCCGGGAGGAAGTGTGTTCTCATTTTTACTGATAGGAGCGCCAATGTAGATGTTAGCCACCAATGACTTCTTCTCCAATTTCTGGATTTCCGTAGCCTTTGGAGGTTGGAATCTTACTTTCAACGTAGCCTCACGCATGGTGGTGATCACCATGAAGAAGAACAAGAACATAAAGATAATATCTGACATGGAACCCATATTCAGGTCCGGTGTCACTTTTTTCTCTTCTTTTCTAAATCTTGCCATAGCTTATTCTGTTTTACCGTAATCGATAGGCGGTGCTTCGGAGATATTCATCGGAACAGCCTTTTGAATGGATTTTTGGAGAGCGGTGTCCAAATTCTCGTATTTCTTGCCGAAATAGTTGGAGGACACTTTGTCACGAAGCTCGTTGACGGCTCTTTGCAATTCATTCTGCACCTGGACATACATATTATAAGTGGTACCCTGGTCGTTGGTCAAAGAGATAACTCCTTGAGAAACGGCATATTCACCCATGTTGTCGATATCAACATATTTCTTTTCAGGTTTGTGAGGGTCGTTGTTGGCATTTTCCAGAAAATCCATTGCCGTCTGTTTCAGCAGTGAAATATCCATCTGCTCTCCGTTCACGGAAATCTGATCCTGGAAGTTCACCGTCACGTTCAACACATTACGCTGATTGATATCAACCTTTTGTTCCTTGGCGTCTTTTTCCTTTGGGGGCGGAAGACGACGAGGAATACCCTGTTCTGTATTGATGGATGAGGTCAACAAGAAGAAAGTCAGCAGCAAGAACGAGATGTCTGCCGACGATCCTGTATTAATTCCTGGAACTTTTTTTGCCATTTTATTTTCTGTTTTTTATTGCACCGCTGATGGCAGCGTAGATTACTGCGCAGATAGCACCAAAGAAGGCGACATAGAATACGAACATACCGGCGCCAATCCATTTGACATTATTGGGTGTAAGCTGCATCTTGATAGCTGATGGCGTCAATTCAGGAGATGCCAGCAGATATCCTAAAAGTATCACCACAGCAAATACCACAATGACCACCAAAGTCTTGGTTGATGATTTGATATTGGTGAAGATGGCCTTCACAGCAAAAACAAGCAGAAGGAGAATGGTGATGATAAACAGTACATAGGTCAAGGTCACGACCACATTCAGCAATTTGCCATTGAACAAAAACTGTTTCACGTCGGCTTGTAAAGTAGCCAAATCCTCGGCCTTCTTGGATTCAGAGACAACCTGATCCACAGCGTCGGCCTGGTTCACGATAGAGTTGTATGCTTTGTTATAGCTTTTCTGCTCGATGAATTCCTGTTTTACCACACTGTACTGGTCTTCCAAAGTGGAGATATAATGGTTCAAATGTTCAAAATCACTCACACCGTTAAAACCATCAATATAAGCCTGGGTGTTTTCCGCATTGGCAAACAAAACTTTGGAATGGTTGGCAAAATTCGCCTGATATTCGGGGAATGTCTCGGCGGTCAGCTCGCGCAATTCCACAATGTAAGTATAAAGAATATCCTTTTGAACTTGTTTCGCTTTCAGATCGGTAGCCATGTCATAACCGGCAGTACGATACTTACTCACGAATTCCGAGAGGTTTTCAGGGGTGGTGGCTTGGAAGTCAGCAATCATTTCGGGATTGTTGTCGTTCACAACCAGTACCTCATTGTACTTGTCCAGCTTGTCCTGATCGAAAACGCCAGCGAACCAAACTGAAAGCACAACAGCAATGATGGCCACTACAAATATTAATATTTTTACAATATTCTTCATAATAAGAAGTCGTTTTGAAATTGAAAACTCAATTATTTAACTTTGTTTTTCACCAAGATATCCATGAAGGAAATGGTGGCGTTCTCCATGTCGTTCACGATAGAGTCAATCTTTGACAGGATGTAGTTGTAGAAAACCTGAAGAATGATAGCGGTGATCAAACCGAATACGGTGGTCAACAAAGCCACTTTCATACCACCAGCAACAATGGTCGGAGAAATATCACCAGCGCGTTCGATATCGTCGAATGCCTGAACCATACCGATTACAGTACCCATGAAACCGAGTGACGGAGCCAGAGCGAGGAACAAGGCGATCCAGCTGAGGTTGGTTTCCAGACGGCCCATCTGAACGGCACCGTATGCTTCAACTGACTTTTCTACGGAATCCAGACCCTCATCGTAACGGTCCAAACCCTGATAGAACACAGAAGCCAAGGGGCCTTTGGTGTTGCGGCAGAGTTCTTTTGCCTTTTCAATACCACCGGTCTTGATAGCGTCTTCCACCTTCATCAATAATTTCTCTGAATTGACAGAAGCCAGGTTCAAATAAAATATTCTTTCGATAACCAGTGCCAAACCTAAAATCAAACAGATCAACACCGGGGTCATCCACAATGCACCACCCTGGATGTATTTCTCTTTCAAAACATAATGCAGACCCTGCTGGGGAGTTTCGTCCGCATCTTCCATCAAAACGGCTTGTTCTGCGGGTGCCTCTTCTGCCTCGGCAACTTCTTCCGTCTGGGCAGAATTGTCAGTTTTCTGTTCATTTTGTGCAAACGCCATGTTTGCCATACCGAAGGTCAAAAAACCTGCTACGGTGAATAAAGCGATCAGTTTTTTCATATTGATACTACTTGTTTAATTAATGATTTTGATTATTATTTCTTTTCTATCTTATTGATTTTTAATCTCATAAAAAAAGCGGAGAGAAAGGGATTCGAACCCTTGAAACGCTTTCGGCGTTTACACACTTTCCAGGCGTGCGCCTTCGACCACTCGGCCATCTCTCCGTGCAAAATTTTCAGCGGGTAAAATTACAAAAAAATTCTTCACCTTTCACATTTCTATGTCAGTTTTTTTTCGGTTTCAAAAGAATAATTATTATCTTATTGATTATAAGGTAATTACATTTAAAAAAAACTATTGTTTAACTTTTTTTAGAAAAAATTTCCCGAAACATGATTTTTGTATGGAATATTGCTGTACTTTTGCATTACTTTTTGTGAATTGGGAGAATTTGAAAAAACATTAAATCGAATAAACAAAAAACACTTAATATTAACCTTAAAATCAATCTATCATGAAAAAAGTATTAGTTTTTGCGTTAATCGCTGTTTTCGCTTTGAGCTTGTCTTCCTGCGGAAAGAAAAAAGAAAAAACAAACACTGAAAAATTAAGCATTGAAAAAGGTTGGGTTCTCTCAGCTGCTACTTCTTCACCCTCTTACCACATGGCTGATGGTTCATACTGCACCGACCTGATGACTGAGGGTTACCTCTATGACTATGAGTTGGACGACATCCTCAAATTTGAGTCTAACGGCAACATGAAAATCAACGGTGGTTCCAAAGTTCCAGCTGACGGTAGCGATTACCAGTCTGGCGACCACGGTGTTGGCACTTGGAAATTCAACAGCGACGAAACCAAGCTGACTTTCCAGATTCCTTTCTTCTATGATGATGTACAAGAAACCGCTGATATTCTGGAACTGTCTGAAACTCAATTGAGAGTGAAATACACTTTCAATGCTACTAACAATCCTGCCAAGGAAGCTTATTCATTCACTTTGACTTACGTTCCCGCAAAATAATTTAACACAATAAAAACCATTTAAATCACAAAACAATGAAAAAATTATTTTTAGTTTTATTGGCTGGCGCTTTGTTCGTCGCTTGTGGTAACAAAGCTGAAGAAGCTACTGAAGAAGCAGTAGTTGAAGAACCCGTAGTTGAAGAAGTAGTGGTTGAAGAACCCGTAGTTGAAGAGACTGCAGTGGTTGAAGAAGAAACTACTGTTAAGGAAGAAGCTGAAAAAGCTGGCAAAACCATCGCTAAGAAAGCTATCCAGAAAGGTACAGATGAAACAGTTAAGGCTATCGAAAAAACTAATGCTCCTGAACCAGCTCCTGCTACTCTGCAGAACAAACCCCGCAGATAATCTGCTTTTATCGACAATAAAAAAGGGTGCTCAAACGGGCACCCTTTTTTATTTTATCCTGATCTTCTGACCGATGTCTATCACATCCGTCTCCTTCATATTGTTCATCTGCAATAATTTTGCCAAAGGAATATGGTACTGCACAGAAATCCTGTACATCGTCTCCCCTGCTTTTACTATGTGATACTCCGCCTGGCCGTCCGTTTGAGGCTGTTGCGGATTCCCTTCTTTTTTACCATTCGCCTGTTTGTCAGGTTGGGACTCTGTCACAGACTTAAGCTCAACTTCCCTTTCCAATGCCAAGTCCGACTCATTCAAAATCAAAGTATTGTCTCTCAACTCCATGTAGTCAAAATCGATGAACATGTCCGGATTGAAACATTCATTCATAAACCGGGTTTCGAAATGCAACTGCTCTGCCCCTGTTTTCTGCGCTCTGCCCGACGCCCCGATAATATCCCCTGCCTGCAAAATCTGTCCCGGTTTCACCATGATTTTGCTCAAATTGGCATATACGGTTTCCAAGCCGTTGTAATGGCGCACCACCACTACCCTGCCGTAATCGCCGTAAATCCTGGCCATCCGCACCACCCCGTCAAAACAGCATTTCACCGGAGAGCCTTCTTTCACTGCAATATCCACTCCCGGATGAAAATTGCCTCCTTTCGTCATTCCGTAAGCCGCAACTACGGTATTGTTGCCGATACACGGATAAAAGAAGGGGTTGTTGTTGCTCTGCACCAGAATAATTCGCAACGGATTCCCGCCAAAGGGAATGGCCAGACGCCTGCTGCAAATATGCTCCGTGTCCCAGTATTGGTCATACAGACTGTATCCCGGAATCTGGTAAGTCTCCTGAATAAAATCCTTGTCACCCAATTCCATGTCGTCCATATCCTGCAAGACAGATACCACGGCGGTATCCTTCTGCGCCGCTACAAGGCTATGCAGGGAGATGTCCACGGCCTGTGCCCGTAACGACAACAATGCCGCAGAGAAAATCCCAGTCAACAAAAGCTTCTGAATCAGCCTTTTGCCTGCTCTAATATCCTTTTCTTTTTCTTTCATCCCGATTTTATGCCTTTTCCTCTTGCTACTCCACATTTTCTTCCGCTTGTTTCACCACATTTTCCGTACTGTCCTTCATGAAAGAAGCGATAATCAACGAAGCGATTCCGAATACAATAATCATGACGGTTTGTCCCAACCAGCCAATCCAGCCCGCTGCCAAACCCTTCTCTACGGTCACCCCGTACAGCAACAGCACCTGGGCCACCATCCACGGATAGGCTCCCAAACCACCTTGGGCCACCATAAATGCTATAGTGCTCAATATCAGCACAGTGAACGCAGGTGCAGGTCCCAAATCCCGCAGGAAGTCAAAGGCGAAGAAACATACGTAGGTGCCCAGAAAATACAAAAACCACATCAGCACAGTGTATCCGATAAATGGCCATGGGTTTTTCAAATCCTTGATGGAAATCAGTCCCTGCCAAATGCCCACAAAGAAATTCTTCACTTTGGCAAAAAAGGATATTTTTCCCCATTTTTTGCGGGTTTTGTATATCAAAATGCCTGCCACAACCAACACTGCCAAGGCTATGTACATCTTATAATTGGTCAGCATACTCATTCCCTTCTGCTCCATCCATACGCCCAAGGTAAGTCCGGACTGCTCCTCAACCACAATTTGCGACAACAATGAGGTGTTGAGGACTATGACAATGATGAGCAGGAACAGCCAACATACAAGGTCGAATGCCCTTTCAGCCACCACTGTTCCCAAGGATTTCTGGAAAGGAACTTTCTCATATTTCTGCAAGAACACGCAGCGCAGCACCTCTCCGGCACGGGGCAAGCCCAAATTGGCCAGATAGCATACCATCACCGAGAAGAAACCCATACTTTTGCGCACCTTATAGCCCAAAGGTTTGATCATTTCGATATTTCTCAGCGCGCGCACATAATGAGCACAAGCTCCACACAACATGGAAAGTATAATAAACATCCAACTCTTGGGATTGTTGATGCTCAGAATTTCTTTTTTGATCTCCGCATAATTCTCAGGAGTCATGCCCCGCAATGACAACCATATAAAAAATACTCCAATGCTCAGGAAAATAATGAGCTGGATAACAGATTTCAAGGAGCTGGTTTTTTTCGTGTCAGTATTATTCTGCATTTTTTCGGATTTTAAAGTGCAAAAATACGAAAAATAATTAGCAAATTTGTTAATTAGCAAATTGATTAATTGGTAAAAGACATTTGCACATTTGTGAATTGAAAACTATTGTTTTTCCTCTTAATATTTATGCGTTGCAATAAATTTATCCGTCTGCGTGTAATTCGAGAATTTTGTGTAAATTTGCACGTTAAAAAATTTTAATTTCATGACAGCCTTAACAAAAACCGATTTTCAATTTCCGGGTCAGCGCAATGTGTACCACGGAAAAGTAAGAGATGTATATACTATTGACGATAAGCTGGTTATGGTGGCTACTGATCGTATTTCAGCCTTTGATGTCATCCTTCCGAAGGGTATTCCCTGCAAGGGTCAAATTCTGAATCAGATTGCTTCCAAATTCCTGGATGCCACTGCCGACATCTGTCCCAACTGGAAACTGGCCAGTCCCGATCCCATGGTGACCGTGGGCATCTGCTGCGAAGGTTTTCCCGTTGAAATGATTGTGCGTGGCTATCTCTGCGGCAGCGCATGGCGCAGCTACAAGAACGGCGCCCGTGAGATCTGCGGGGTAAAACTGCCCGAAGGCATGCGCGAGAACCAGAAATTCCCGCAGCCCATCATCACCCCTACCACCAAAGCGGAGCAAGGTCTGCACGATGAGGATATTTCCAAGGAGGAAATCCTGGCCCGCGGCCTCGTTTCTCCCGAAGATTATGCCGTTTTGGAGAAATATACCATGGCATTGTTCCAGCGCGGCAGTGAAATCGCCGCCCAAAAAGGCCTGATTCTGGTAGATACCAAGTACGAATTCGGCAAAGCCAATGGTAAAATCTACCTCATCGACGAGATTCATACCCCCGACTCTTCCCGTTATTTCTATGCCGACGGTTATGAAGAGAAATTCGCCAAGGGCGAACCGCAGCGCCAGCTGTCCAAAGAATTTGTGCGTGAATGGCTGATGGAGAATGGTTTTCAGGGCAAAGAGGGACAAAAAGTGCCCGAAATGACCGACGAAATCGTCAACAACATCACCAACCGCTATATCGAGCTGTACGAACACATCACCGGTGAGAAATTCCAAAAATGCGAGGATGCGGATTTATTGAGCCGTATCGAACTGAATGTCAAGAATTTTCTGAACAAATAATTATAAACTTAAATTTTTTATTATGACTGAAAAATTAGAAACTTTGAGAGACAAAGCTTCCGTGAGATGGATTGCTTTGTTGCTATTGGCCTTGGCCATGTTCTGTTCCTACATCTTTATGGACATCCTCTCCCCCATCAAGGACTTGATGATGTCAACAAGAGGTTGGGACTCCACCGCTTTCGGTACCATGCAAGGTGCTGAAACCTTCCTGAATGTGTTCATTTTCTTCCTCATCTTCGCCGGTATCATTTTGGACAAAATGGGTGTACGTTTCACCGCCCTCCTCTCTGGTACCGTCATGCTGATTGGTGGTTTGATTAAGTATTACGCTGTTACTGATGCCTTTATGGGCAGCGGTGTGGAAACTTGGTTCAACAATCACCTGAATTATATCCCTGTCTTCCAGGAACTCGGTGTGGCTCCTTTCTATGAAGGAATGCCCGCTTCCGCCAAAGTGGCCGCTGTCGGCTTTATGATTTTCGGCTGCGGTGTGGAAATGGCCGGTATCACCGTTTCCCGTGGTATTGTGAAATGGTTCAAAGGCCGTGAAACCGCTCTGGCTATGGGTTCCGAAATGGCTCTGGCCCGTTTGGGTGTGGCTACCTGTATGATTTTCTCGCCTTTCTTCGCCAGATTGGGCGGTACTGTAGATGTTTCCCGTTCCGTGGCTTTCGGCGTTGTGCTGCTCTGCATCGCTTTGATGATGTTCATTGTTTACTTCTTCATGGACAAAAAACTGGATGCCCAAACAGGTGAAGCCGAAGAGAAAGACGATCCTTTCAAAGTTTCCGATATCGGCAAAATCTTGTCATCTTTCGGTTTCTGGTTGGTAGCTCTGCTCTGCGTGTTGTATTATTCCGCTATTTTCCCCTTCCAGAAATATGCGGTGAACATGCTGCAATGCAACTTGACTCTTGTTCCCGGTGAAGGTTTCTGGGCTAGCAACGCTGTAACTTATATCCAGTATGCCATCATGTTGGCTGTGGCCGCTTGCTCTTTCACCAGCAATTTCGCAAAGGATAAATCCAAAAAAATCCTCTTGATGGTTATTGCTGTTATTGCTTTGGTGATTTACTGCTACATGGGTTACATGCGTGGCACCGCCGAAACCATTTTCGCCGTATTCCCACTGTTAGCTGTCGCTATCACTCCTATCCTTGGCAATTATGTTGACCACAAAGGTAAAGCCGCTTCCATGCTGATGATTGGTTCTTTGTTGCTGATTATCTGTCATTTATCCTTCGCCTTTATTCTGCCTCAATTCAAAAGCAGCCAAGTTGGCGGTGTTGTAGTGGCCTACATTCTGATTCTGGTGTTGGGTGCTTCCTTCTCTTTAGTTCCCGCCGCTTTGTGGCCCAGCGTTCCGAAACTGGTAGATGAGAAAATCATCGGTTCCGCATACGCTCTGATTTTCTGGATTCAGAACATCGGCTTGTGGCTCTTCCCGCTGCTCATTGGTAAGATCTTGGACAAAACCAACCAGGATGTGATTGCTCAAATGAACAAGGGTATCATTGATGCTGAAACCGCCGCTGTTTCCTACGACTACACCTGGCCGCTCGTCATGTTGGCTTGTTTAGGTGTTGCCGCCATGATTCTCGGTATCGTGCTGAAAGCTGTGGACAAAAAGAAAGGCCTCGGTCTGGAACAACCCAATATCGTTGCTGAATAATTTCACATAAATAGTCAGTTTCAAAAACGGACTAAAACATACTTTCTTGAGTTTTAGTCCGTTTTTTTAAATTCAGAATTCAAAGAATAACTTTCAACTTTCAGTTTTCAACATAATTCATTGGCACATTAGCACATTAACTCATTAGCACATTAAAAATGTCCTTTCCCAAAAAACACCTTCTTCTCATCATCGCTCCTTTGGCCATTCTGCTGACGGCTGGACTCGGTTTTGCCATCGGCAAGCAATGCGCCCAGCACAACGCCACGCCCAACGACAATATCCCTAACCTTTACACCAACAAAGGCGCCGCTCCCCCACTCCCCAACACCTTGGATTTCGCCGGAGAAAAAGTTCCTTTGAACGTGTATTATGTGCGCGAAGCACTGGACAAAGAATTGATAATCAACTGCTACCAGCACTCCAAGACCATCCAGATCATCAAACGGGCGGCCCGTTATTTTCCGGTCATTGAACCTATTTTGAAAGAAGAAGGTCTTCCCGATGATTTCAAATACCTCTGTGTGGCCGAAAGTGGATTGGAAAACGTGGTTTCTCCCGCCAAAGCGGCGGGTTTCTGGCAATTTATCCCAGCCACCGCCAAATTTTACAACTTGGAGGTGTCTGAAGATGTGGACGAACGCTATCATCTGGAGAAATCCACCCGTGCCGCCTGCCAATACCTGAAAAAAGCAAAAGCAAATCTCGGCAGCTGGTCTCTGGCCGCAGCGGCTTACAATATGGGAGAGGTTAATTTGAGAAAAAATATTGAAAACCAGAATATTGAAAACTATTGGGACCTCTACCTGAATCAGGAGACTTCTCGCTATGTTTACCGCATATTGTCCTACAAACTGATTATGGAAAACCCCGGACTTTATGGCTATGAATTCTGCCCTGCCCATTTGTACCATCCCATTCCCTGCCAGGAAATCACGGTCACCTCTCCTATCCTCAGTCTTTACGACTTCGCCAAGGAACATAAAGTGTCGTATAAGGAGTTAAAATCTCTTAATCCGTGGCTGCGGAACTCCAAAATCTCCGTTTCCGGAAAAAAATATACTCTTAATATTCCTCAAAAAAGCAAAAACAACTACTTCGATCTCTACCGCCACATCCCGAATCCGTACGTGGTGGAATGTGATTCTGTAAAATAATAGATCACGTTTAGGCGTGAAGACGTGGAGACATGCACTTCGTGCATTCGTTAAGACGAAATTCGTCTCCACGAACGAGCAAAGCAAGTAGCTACACGCCTTAATGAATGAGCACAGCGAGTGACTTAACGTCTTAACGTATAAACGATAAAAAAATGGCTGCTGACGACAAAAAAATCATCTTCTCCATGGTGGGCGTGAGCAAGATTATTCCGCCCCAGAAACAAGTATTGAAAAACATCTACCTTTCGTTCTTTTACGGGGCGAAAATCGGCGTGTTGGGCTTGAATGGCGCAGGCAAGTCCACCTTGCTGAAAATCATTGCCGGCCTCGACAAGTCCTATCAGGGCGAAGTGGTTTTCTCGCCTGGCTATTCCGTAGGTTACCTGCCCCAGGAACCTCAGCTCGACGACAAGCTCACCGTGAAAGAAGAGGTGATGAAAGGCGTGCAGGAAGTGGTGGATATCCTGAAAGAATACGAGGAGGTGAATATGAAGTTTATGGAGCCCATGAGCGATGACGAGATGAACAAACTCATTGAGCGCCAAGGAGAACTCACTGAACTTATTGATCAGCACGATGCCTGGGAGCTGGATTCCAAGCTGGAACGCGCCATGGACGCATTGCGCTGCCCCGAAGGCGACACCCCCATCAAAAACCTATCGGGAGGCGAACGCCGCCGTGTGGCCCTGTGCCGCTTGCTGCTGTCAGAGCCTGATATTCTGCTTCTGGACGAGCCTACCAACCACTTGGATGCTGAGTCAGTTCAATGGCTCGAAATGCACCTGCAGCAGTACAAAGGCACCGTCATTGCCGTTACCCACGACCGTTATTTCTTGGACAATGTGGCCGGCTGGATCCTTGAACTGGACCGAGGGGAAGGTATTCCTTGGCAAGGCAACTATTCCTCATGGCTGGAACAAAAGACCAACCGTCTGGCCATGGAAGAGAAGCAGGAATCCAAGCGCAGGAGAACCCTGGAGCGCGAGTTGGAATGGGTGCGCATGGCCCCGAAAGCCCGTCAGGCCAAAGGCAAAGCCCGTTTGAACGCCTACGACAAACTGCTGAACGAGGATGTGAAAGAAAAAGAGGAGAAACTACAGATTTTCATCCCCAATGGACCCCGTTTGGGCGACCAAGTAATCGAAGCCCAGAATGTATCGAAAGCCTACGGCGACAAGCTGCTCTTTGAAAACCTAAACTTCAACCTGCCACCCAATGGCATTGTAGGTGTTATCGGTCCCAATGGAGCGGGCAAAACCACCCTCTTCCGCCTCATCATGGGCTTGGAGCAGCCCGACAGCGGCAGCTTCAAGGTTGGTGATACCGTCAAGCTGGGGTATGTGGACCAGCAACACAGCTCCATAGACCCCGAAAAAACGGTCTGGGAGGTGGTTTCGGAAGGAAATGAACAAATTACCTTAGGTGGACGTTTAATCAACTCCAGAGCCTATATTTCGCGCTTTAATTTCAGCGGTACCGACCAAAGCAAGAAAACGGGCGTGTTATCGGGCGGCGAGCGCAACCGACTGCACTTAGCTTTGACCCTAAAATCCGAAGCCAATGTGCTCTTATTGGACGAGCCCACTAATGATATTGATGTGAACACCCTACGGGCTTTGGAAGAAGCCTTGGACGACTTTGCCGGCTGCGCGGTGGTAATTTCCCACGACCGCTGGTTCCTCGACCGCATCTGCACCCATATTTTAGCCTTTGAGGGCGAGTCGCAGGTATATTTCTTCGAAGGCAGCTACACCGAGTACGAGGAGAACAAAAAGAAACGCTTAGGCAACGAAGGACCCAAGCGTATTCATTATAAGAAATTGATGGAATAATTATTTGGGTGAATGCCCTTCTCCCCTCGAGCACAAAGTGCGAAACTCCCCCTTTGAAAACTCACTCCTTCACCAGCTTCGACGAATAAGTCTTACCGCTTTGGCTGAGCACTCGCACAATATACAAGCCTGCTGGCAGATTGGCAATGTTAATCGTGTTGCTGGAGGGGTTCTCTATACTCATCACTTCTTTGCCCAGCATATCCATAATACGCATCTGCTTTACGCTCTCTTGAGTTTCTATAAAGTCAATAGTGAATGTATTGTTGGCGGGGTTGGGGTATAGCGTGAAGCCTTCATTCCTTTGGTCGACAATACTCGATGCATAATTCCTGTTGTAACAATCTTCCGGATTAGCATCAAGGTCATATCCTGTTTGATAATTCGCCCCTTCGGCATTGGTGAAGCACAATAACTTTTTGTCAGGGAAATCGACATTCATAAAAAAATAATTGTTGAATCCCCTTATACTGCCTATCCCCTCTGTCCAGATATCTCCGGGATAAAAATAATTCACGGTAACATCAAGCGTCATTACCTTATGCGGAGTCCCGTCAGACAAGTATATCAGAGAACTTCCTGTACACGTGCCAAATGCCTCGTTGACCGCATAATAATCTCCTTGCACAAAGATTGCATAATAGGTGACCGTTTCCCCTGTTGTTAGTGAAAAATCATATAGTAGGAATTCCTGTGGCACCTCGGTTTGTCCCACAACGTTATTGTTTCTGTATATTTGTGTGCCTGCCGGCATAATACAATACACCTTTTTGCTAATTGTATCCTCTCTGATGGCGGTAAAATACTGTGCATCAGACAGGTTGAATTCGAATGGCTGATTGGCATGCTGCATATAGATTTTCAGGTATGTAACCCCATTGATGACGGTGTCGCCTGCCGTAGCATACTTGTCGTCGCTCACCGACCATTGGCAGCCGTCGGTGAAAGGACGGTAAGGGGTCTGAGCGGAAATTGGGTTGGACAATACCAAACCTACTAATGCCATACACATGGCATACATTGTTTTGCTGAAGTGTAATTTGTTTTTCATAGTTTTATGTTTTCAATGTTTTTTAAATACCCATTAATGTTCAATTGACATGCAAAAGTAAAAAATTTTTTTACATAGTTATTACACACTCTCACTCCTTCACCAGCTTCGCCGAATAGACTTTGCCACTCCAGCCAAATACATGCACAACATACGCACCAGTCGGCAATTTTGAAATATCTATAGTATTGCTATTGGTTTTTTCTTCGCTCAATACTACAACACCTTGCATATTGACAAGCGTATATTTACTGACATTATCGTTATTTCCTGAGAATTGTATAGTAACCGTCTGTTTGGCGGGATTTGGGAAAAGGGACATGGCTGTATCGCTTTGTCCAGCTTGTGTGCTTTCTTCCCTCATGTCCGTACCGCCTTTCGGTTCATCAGAAGGAACATCTTCCTCATTTTGACAAACTGCGCTTCTTGTTTCTGAAATCTCTTCCTCCTCTTCATAACAAATACCGTGAAAGAAGCATAAAATCCCCTTGGCCATTACTGAAGAGCGTCCTGTGTTGCGTTCAGCTATTTGTATCAGTTCTTCTATTTGTCTGTTTGACAAGGAGTACCAATTTACACCTCTTTCAGTTGTTTGTGCCGCACATTCCGCCTTCAACGCACGGAAAGCCGCATAATTGTTCCTTTCATTCTCGTCTTCGATGCCTGTATATGCATTGTCGGAGGTCTCATCTATCAAATACCTTGTCTCTGACAATGAATATGGATCCGAAAACACAGATGCCGTTTGGTGCAATGTCTCCAATACAGATAGATCCATCAGACTGTCAGACATTATACGCCTTGCGGTTTGGTAGTATAACTCTGAAGCTTCCTGCTGTAAAGTCATCATTTCGGAAGGTATGGGTTGTGAGAGCTCATTGTTACCATCTGTTATTACCATTTGCGAAGCAAGTTCTTCCTCCATGTCTTGATAAGTGGAGGCCATGTTTGCCAGCTCATCAATGTCATCATCGAATCTATATGGATTCAAATCTAAAATAGTTGAATAACACGGGTTGGAAACAACGTCTCTTGAGAAGGGTAATATCTGATAATACAAGCTGGGGATATGGGAAGTGTTCGACGAGCTGTACAGGTATGTAATATCCGAACTTCCTCCATTATAGAAATTGTAATCGGCAGTTCTGTTAAATATATTGTCAGCGCCTTTATTGAGTTGACCTTGTTGCGAAGAGACTACAGCTCCAAAAAGGAGTTTGATGTCATAACTATCACCATCGAAAGAGTTACAACTAAACTGCAGCCCTCCAAACATACTGCCATTGGTACCAGAAACAAGTATGCCGTTGACCATTCTAAGAAAATCATTCTTATAAATTTTATTGTATGCTATTCCTGACCCTAAAATTCTGATTCCAAATTTGTTTGTTGTCCCATTTGACAAAGAGGGATTTGTGCTGCTGTGAAAATTATTTGCCTCCACATGATATCCAGTACAATGATTTAATTTTACACCCTGTAATTTAGGCAGTGACGGTGTTGTGTATTGGGTTAAATCTATATTGCATCTGATGATTTCAGCATAATTGTTACCATCAATTGCTATAGCAAGTTGATTGTTAGTAAACTCTGCTTCGTCAATCATTACACCATATTGGTTTCCGCTGGTTTCCACTTCAATCGCAGTGTTAAAACCATAAAATGTGTTGAAAATGAATGTGTCTGGCAGAAAAGTCCCACCACCGCTTTCATACAGAGCATACGGGAAAGGATATGTGGTCAAGGAGAATCCTGCGTCAATTTCGAAAATACCCTTGCCTTCGTTCATCCATTCAGAAGTCCGATTTTCAAATGAACATCCCTTGAATTTTACATTTTTCACATCCCACATCGTCACATGGTTGTTAAATTGGCGATTGTTTTGTGTCAGTAGGTTATTGGTGTCAATGGTAAATGTGCACCTTGTGAAATAGCTGCAATTATCCAGAATATTGGAGGCAGAAATCGTATCATTGTACGAAAGAAACTCAATGGCACGCTGGTTGTTTCTGAAAATGGCGTCATCAGCCATTATGATTCCTCCTGTGGTATACCAGTTGTCGTCTTGTATACCAGTTCTTATACCCGTGACGGCATTCTCTATCACAGCTCCGTTCTTAAGTTCAACAACACCTTGATTCTGCGGAGTCTGATGCTTGGTCCTGTCTCCTACCACTTCTATACCTTGCCACATCTCTCCTGCACCTGCAGAAGTTATCGTACCACCATCAACTATCAGCTTGCCACCAGGCAGAACAATAATGCGTGTTGAAGGAGACATCTCCAAGTGGCATGAAACGGTAAGTGTTACCCCAGAGTCTATTGCGATTGTATGAAATAATCTCCTGTGATAATTTATTTTTTGATTTTTTTCTATGTGTATTACTGATGACGGGGTTTCACTATAGGCATAATTTCTTAGTGTAGAGACTTGCAATGCTCTGTGAATACGACCACATTGCAAGGCGGAAAAATGTCGAGCCAGTTGTGTTCCCCCCATGATATTATTTGTACAGGTATTTGTCGTATCTTCAGGATCACAATCCCAACCCCAGTCATGGAAACAAACTTGTGTTGGCGGACGATTACACCATGGTTGCGTCTCTGTACCAAACACATCCCATAAAAATTCAGGATGTGCTATTACTCTATATTCACTATTATATGGGTGATGTAGTCCAAAATTATGTCCGAATTCGTGAGCCATGTGCAAACCAAAAGCGTATAATCCTGGTGGATGGTTAGTTATCTGTTTGACAGATACTATAGCGGGATATTGGACGTTATATCCACTTGAACATCCATAATAATTAGCCGTTGTATCCAGAGAAAGATGATAATTAAACCTGTTTAACCTTTCGGGATAGTTTGCTATAAGATAATTAGTGAAATCATTGGTCGAACATTTATGAGCCATTACAGAGTTATTATAGTAATATATTGTGTCAATGACAAAACGAACTCTCGTGTCTTCAATAAATTGAGTGTTTGGTATGTTTAGCAGATAAGGCTCGTTATGGGAATATATGTAATTGAGCCAGAAAAATGCCTCCTGTAAATTATCTCTCCATTCAGGGGTATCTAACCAGCAATTACCTGTTCCGTCGTCTTCTCTCCATACGTTGATGTTGACAGGAATAGTAATTATTGGTGTACTATCATTGGGAATAAAGTTTTTGGCCAACAAGCCCGAATCTATCCAATCATCAGGAATCGCTCTTTCGCAAGGATTTGTACTTCTTTGAATAATATCATCTGGCTCATGACACACATATTGTGCGTTTAAAAGGATACAAGCCATAAGAAAAGCAATGGTTAATGATAAATTTTTCATACGAATAAAAAGTATTAAGGATATTAATTTATTAATCATTCGCATACACAGCGCTATTGCTGTAAAATAAATTGGTAAACGTGAACTGCTGGGTAGTGCTGTCACGGAAAACCAGCTGGGCGGGGATGTTCAGCCACACCTCGTTGTTCTTCTCATCATACTCCACAAACAACGACCTCGACGGCATGTTGAAGAAGTCTTCGTTGGTCAAGGCAGTGCTGTCAAGAGTGGTGGCTGTGTAGTTGTTACCACTGATTTGCACTAGAGACATCAGAGAAGAATTAAGACATGCATTCCCCGGTCCCATACATTCCATGTGAAAACTAATGCCATTCATCGTGACACATCCTTTACATTCAGAAGCTTGGTGTCCTGTTTGAAAAAACAACAAATAGTTCGTGTTTTTTGCAGTTTCATCTATAAGAACTGCAGTAGATTCATGATTTGTGTTTTGGGCCTTTTCAGTTTTTTGACAAGAAAATAAACTTAACATTAACAGAACAGGAATTATTGTTTTTTTCATACGCTAATTTTTTTCTACAAAGTTCCGAAAAGATTTCATGTCTTTTTTGTCATTCCCGAAATTATGCCGAAATTATGCCGAAATATTATTTCGAATTAAAAAAATAACGTTATATTTGTATTTCAAAAAGTGAGGATTAATGAAAACTATAAGACTAAAAAAAATTATTGTACGTACAGTTCTGAATGTGCTTTTTATTATAGGCTTACTGTATTTCTTCAGAAATAATTCTATCCTAAGACCCATCGCAAAAGGAGCATATTATAAAGAGTATTTGTCGGCATTGTTTTTATTGTCAATGATTTACGCAAATTATTTGTTTTTCATTCCAAAATTATTCCAGAAAAGACATTATTTTCTCTATTTCATATTGGCAATAGGTGGGATTTTGATCTCATCGAGTGTTGAAATACTATTGGTATCATCCAATATAAAAAGTTGTTTCCCAGCTTCTTTTGATGATACCCAAATGAAATTGTATTACATTAACGTTTTTCAATTAATAAATTTAAGAAACACTGGTTTCCTTCTGTTTTTCTTTGTTTTAAGAATTTTTGAACATGAAAGGGAAATCCTGAAAAAAGAACGGATCGCTTTGGCAAAAAACAAGGGTATCATTTGTGTTCCAAATGGGAATGAAAATATAAAAACTATCAGTATATCAGATATTTCCTATATTCTACATGAAAAAAACTACACTTATATCCATACCATCGATGGAAACAGATATTGCAAATATTGCTCCCTGTCAAGTATGGAAGAACTACTTCCAGAAAATCTTTTTATTCGTGTCAACAGAAATGCCATTATTCCTTTGAACAAAATAAATCATTTCACAGAAGACAGTGTCACCATCCTATACGGCAACCCCGCACAGGAAATTTCCTTCACCCTGTCGGAAAAATATGTGCCTAACATAAGAGAAAAAATTGCCTCAGCTGGCGGTTTAAATCTGTTGGCTGACGGTTTAAATGTTCAAAATGACGGTTTAAACGGTCGCTCTGGCGGTTTAAATGAGGGTATAAATAAGGCCAATTTGGAAGAATTCATGGACAATATTGCACATAATGAGGATCTTTTGATCTTGTGCCAGATAATAGCAAAAGACCCTTCAGTGACCATGAAAAGCCTGTCTGATCAACTCGGGGTTTCGCTCAAAACAGTTGAAAGAAGAATAAAAATTCTGAAAGACAAGGGTATTCTTCAGCACAGCGGCGCCAAGAAAAATGGAGAGTATGTTTTTGCTCCCTCAATATCCGTGGACGTTCTGAATTGTTTGACAAGTGATGAACCCGTAGATGGTGATTCGGTGGTCACAATGTGATAGGCACGGGTTATATCCGTTGCAGCTGCCATGATACGACAGCCCTACATTCTCCACTTGAATGCAGTAAGACTCTCCTCGGACGCACGTGGTGCGTCCTTACATTCTATCACACCTTCCCACCACATAATCCATCATCCTATAATCTTGTAATCTATTAATCTCCCCTCGAGGGCGCAGCCCGAGACTCCCCTTTGGACGAAGTCCACTACCCTCGAACGAAGTGAGACTCCCCTTTACTTCATTAACTAATTAACTAATTAACTAATTTGCTAATTGAATTACATGTTAATACTGTAATACAGCACATCATGCCGCTCTTCCCAGCCTTGGGAGCGCCAGAAACCCTTGCCTATCTCGTTGTCTTTAATGACTAAAAGACCATTTTTCCGGATGCCGGCGGCACGAATGGCCTCGTACACTTTATTGAGCAGGGCTTTGCCTATTCCTTTGCCGCGAAGCGGCTTTTTTACGGTGGTATGGTAGATATAGGCTCTTCTGCCGTCCATTCCGCACATGATTACCCCTACTATCTCTCCGTTTTCCACCGCTACAAAGTTGGAAGTAGGATTTTTTTCGAGAAATTTGGTGATACCTTCTTTGCTGTCATCACCACTGCGCAAACGCATGCCCTGGGTTCCATACCATAAAGCATATACCTCATCGTAATCTTCAGGGGTCATTAACCTTATTTCCATATATATTCATTTTAGGCAAAAAAAAAGACACTCTTGGAGTGTCTTTTTTTCTTAGTTTTACTGAAAAATTACTCAGCAACTACTTCTTCAGCAGCAACTTCGCCTTCAGCAACTTCAGCAGTCTCTTCAGCTGCTACGGGTTCTTCAACAACAGTTTCTTCAACTACTGCTTCTTCAACAACGGGTTCTTCAGTTTCAGCTTTCTGACCACAAGATGCGAAAACGAATGCAGATACTGCAAGGATAGTAAATAATTTTTTCATTTTTCTTTGGTTTTAATTGGTTGAATAATTTTCTTTGTTTTGAGGCTGCAAAATTACTTCAATTACAATTACTTAAACGCATTTATTTGAAGAATTTTGTTAAATATTGTTAATATACTGATTAGCAGTCAATTACTGTGCACCAGCCGTACTTATCTTCAATTTCTCCATATTGTATACCCATCAAAATGCTGCGCATCTTGGTGCTCCAAGGACCGGGTTTTCCATCTTTTGCAATCACATATTCCTTACCTGAGGCACGATCCTGAATCATGTGAATAGGAGAAATTACAGCAGCAGTACCGCAAGCGCCAGCTTCCTCAAAGGTGCCGATTTCGTCCAATTTGATATGTCTTCTTTCCACCACAAGACCCAAATCAGCAGCGATAGTAGTCAAACTCTTGTTGGTAATGGAAGGCAGAATAGATCCTGAATCAGGAGTTACATATTTGCCATCTTTGATACCGAAGAAATTGGCGGGACCAGCTTCGTCAATGTAAGTTTTGGTCTTGGCATCGGCGAAAATAGAAGCACTGAAGCCTTCTTTGTGAGCTCTTTCACCAGCGCGCAATGAAGCTGCATAGTTACCACCCACTTTCACATGACCGGTTCCCAGTGGTGCCGCACGGTCATAATCCAAAGCAATCTGCATGTTGGTGGGTTTGAAACCTTCCTTGAAATAAGGTCCTACGGGAGTTACAAATACCATGAACAGGTATTCATTAGCCGGTTTCACACCAACGGTGGCACCTGTACCGATCAACAGCGGACGGAGGTACAGTGATCCTTCAGTTCCGTAAGGAGGAATATAGTCCACATTCAATTTGATGACCAATTCCATAGCTTGGAAAAATAATTCCTGCGGAATGGTAGCCAACATGATGGTGTCAGCTGAACTGTTCAGTCTCTTCCAGTTTTCTTCCCAACGGAACAAACGGACTTTACCGTCTTTTCCTCTGAAAGCTTTCATGCCTTCAAAAGCTTCCTGACCGTAGTGCAAGCAAGAAGCTGCCATGTGCATGGGAATATATTCGTCAGATGAAATCTCCAATTTGCCCCATTCACCATTTCTGAAATAGCAACGAACATTGTAATCGGTCTTCACATAACCGAAACCAAGGTTTTTCCAATCGATATTTTTCATTTCTTAT
>JAGCSI010000105.1 GCA_017964255.1 Bacteroidales bacterium | reverse complement strand
GTGAATGTTGATTACTTCGTGTTGGTCATTTCATGTTAATGACTTCGTGTTGATGAGCTTCGCTGTTAGTGACTTCGTGTTACTGAGTATATATTGGTTGCTATTTGGATTATGAATTTTGAATTTTGAATTCTAAATCACTGACCCCTGATCACTAACCACTGATCACGTGGTAAGTTTCACTTGGGTATGGGCTTCGACCACATTGATGGCGTAGTCGCCCAGCTTCTCGCTGTCGCCGATGATATCCATATAGTTCACACCGGTCTGATAATCATATTTCTTATCATTGACATCCACCACATTATTCTCCTTCAGCTGGGTGCGGTAATTGTTGATTTCGTTTTCGATATTCAATGACTCGTGCGGATCTATCTGATGATCTGTATCAGACAAAACCTTCTCCATCTGGGTCAACGCATTGTCGCAAAGATTCCACATGTGATGGATATGTCCCAGCTGGTCTTCCGTGAACTTCTCTTTGGCTTTGAACTTCCTGTTGATCACACGGCTCATATTATAGCAGCTGTCGCAGATACTCTCAATTTCAGAAATCTCACGTAACATACAGCGTATCTGCATCTTACTTTCACCACTCAACTTACCCTCCGACACACGGTTCAGGTAATTGGCGATTTCCACCTCCATGTTATCGCTGATGCCCTCGTATTTCTCAATGCGGGCGAAAAGTTTGGAGAAATCGTCGCCATTCTCCATTTTCAGCAGTTCGGGCACGAAGCCAAACATACGGTGGGCACGCATAGCGAAATGGTTGATTTCCTTGCGGGCTTCCAGCAACGACAACTCTGCTGTGGAGAGCAAACCTCCGGAGATAAAGCGAAGACGCATATCCTCATCCTCTTCACCGCCAGAGATAATCTTGCATACGAATTTCTCAAGCAAGGGGATAAACCACACGAGTATCAGCACATTACACACATTGAAAGCGGTATGGAAGGCGCACAGCGCATAGTTGATACGTTCAGCCGCGTTTGGATCCTGCGAAACATCGGCTTTGGTGTCATAGCCCACGACAGAGCAAACCAGGGTGATAAACGGTCTGAACACCAGCAGCACCCAGCAAACACCGAACAGGTTGAAAGTGAGATGCGAAAGAGCGGCACGACGGGCGGAAGGATTGGCCTTCAGTGCCACAATATTGGAAGTGATGGTCGTACCGATATTCTCACCTAACACCAAGGCGATACCCTGGTAGATGTCGGCCACACCTGTAGAGCACAAAATCATTGTGATGGCCATGATGGCCACGGATGACTGTACACAAACGGTGAGCACACCACCTATCAGCATGAAAATCAGGTAAGAAAAGAAGCCCAAGTCTGCGGTGGCCACAAAGAAATTCATCACCATGTCGTTGTGAGGCAGGTCCATAGCGATGGCGTTCTCCCTCAACGTAGCGATACCCAGAAACAGGAAAGAGAAACCGAAGATAAACTCACCGAATGACTTGGCACCGGTGCTTTTGAGGTATGTCATGGCCAGACCCAAGGCGAACAACGGGAAAACCAGCGCGGACATGGGAATGCTGAAGCCGAAGAGGGCGATAATCCATGCTGTGACGGTAGTACCGATGTTTGCACCCATGATGACCGAAATGGCCTGGGTAAGGGTCAGCAGCCCCGCATTGACGAAGCTCACCGTCAGCACCGTGGTGGCCGTGGAGGACTGTACCGCAGTGGTAACTAACGCGCCCGAGCAAATACCTGTGAAACGATTAGTGGTCATTTTGCCCAGCACTTTACGCAGGCCGCCACCCGTAAGTTTTTGCAGTGCCTCGCTCATCATTTTCATACCGAACATCAGCAAAGCCAGGCATCCTAAAAGTTTCAAGAACGTGAATAAGGTCATATAGACTTATGATTGAAGAATTATCATTTTGAATCCGTCACACTCAATGCTCTCATTTTATAAGAGGTTGCAAATATACGTAATTTTCCAAAACGATGGACGATTAGGCAAAAATTTCCCCACAGGCACCCTCCCTGCGGCTGCCACAGCATGGCATCGAAGATGCCACATTTCAGTAACCCCAGACGTGAGTCTGGGATGGACACGCAACCCGTACGAATCCACCGCAGTGCACTGTGAACTTGCGCCGAAGCACTGGACCTGACCACCGCGGAACGGACTCATCATAGCCGATGAAACGTGAGGTAGCCGTAAGAAAAATCATTTTACCGATAAAGGGTATTGATTTTTTTTGTAATTTTGCAGCCGCTTTTCAAAGCAGGTCCCATAGCTCAGTTGGTTAGAGCAGCTGACTCATAATCAGCGGGTCCTTGGTTCGAGCCCGAGTGGGACCACATCACAAAAATGCAAACTCCATGATATTTTCGTGGAGTTTTTTTTATTGTCCCGCATGCTGTTCGGGATTTTTTGTGTACATTTGCACTTTTATATATATAAATATCAAATTTTATTAACCCGCTTTTAATCAGAAAAATATGAAGAAAATTTTCCTGTTAGCCCTGATGGTTCCTGCAATCTTTTTCTGCGGATGCCAAAACAAGAACACGAACAACGCCGAAGAAGACACAGCACCGGCCTCCGATGTGTATTTCACCGAAAACATTTCGCCCGAAGGTGTGATGCAACTTTTTGAATACCTGAAAGATAATGTTCAAGGAAATGTCGGTATCAAAGTACATTTCGGCGAAGACGGCAATACCTATTTTGTACCTGCCACCATGGTGGAGCCTTTGTGCAAAGCCCTGAATGCCACACTGGTAGAGACTAATGTGGCTTATAAAGGACGCCGTGCGCAGACCGACACCCATATTGAGTTGGCCCGTGACCATGGTTTCACTTTCGCTCCTATCGACATCCTGGATGAAGGCGGAGAATTGGAAATTCCCATTGAGGGCGGCAAGCAGTTCAAAACCGCTTATCTCGGCAAGAACATCGAAAAATACGAAACTATCATTTATTTCACCCATTTCAAAGGTCATGGTCGTTCCGGTTTCGGTGGCTGTATCAAAAACGCTTCTATGGGCATGGCTACTCCCAGAGGCAAAAAAGCAATGCACAGTAGTGATTTCCCCGAAGTGGTGGCTTCCAACTGCACCGCTTGCAACGCTTGCACTTACGACTGCCCTGTTGATGCCATCACTATTACTGACAAGGGTCCCGTAATCGACCGCGAGAAATGTATCGGTTGCGGCAAATGCATCTCCACCTGCCCCCACGGTGCTATCCAACCGGCTTCCGACTCACTGCAAACCGAGCGTTTCCTGGAAGGTTTGGTGGAATATGCCAAAGCTGCCACTCAAAATCATAACAATATATACTTCAATGTGGTCATCAACCTGTCACCCACCTGCGACTGCGGCGGTCATCCTGAAGCACCCTTCTGCGGCAACATCGGCATCCTGGCCTCTATGGATATTGTGGCCATTGAAGCAGCTGCCCATGATTTAGTGGACAAAGCTACCGACAGCGACGACGCCTTCCTGAAAGTGAATTCCGTGAGTGGCAAACATCAGATTGAATATGCTGAGAAATTAGGGATGGGTAACAAGAAATACAATTTAATCAACATTGATAAAAAATAAGATGGAAAACATCAAATGTCTTATCATCGGTTCCGGCCCCGCCGGCTATACAGCAGGAATTTATGCTTCCCGCGCGGGTCTGAAACCCGTCATCATTGAGGGCATGCAGCCCGGCGGCCAGCTGACCATCACCAGCGAAGTGGAGAACTTCCCCGGCTATCCCAAAGGACAGTCCGGTCCGAACATCATGGACGACATCCGCCAGCAGAGCCTCAATGCCGGCAGCGACATCCGCCAAGGCATGGTCACAAGCGTTGACTTTTCGAAAAGACCTTTCCGCTGCGTAGTGGACGAGGAACACGAAATCATGGCCGAGACCGTCATCATCGCCACTGGCGCCACCGCCCGCTGGCTGGGTTTGGAGAGTGAGGAGCAATACCGTGGTTTCGGTGTGTCAGCCTGCGCCACCTGCGACGGCAACTTCTTCAGAGGCCGTACCGTGGCCGTTATCGGTGGCGGTGACACCGCCCTTGAGGAGGCCATGTACCTGTCCAATCTCTGCGCCAAGGTATATCTGGTACACCGCCGCGACGCTTTCCGTGCCTCACAGGCCATGCAGGACAAGGTTTTTAAGAAGGAAAATATTGACATCCAATGGAATAGCATTCCCGTGGAGGTGCTAGGCGAGAAGAAAGGTTTCGTAAAAAGCGTTACCGGACTGAAACTCGCTGACACCAAGGACAAAAGCGAGCGTGTGTTAACTCTGGACGGCATCTTTGTCGCCATCGGCGTGACCCCTGTGACTGAGCTGTTCAAAGGACAAATCGAGCTGGATGCGCAAGGCTATATCGTCACCGACAAGGGCGGCCGCACCAACGTGCCGGGCGTTTTTGCCGCAGGCGATGTGCAGGATCCCCACTACCGCCAGGCTATCACCGCCGCCGCTTCCGGCTGTATCGCCGCTGTGGAGGCTGAAAGATTTCTGAATCAAAACTAATTATTGCTATGGCTTCTAATCAAAAGCAAATTGAAGAAATAACCAATAAAGATTACGAATACGGCTTTGTCTCCGATATCGACGTGGAAGAATTTCCCAAAGGCTTGAACGAAGACATTGTCCGCCTCATTTCCAAAAGAAAAAACGAACCTGACTGGCTATTAGAGTTCCGCCTCAAGGCTTTCCGCCACTGGCAAACCCTGAAGGAGCCCGAATGGGGACATCTTTCTTTCAAAAGACCTAACTATCAGGATATTATTTATTTGGCCATTCCTAAAAAGAAGAAAGAACTGTCCAGCATGGATGAAGTCGATCCCGAATTGGTGAAGACCTTCAACAAACTGGGCATCTCTTTGGAAGAGCAAAAGCAGCTGTCGGGTGTGGCCGTTGATGCCGTCATCGACTCAGTGTCTGTCAAGACCACTTTTTCGGAAACCCTTGAGAAAGAAGACATTCTGTTCTGTTCTTTCGGTGAAGCCATCCAGAAATATCCTGATTTAGTCAAGAAATACTTGGGCTCTGTGGTTCCCGCCACCGACAACTTCTATGCGGCACTCAACTCGGCGGTCTTCAGCGAAGGCTCCTTCTGCTACATTCCCAAGGGCGTGCGCTGCCCTATCGAGCTGTCCACCTATTTCCGTATCAACGCGGCCAACACCGGCCAGTTTGAGCGTACCCTGCTCATTGCCGACGAAGGCGCGTACGTGAGCTACATGGAAGGTTGTACCGCACCGCAACGTGATGAAAACCAGCTGCATGCCGCAGTGGTGGAACTGATTGCCCTGAAAGATGCGGAAATCAAATATTCCACCGTCCAGAACTGGTACCCAGGTGACAAAAATGGCAATGGCGGTATCTACAACTTGGTGACCAAAAGAGGTTTATGTGAAGAGAACGCCAAGATTTCTTGGACACAGGTCGAAACCGGTTCCGCCATCACCTGGAAATATCCGGGCTGCGTACTGCGTGGCGACAATTCCGTGGGTGAATTTTACTCCGTGGCTGTCACCAACAATTTCCAGCAGGCCGACACGGGTACAAAAATGATCCATATTGGCAAAAACACCCGCAGTCTGATTGTCTCAAAAGGTATCTCCGCCGGCAAGAGCCAGAACAGCTACCGTGGTTTGGTAAAGGTAAACAAGCAGGCCGAGAACAGCCGAAACTTCTCACAGTGCGACTCACTGCTGATGGGCGACCAATGCGGCGCCCACACCTGGCCTTATATCGAATGCCACAACAAATCATCGGTCATGGAGCACGAGGCCACGACCTCCAAAATCTCTGACGACCAGCTGTTTTACTGCCAGCAACGCGGCATCGACAAGGAAAGCGCCATCAGCCTGATTGTCAATGGCTATGCGAAGGAAGTGCTCAAAAAACTGCCCATGGAATTTGCTGTCGAAGCACAGAAACTGCTGAGTATCAGCTTGGAGGGAAGCATCGGATAAAGTTGACAGTTGACAGTTAAAAACTAATAACTAAGAACTAAGAATTAAGAACTATAAGTTACCTCGAAGAGGTTAAATTTTATTAACCCCACATAAGCGCAGCGCAATGTGGGGGATATCTAAAAATAAAAAATACAACTATGAAAAAAGTAATCCACACTGACAACGCACCCAAGGCTGTGGGTCCATACAGCCAGGCAATTGAAGCTAACGGCATGTTATTCATCTCTGGTCAGATTCCCGTTGACCCGGCTACCGGCAAAATGCCCGAAGGCATTGAGGCTCAGACCGAACAGGTGATGAAGAACATCGAAGCTATCCTGAAAGAAGCAGGTTATACCTTCGAGAACGTCATCAAATCAACTTGTCTGTTGAGCGACATCGCCTATTTCAAGCCTATGAACGAGGTATATGCCAAATATTATACCGTGAACCCTCCGGCAAGAGCCGCTTTCGCTGTGAAAGACCTGCCACTGGGCGCTTTGGTAGAGATTGAAACCATCGCCGTTAAATAATTAAGGCATAACATTTTACATATTCTGAATTTCGTCTTCTGATGAATTATTTGACCGTCGAGAAACTGTCAAAAACCATCGGAGAGAAAGAGTTATTCTCCGAGATTACCTTCGGTCTTGAAAAAGGCCAGAAGACCGCATTGATTGCGCGCAACGGTACCGGAAAAAGCACACTGCTGAATATTATTGCCGGCTACGACAGCCCAGACAGCGGGCAGGTGGTGATTCGCAACGACATCACTGTCTCTTACCTGCCGCAAATGGATCGTTTTGCGGACAACTTTTCGGTTCTGGATGCCATTTTTGATGCGCAAACACCTACCATTCAAGCCATCAAAGAATATGAATCCTGTATGTTGATGGCGGAGAATGGAAACGACAGTCCTGAGTTACACCAACGCCTGCAAAAAGCCATCTTGGAAATGGACCGCTTGCAGGCTTGGGACTTTGAGGCCAGGGCCAAGGAGATCCTGTCACGTTTCGGCATCCATGACATCTTCAAGAATATCAATGAATTATCCGGAGGACAACGAAAAAAGGCCGCATTGGCCAAAACCCTGATAGCCGACACCGACCTGCTGATTTTGGATGAGCCCACCTACCATCTGGATGTGGAAATGAT
>JAGCSI010000104.1 GCA_017964255.1 Bacteroidales bacterium | reverse complement strand
GATGTCACGAGTTTGCCAAATCACAGGAAAAAAAGCGATTACCGGAAACAATGTTTCGCACTCCAATATCAAGACGAAAAGAAAATTCCGTCCCAATTTGCACACCAAGAAATTCTTCGTTCCCGAATTGGACGAGTATGTGGTGCTGAAAGTTTCCGCTAAGGGTATGCGCAACATCAATAAAAAAGGCATTTGGAACTGTATCGTTGAAGCCAGCGAAAAAGGTATCCTCAAATAATGTCTTTTTAACGTTGAAAAAGGAAAATGCTGCACAATTTTGTGTGGCATTTTTTTTGTATTTTTGCGTTGTAAATATCGTAGAGACGTTTCATGAAACCTCTCTAAAAAAATTATAGCAATTGGGACAGTTTCGAAAGTGGTTATTGCTGTTGTTGGCTCTGGGAATGAGTACGCTTTTTGCCCAGCAAGCCACTTTTGTGGGTATTATTACCGACGAATACGCCCAGCCTATCGATAATGTGGTGGTGACCGTGGTGGGTACCGACCTGTCCACCGTTTCTTCCGAAACCGGTATGTTTGAGTTGAAGGTGCCGGCGGAAAGGGAGTTGCAATTCCATCTGCAACATTTGTCTTATCACGATACGACCCTCATCGTCACTTTGCGCAAAAACCAGCGCGAACGGCAGATGATTACGCTTATATCCACTGGAGAACAGCTTGAAATGGTGGATGTCAGAGGCCGTGGCGACGATGGCTTTACCCGCGTGGATCCCAATTTGACCTTCAAGTTGCCGTCTCCCACTGGAAGTGTGGAGGCGCTGCTTACAACATTGCCGGGTATTTCTTCCACCAACGAATTGAGCTCTCAATACAATGTCCGTGGAGGTAATTATGACGAGAATCTGGTTTTTGTCAACGATATCCAGATTTATCGTCCCTTCCTCATCCGTAGCGGTCAGCAGGAGGGCTTGAGTTTTGTCAATCCCGATTTGACCGCCGGTATCAAATTTTCGGCGGGTGGTTTTGAGGCCAAGTATGGCGATCGCATGTCCTCGGTGCTGGATGTGGAATATAAACAGCCAACCAAATACGGTGGTTCTCTTTCTGCCAGCTTGCTGGGCTGTTCGGGCCATGTGGAGGGTAATGTCAAGGATAAATTCTCTTTTTTGCTGGGTGTCCGCTTCAAATCCAACGCCTATCTTTTCAAGAATCTGGATACCAAGGGTGATTACAAGCCCCGCTTCTTCGATACCCAGATGTTGCTGACATATAAGCCTATCAAAAAGTTGGAAATCAGTTTATTGGGTAACTTTTCCATTAATCGCTACCTCTTTGTTCCTTCTGACAGAACAGCTGTTTTCGGTAGTCTGAATTCTACCTTGTCCCGCTATACGGTTTATTACGAGGGCCAGGAAGTGGACAAGTATGAGAATTATTTGGGTGCGCTGACTTTCAAGTATTTGGCAGACGAAAACAATACCTATAAGTTCATTGTTTCTTCCTATTATGCCCGTGAGGCTGAGACTTTTGACATTCTTGGAGCGTATGCATTGAAAGACATTGAAATAGATTTGGGCAGCCAGACGGATGATATTTCGCACGAATTGACTGAGAGAGGGGTGGGCACTTTCATGCGCCATGCCCGTAATTATATCAATTCGCTGATTTCCGCGGTGGATGTCAGAGGTACTCATAAATTGCCCAAGCAAAACACCTTCAGTTGGGGTGCGAAACTGCAGCACGAACTGATTGACGACCAGCTCAGCGAATGGAATTTTACCGATTCGGCTGGTTATATTCTGCCTGTCATTCCCACTGTCCCAGGTGAAGCGGTGCCGTTTAACGATGCGTCACGTGTGCTGAATATCAATAATTATATTTATGCCAAATATCCTTCACTGAATACCTTGCGTGCCACTGCTTTTGTGCAGGATTCATGGAAATTCAGCTCAAAAAACGGAACTGATTTTATTCTTAATGGCGGTGTGCGGTTCCACTACTGGACTTTTAACAACGAGTTTACTGCATCCCCACGCTTGTCCTTGGTGATTAAACCTGACTGGAAACGTGATTGGGAGTTCCGCATCAAAACAGGTCTCTATTATCAGCCGCCATTCTATCGCGAGATGCGTGATGCTCAGGGCGTACGTCACCCAGAAACCAAGTCACAGCAGTCCTATCAGCTGATTTTCTCTTCAGAATACAACTTTTTGCTGTGGCACAGGCCGTTCAAATTTACCGGCGAGTGTTATTTCAAGTGGCTCAACAACTTGATTACCTATACCACCAATAACATGCAGATTACCTATAGCGGTATTAACGATGCGGTGGGTTTTGCTACTGGTATTGACTTAAAGTTGAGCGGGGAATTTATCAAAGGTCTGGAGTCTTGGATTTCTTTGTCTTTGATGAAAACCATGGAGAAATTGGTTCGGGATGCTGATGGTAACAAACTTACAGATACGAAGTTCGTCCGCCGTCCCACCGACCAGGTATTCAATATCAACATCTTCTTCCAGGATCATTTCCCGACGCTGCCGCAGTTCCGTGTTCATCTGAATTTTGTCTTCGGTAGCGGTCTGCCTTACTGGATGCCAGGGACGGTGCATGGTCAGGAAAATTGTATCAAGGGTCCATGGTACCGCCGTGTCGATTTGGGCTTTTCCTATATGTTCTTGGAGCAGAGCCGTGACAGAATGAGAAACAAGAGCAAATTTATTCGCTCTATCAATAATTTTGGTATCTATCTGGAAATCTTTAACTTGCTGAATACGGCCAATGTGTCGTCTTACGACTGGATCAAGAATACGGACAATACCTATTCAAGAGTTCCTAATTATTTGACTTCCAGATTGATAAATGTGAAATTAGCCATTGATTTCTAAAGCTTGAACAGATGAAGAGGACTTCGAAAATATTGCCTTTGCTGCTTTTGATAGTCTTGCTGTTCAGTATGGTTGTAGCCCTGACCATCGGAGTGGTGCGCATTCCCATGGACACGATTTGGCAGTTGGCAAAGGCCCAGTTCGGTCACGCGGACACAACAGGTTTACCGGCTTCATACGGTATCACGCTGTTTCAGTTGAGATTGCCACGAATAGTGATGAGTGTGATTGTCGGGGCGGCGTTGGCAGCCTGCGGTTGCGTGTTCCAGTCCATTTTCCGTAACCCGATTTGCGACCCCTATGTGCTGGGTATCTCGTCGGGAAGCTCCCTGGGTGGTGCCATCAGCTTCATCTTGGGCTGGGATGTATTCTATTTCGGGGTGACCATCCCCGCCCTGATTACAGGTTTGCTTACGCTCTTTGTCATCCTGGGTATCAGCAAGATGAGTCGCCGCCGCAGCATCGAAACCCTATTGTTGGTGGGTATTGCCATCAACTTTCTGATTTCTGCCGTCATCACGCTTTTGGTGGTGATGCATCAGCGTGAGATGCACAAGATTTATTTTTGGACGATGGGCTCGCTGGCATCAATTTCCTGGTCGGAGGTGCTGATGATGACCGTGATGACCATCCTCTGCGTCATTCCTTTCTTTTTCTATTCCAAAGATTTGAATATCATGCAGATGGGCGAAGATGTGGCCAAAAACTTAGGGGTCAACACCAAAAGGGTGGCCTATGTCACACTGATTTTCTCCTCTCTATTGATTGCCACAGCGGTGTCCTGTTGCGGAGTTATCGGTTTTATCGGACTGATTATCCCTCATGTGTCACGAATGCTTTTTGGCAATAATATGCGTTCCATGTTCACGTATTCGCTGATTCTGGGCGCTTTCTTCCTGCTAATTGCTGACACATTGGCCCGTACGTTAGCCATTCCTGCGGAGTTGCCGGTGGGCAGTATCACGGCCTTGGCCGGTGCACCGTATTTCCTCTTTTTGTTGTTGCGTCAAAAGAAAGTGTAAGATGATAGAAATCAGCAATATATCTTCCGGCTATGAGGGAAAACGGGTTCTCCGGAATTTCTCTGTCACCTTTGAAAAGTCCGCTTTTTGTGCGGTGATGGGACCCAATGGCTCCGGCAAGAGCACCTTGTTGCGCTCGATTGCGGGACTTCAGCTGTTGGAGGAGGGAGATATTCGCATTGATGGACTTTCGTTGAGCCAGTACAAGCCTTTGGAGCTGGCGCGCAAGATAGCTTTTGTACCTCAGCGTGAGGATGTGGTTTTTGACTTTTCGGTGTTCGAGGTGGTGATGATGGGGCGCAATCCTTACCAGAATCGCTGGGAGTTTTCTACTCCTGAAGATGAGAAACTGGTAGAGAAAGTGTTGGAGATGACGAATCTT
>JAGCSI010000103.1 GCA_017964255.1 Bacteroidales bacterium | reverse complement strand
TCTCCGACCATTGTTGCTGGTGGTATGAAAGTGGCTTTGTTGACCACCGTATTCGGTTTGATCACCGCTATCATTCTTCAGGTTTTCTACAACTACATCCTGTCCAAAATCGACGCTATCGTGAACGACATGGAGAACGCCACCATTTCCTTCATGGATATCTTGGTGAAAAACAAAGTTAAATAATTGAGTTTTCAATTTCAAAACGACTCTTTATTATGAAGAATATTGTAAAAATATTAATATTTGTAGTGGCCATCATTGCTGTTGTGCTTACAGTCTGGTTCGGTGGAGTTTTCGATCAGGACAAGCTGGACAAGTACAATGAAGTACTGATTGTGAACGAAAACAACCCCGAATTGGTTGCCGACTTCCAAGCCACCACCACTGAAAACCTCCCGGAATTCGTGAGTAAGTATCGTACTGCGGGTTACGACATGGCAGCCGATCTGAAAGCGAAACAAGTCCAAAAGGATATTCTTTATACTTATATCGTTGAACTGCGTGAACTGACCGCCGAGACCTTCCCCGAATACCAAGCTAATTTCGCCAATCATTCCAAAGCTTTGTTCGCCAATGCGGAAAACGCCCAGGCTTATATCGATGGCTTTAACGGAGTAAGTGGATTTGAGCAGTTGAACCATTATATCTCCACTTTGGAAAAACAGTACAGTGTGGTGAAACAGGAATTCCTCGAAGAGAAAAGCTACAACAAGGCTTACAATTCTATCGTGAACCAGGCTGACGCTGTGGATCAGGTGGTTTCTGAAACCAAGAAAGCTGAAGATTTGGCTTTGTTGAAAGGAGATGTGAAACAGTTTTTGTTCAATGGCAAATTGCTGAATGTGGTTATGGCATTGACTTACACCCTGTTTATCATCACTATTCTCCTTCTGTTCGTTTTTGCTCTGAAAGCCATCTTCACCAATATCAAATCATCCACCAAAACATTGGTGGTCATTGTGCTGTTCGCTGTTGTGGTACTTTTGGGATACCTGCTGGCATCTCCTGAATTGACGCCATCAGCTATCAAGATGCAGCTTACGTCAAGTAATGTCAAGTGGATTGGCGCCGGTATGTTCGTATTTTATGTGGCCTTCTTCGGTGCTATCTGCGCAATAATCTACGCTGCTATCAGCGGTGCAATAAAAAACAGAAAATAAAATGGCAAAAAAAGTTCCAGGAATTAATACAGGATCGTCGGCAGACATTTCGTTCTTGCTGCTGACTTTCTTCTTGTTGACCTCATCCATCAACACAGAGCAAGGTATTCCCCGTCGTCTTCCGCCCCCAAAGGAGAAAGACGCCCAGGAACAGAAGGTTGATATCAACCAGCGTAATGTGTTGAATGTGTTGGTGAACTTCCAGGATCAGATTTCCGTGAACGGAGAGCAGATGGATATTTCAATGCTGAAACAGACGGCTATGGATTTTCTGGAAAATGCCAACAACGACCCGCATAAGCCCGAAAAGAAATATGTTGATATTGACAACATGGGTGAATATGCCGTCTCCCAAGGCGTTATTTCTTTGACTAACGACCAGGGTACTACTTATAATATGTATGTTCAGGTGCAGAATGAGTTGCAGAGAGCTGTCAACGAACTTCGTGACAAAGTGGCCACCAACTATTTCGGCAAGAAATATGACAATTTGGACACCGCTCTCCAAAAATCCATTCAAAAGGCTGTTCCGATGAATATTTCCGAAGCACCGCCTATCGATTACGGTAAAACAGAATAAGCTATGGCAAGATTTAGAAAAGAAGAAAAAAAGGTGACACCGGACCTGAATATGGGTTCCATGTCTGATATTATCTTTATGTTCTTGTTCTTCTTCATGGTTATCACCACCATGCGTGAGGCTACGCTGAAAGTGAAATTCCAGCCGCCCAAGGCTACGGAAATCCAGAAACTGGAGAAGAAGTCGTTGGTGGCCAATATCTATATCGGTGCTCCTATCAGCAAAAACGAGAACACCTTGCCTCCCGGAAAGGTTTCTGTGCAGCTGAACGACCAGACCATCAAGGCAGATCAACTCGCCTCCGATGTCCGTGATTTTATCGGTACCGAAAAAGAGTCAAGAAGCGAGGAAGACAAGAACAAACTGACCTTCTCCCTGAAAGTTGACAAGGATGTGCAAATGCGTTATGTGAATACTATCAAAAACGAGTTGCGCCAGAACAATGCCTTGAAAATCAACTATGCAACAGGAAAGAAATCCGAAATGAAATAGTTTTATCTATAACGATTTTTACAAAAGGGTGGCCTTTCAGTCGCCCTTTTTTTATAAAAAAACAGTGCTATGATACAGTCCATGACCGGTTTCGGCAAGACATCCATCCAAGTGGAGGGAAAGTCTGTCAATATAGAAATCAGAACCCTGAACAGCAAACAGTTGGACCTGACAGTCCGTATGGCCTCATTGTTCCGCGAAATGGAAAACGAGGTGCGCAATTGTGTGGCACAACACCTGCTTCGTGGGAAAATAGAAGTTTCTATATATATTGAGAAAACCGAAAAACCACAGGTATCTATCGACAAAGAACTGGCGAAAGCTTACTATCGCCAACTTGTTGAGCTGTCACAGGAAGTGGAAAACCCCGTACAAAGCGATATTTTCTGCCAGCTGCTGCGTTTGCCCGATGTGGTGACTTCTTCCAAGGAGGAGCTGACAGATGAGCTGAAAGCCGCTGTAATGGCCGCTTTGGAGCAAACCTGCGACAAGGTGGTGGCTTACCGTTTGGAAGAAGGTAGCCATCTGGCCGCGGATTTCGCCAAACGTATCAAGATGATCGACGAGATGGTGGAGGAAATCACTCCGTTTGAGCAGAACAGAATCGTCACAATCCGTAACAAATTCATCTCCAATCTGTCGGAATTGCCAGTGCAGTACGACAGTAACCGCTTGGAGCAGGAAATCATCTTTTATCTTGAAAAACTGGATATCACTGAGGAAAAAGTGCGCTTGAAAAAGCATTGCTCCTATTTCATGGATACCATGAACGGTGAGCAGTCGCAGGGCAAAAAGCTGGGCTTTATCGTGCAGGAAATAGGCCGCGAAGTAAATACCACCGGTTCCAAATGCAACGATTTCAACATCCAGCAAATTGTTGTCCGCATGAAAGACGAAGTGGAGAAACTGAAAGAGCAGCTGGCGAATGTACTATAGGCGTTAAGACGTCAAGGCGTGAAGACGTGGAGACACTCGCTTCGCTCGTTCGTGTAGGAGGAATTTCTTATCGTCTTAACGAATACACAAAGTGTATGTCTTATCGCCTTAACGAATGAGCGTAGCGAATGAATTAACGTCTCACCGTATAAAAGATAAAATCAAAAATAAACAACCATGAGCAACATACTATCCCTTGTAGGCCGCCCGAATGTGGGCAAATCCACCTTGTTCAACCGTTTGACCCAGACCAAGGAGGCAATTGTCGATTCCGTGTCGGGGGTGACCCGCGACCGCAATTACGGCAAGGCCGACTGGTGCGGTTACGAGTTTTCCGTTATCGATACCGGCGGTTACGTGGTGGGTTCCGACGATATTTTTGAGAGCGAGATCCGCAAACAGGCTGCATTGGCCATCGATGAGTCGGATGTGATTGTGCTGTTGGTGGACGGCCGTGAAGGCTTGACCCCCCTGGATGAGGAAGTTGCCATGATGCTCCGCAAGTCGAAAAAGCCTTTCTACTTGGCGGTCAACAAGATAGACAGTCCTTCCAACTTCTTGGATTACACCGAGTTTTACGCTTTGGGTTTTGAAAACATCTATCCCATTTCGGCCGTCTCGGGCAGTGGTACTGGAGAATTGTTGGATGAGGTGGTAAAGCATTTCTCCAAAGAGGAGAATGTACAACTGGAAGAACTCCCCAAGATTACCATCGTGGGAAAACCTAATGTGGGAAAATCCTCTATTATCAATACTTTTTTGGGTTATGAGCGCCATATTGTGACGCCGATTGCTGGTACCACCCGCGATTCCATCTATACCCGCTATACCGGTTTCGGCTTTGATTTCTACCTCATCGATACCGCAGGTTTGCGCAAGAAGAAAAAGGTGGAGGAAGACCTGGAGTTCTATTCGGTGATGCGTACTATCAGAGCTATTGAAAACAGTGACGTCTGCATCCTGATGTGCGATGCTTCGCAGGGCTTTGACGCACAAGATTTGAATATTTTCAGCTTGGCAGCACGCAACCGCAAGGGTATTGTGGTGGTGATGAACAAGTGGGACTTGGTGGAGAAAGACAACAAGACCCACAAGCAATATGAAGAATTGGTGCGCCAACGTATTGCGCCTTTCACGGATGTGCCCATCATCTTCACTTCAGTCATCAATAAGCAACGTATATACAAAGTGTTGGAAACAGCCATTGAGGTGCATAAGAACCGCAGCCGCAAAATCAGCACTTCGGAACTGAATGATGTGATGTTGCCCATTATCAACCAGACCCCGCCGCCAATGAACAAAGACAAGGTCATCAGAATCAAATATGTGACCCAGCTGAAGACTTCTTTCCCGGCGTTCGCGTTTTTCTGTAATCTTCCGCAGTATGTCAAAGACAGTTACAAAAGATTCTTGGAAAACCAGATACGCGAGAAGTGGAATTATTCAGGTGTGCCGATGGAAATTTATTTCAGAAGAAAATAAAAATGTAAAGACGTTTCATGAAACGTCTCTACAATATAGGGTAAAATGATGTAAGTATCAAAAAAAACAAAATATCAGCATTCAAAAACATGAAAAAAATCATTGCCATTATTGCATTGTCGCTGTGCTGCATCAGCATGGTCATGGCCCAAGGCCAAGGTACTTTCAGAGCTGGTTTGCGTATAGGACCCAATTTCTCCACCTTGTACGGATTGCAGACGGATGGTCAGAAGATACCGACTTTGTTTTCCGCAGAGGAGAAGTATAAAATGAAACCTGGTGTCAGAGCCGGTTTTGTCTTTGACATCGGCTTGACAGATGTGATTTCCATACAGCCAGCCATTTACTATTCCTTGCAGCGATGGGGTTCCAAAGGACAGTTCAACTTTAATGATACGTTGATCATGAAGACGGAAGAGGTGATGAGCATGCAGCTTATTCAGATTCCGGTGTTGGTCAATTTCAGGATAGCGTTCAAGAACAATTACAACTATGCCTTTGTTTTCGGTGTTGGTCCGTATTTCAGTGTGTCTATGTTTGGACAAGATGTGATGGATGGTCTCCTTGTTGACCAATATACGGGAGAGTCTTTGTATATCCGTGGCAAAGCCAATTTCTACAAAGATGAGAAAATCAGCTATTTTGTTACCGACAAAAGCGGTTATTCGCAAGAATATATCACGGGTTATGATAAGCGTCCTTTCCACCGCTGTGACTTCGGTTTCACCATTGCCGCGGGTTTTGAACTGAAGAAATTCTATATCGGGGTGGCTTGTGATTTGGGTGTGATCAACACGGCCAATACCAAGGAGTGGGAAGAGGTCGGCATCAGAGGCTATACTCAGCGCAACCTCAACCTCCAGGCCACTTTGGGGTATTACTTTTAACGGTTATAAGTGGAGACGTTAAGACGTGAAGGCGTTAAGTCATGCACTTCGTGCATTCGTTAAGGCGACATTCGTCTCCACGAACGAGCGAAGCGAGTGTCTCCACGTCTTAACGTCTTAACGTCTTAACGAATGAGCGCAGCGAATGTCTTCACGTCTGCTAATTAGCGACCATATCAATCTCTTCCCTCAGGTTATCCATCACAAACTGGGTTCTTTCGCTGGTGTTCTTGCCCATGAAGTAATCCAGCAGGTGGCGTATGTCCACATCCTTGGACAGCACAACAGGCTCTAAGCGGATATTTTTGCCGATGAAGTTCTTGAACTCGGTGGGGGAGATTTCGCCCAATCCTTTAAAACGCGTAATTTCGGCCTTTGCGCCGCACTTTTTGATGGCAGCGGCCTTTTCCTCGTCCGAGTAGCAATAATGCGTCTGCTGCTTGTTTCTGACCCTGAAAAGGGGTGTTTCGAGAATATATACGTGTCCGGCCTTGACCAGGTCGGGGAAATATTGCAGGAAGAAGGTGAGCATGAGAATGCGGATGTGCATGCCGTCGGCATCGGCATCGGTGGCGATGACGATGTTGTTGTAGCGCAGCCCGTCCAGTCCGTCCTCAATGTTCAGTGCCGCCTGCAGCAAACTCAGCTCTTCGTTGCGGTATAGGGCGCTCTTGTTGGTGTTGTAGGTGTTCAGCGGTTTGCCTCGGAGACTGAAGACCGCCTGGGTGTTGGCATCACGCGAGGTGGTGATAGAGCCGGAGGCAGAGTCACCCTCGGTGATGAAGATGGTGGTTTCCACTCCTCGTGCATCGTTGGTATTGAAGTGATAGCGGCAGTCACGGAGCTTGCGGTTGTGCAGGCTCACCTTTTTCTGGGTCTCTTTGGACTGTTTCTTGATGCCGGCAATCTCTTTTCTTTCTTTTTCAGATTCCTGAATTTTTTTCTGAATGATTTCCGCCACATCCAAATGCATGTGGAGGTACTTGTCCAATAACTTGGAGACAATGTCATTGACATAGTTTCTGATG
>JAGCSI010000102.1 GCA_017964255.1 Bacteroidales bacterium | reverse complement strand
GGAAGAAGATGTCCGGCCAGGGCATCTTCGCCCGCAACAGCTCTAACAATGGCTCGCCGCCCCACGCTACGCCCGTAGGGTCAGTCCACATCATCACGGCACCAGCTACTGCGCCAATGCCGATGAAAAGGGTCAGGATTTTTTCGAGTTTGATCATACAGCAGGATTTTTAACAAAACAGCCACGCATAAATTCCAGCGCCAATTAGGCACGGAATTAGCCCGATGAGCATACCCCAAAGGGATTGCACGAAGTGGTACTTCTTCTGATGGTAGGCTGCGTCCATGTGCTCGGTGCCGGGCAGGCGCACGGACTTTAGGTTGGCGAAGAGCACCCAGTCGAGGAAGAAGCAGTCGTACCAGTCGATGACGAGCCAGATGCCGTAGCTCAGCGCAAAGGCCGACCAGAAATTGTAGGCACCAGCCAGCTTCATCAGTCCGAGCATCACGGCAAGGGTGAGGAGCAGCGCGAAGCCTTTCTTGAGCAGTACGGTCTTGGTGAAAAACTTCGACGGTATGCGTTCGTGCGTTTTGAAGTATTCTTCTTGGATGTCTTCTGGATAGTCGTGAATCCACCACACAGGGTTCTTTACAAGCGGAATCAATATCATGGCTGTGAATGCGGCAGTCATAACAATCGTTTCAATAATAATAATGGTCCAGTTCATAATTATTCCTCAAATGCTTGTTTGTACTTGGGCAATAGCAGCTTCCATAATACGAGGATGTGTAGCACGAAGAGGAGTCCGAAGATGACGCAGGCGATGGTCTCTGGCATCAGCAGACGGATGCCGTTCATGTCGCCGCCACCGACAAAGCGATAAAGAACGGACAAGTACAGCGGGTCGAGCAGGAGCAGGATGATGGAGGTGTACCAACAGCAGGCTAAAAACAGGGGCGAAGACTTTGTGGACTTCGTGCCAAAAGTGGTGCAGAGGCGTTGGCTGAGTAGCACCATCAGCCAAGCGGCCACAAAGGTGGCTATAGGTCCCGCCAGACAGAACCAACCTAACTGCGCATCAGTCATCTGGTCACGGAAAATGTCAATCTGTACTCCCAGCGCCGTGAAGTTCACTTGCTTGAACACCCCGTGAGTGAGTGCGTACAGCAGGTGCGCCCCTTCGTGAACAACGTAATACATCACCAAAGCGGTTAAAATGCCCACATATTGTCTGATTCGTTTAGTCATTGTCTGTTAGTTGTTTGTCAGTTTCAGAAATTCAAATTTTTCTGATGGCAAATATACGAATAAAATCGATTTTCAGAAAAAATGATTACTTTTGCAAAAGATTCTGTAATCATGTAAAACTAAAAAAACAACGTACCATGAAAGATTTAGCCATTGCGGAAACTTTTTATTCCGCCAGCAAAGCGCACATCGCACAATCCCTTCTGGAAGAAGAGGGCATCGAATCCATGATTTTGGATGAAACCGCGGCACAGGTCCAGGGTTTCACTATTGGTTTGGGCGGCATCCGCCTCATGGTAAATGAGGAGGATTTGGCTAGGGCTCAGGAACTGATTGCGAAAATGGAATTATAAAGTCTTTTTTTGCTATGAGTTATGAGCTATGAGCTATGAGCCGTGAGTTCGTTTCCTTTATTAATTTGCTAATTAACTAATTTGCTAATTTGCAAATTGATCCATTGCATTTAAGAAGTTCTCGGTGATGTAGTGCAGCTGCTCCTCATCCAATTCGGTGTGCATCGGCAGGGAGACCACGCAGTCGCACAGCGCCTCGGTCACGGGGAAGTCGCCTTTGTGATAACCCAGGTGTGCGAAGGCTTTCTGCAAATGCAAGGGAACGGGATAGTAAATCATCACGGGAACACCCAACTCTTTCATGTGCTCAATCAGGCGGTAGCGGTCCACGTTCTTCAGTTTCAAAGTGTATTGATGGAAAACGTGGGTGCTGTAGCTGGCTGTGGCAGGGGTGACTATATTGGGATGGTTGGCGAAGGCCTTGTTGTAATACAGGGCAGCCTGCTGACGGGCAGCGATATATTCGTCCAAGTGTTTAAGTTTCACATCCAGAATGGCGGCCTGGATGGAGTCGAGGCGTGAGTTGACGCCAATCATGTCGTGATAGTAGCGGGTGAACATACCGTGGTTCACAATACCTCTGATTTTTTCATCCAAGGCGTCGTCGTTGGTGAACAAAGCGCCGCCGTCACCGTAACAACCTAGGTTTTTGGAGGGGAAGAAAGAGGTGCAGCCGATAGTGCCCAGCGTGCCGCTTTTCTGCAAGGGATAGTTGTCAATCATCACCTCGGCTCCGATGGCCTGGCAGTTGTCCTCAATAACGGCCACACCGTGTTTGCTGGCGATCTTGAGAATTTCCTGCATATTGCAGCACTGACCGAACAGATGAACGGGCACGATGGCCTTGGTTTTGGGGGTGATAGCCGCTTCCAACTGTTTCACATCCATGTTGAATGTGTCTTCTTCCACATCCACAAAAACGGGAGTAAGTCCCAAGAGACCGATAACTTCAACGGTGGCGATGAAAGTGAAAGGGGTGGAGATAACCTCGTCGCCAGGTTTCAGCTCCAGCGCCATCATGGCCACCAAGAGGGCGTCGGTGCCGTTGCCGCAGGGAATCACATGCTTCACATGCAGGTACTCTTCCAGATGTTGCTGGAAATCCTTGACGGCAGGACCGTTGATATAAGCGGATGATTCGATGACATTGAGCACGCGGCTGTCGATTTCCTCTTTGATTTTGTGGTATTGACTCTTCAGGTCAACCATTTGTATCGGTTTCATAGCTGTTGATTTTTGATTTATTTATATCCCCCACACTGCGGCCTTCGGCCTTATGTGGTTTTCTTTGATTTGCCGATCCCCACACTGCGGCCTTCGGCCTTATGTGGGGTTATTGAAATGTCACCTCTTCGAGGTTGTTTTGTTTAGTTTTGTTGCTCCTAATTTCTTAGTTCTTAGTTCTTAGTTCTTAATTCGTAATTCTTAGCTCATAGCTCATAGCTCACAGCCCATAGCTTCTTTCTCAATGTATTCCTTCAGATAATGCGCAGTGTAGCCCACGCCTTTGGCCATGAGCTGTTCGGGGGTGCCTTTGGCCACAATCACTCCGCCTTCACGGCCGCCTTCGGGTCCCATGTCGATAATGTAATCCGCCATCTTGATGACATCCATGTTGTGCTCAATGACTACCACTGTGTTGCCTTTGTCCACCAGCTGGTTCAGCACGTCCATCAGGATGGAAATGTCCTGAAAATGGAGTCCGGTGGTGGGCTCGTCCAGAATGTATAGCGTCTTGCCGGTGTCTTTCTTGGACAGTTCGGTGGCCAATTTCACACGCTGGGCCTCGCCGCCGGAGAGGGTAGTGGACGACTGTCCCAATCGCAGATAGCCCAAGCCTACATCATTCAAGGTTTTGATTTTCTGAACAATAGCGGGAATCTTGTCAAAAAATTCCAGGGCATGCTCAATGTCCATTTCCAGCACATCGCTGATGGATTTCCCGCGATAGCGTATCTCGAGGGTTTCGTCGTTGTAGCGTTTGCCATTGCAGGCGTCACATTTCACATAGATATCCGGCAGAAAGTTCATTTCGATGACTTTCATGCCCGCACCCTTGCATTCCTCGCAGCGACCGCCCGACACGTTGAACGAGAAGCGTCCTGATTTATAGCCTCTGATTTTGGACTCCTGCAGGTTGGCATACAGTTGGCGGATATCGTCGAATACACCGACATAGGTGGCAGGATTGGAACGAGGGGTACGGCCAATGGGCTGCTGGTTGATTTCAATTACCTTGTCGATATGGTTCAGACCGAGTATCTCTTTGTAAGGCAGTGGTTTGCGGTCGGAGCGATAGAAGTGATGGTTGAGAATGGGGTAGAGGGTGTCGGTAATCAGTGAGGACTTGCCACTGCCAGAAACACCGGTTACGCAAATCAGGGTTGAAAGCGGAAAATCGACGGTGACATTCTTCAGGTTGTTGCCGCTGGCCCCGACAATAGTCAGCTTTTCGCCATTGCCTTTGCGGCGTTTGGCGGGAATTTGTATTTTCTTCTTGCCGTTCAGATAATCGGCAGTCAGTGACTTGGCTTTCAGGATTTCGGAATAGGAACCGGCGGCCATCAATTGTCCGCCATGTTCGCCTGCAAAAGGACCGATATCCACAATATAGTCGGCGGCTTCCATCATGTCGCGGTCGTGCTCCACCACAATGACGGTGTTGCCGATGTCGCGAAGCTGTTTCAGCGAATTGATCAGCCGATGGTTGTCACGCTGGTGCAAGCCGATGCTGGGCTCGTCCAGAATATACAGCACATTCACCAGTTGCGAGCTGATTTGCGTGGCCAGTCGGATGCGCTGCGCCTCGCCGCCGGACAGGCTCTGAGAGGAGCGGTTCAGTGACAGGTAGGAAATGCCCACATCGCACAGGAACTTCAGTCGCAGGCGGATTTCCCGGAGCAACTCGTAGGCGATGGTGTTCTTTCTTTCATCCAGAAAAGAAGGGCACTGGTCAATCCAGCGGGCCAGCTCGTCAATGTCCATCTGGGCCAGGTCGCTGATGCTTTTGTCCCCGATTTTGAAATAGCTGGCCTCTTTTTTCAGGCGGCTGCCATGACATTCGGGGCATTCTTTCTCGCCGATGAACTGGTTGACCCACTTGCGGATAGAGGCGGGAGCTGTTTCGTAGTCAATATTGCGCAGGAAACTTACCACCCCTTCAAAGCGCACTTTCATGGGCGACAGTCCCGACACATCACGTTTGACATACAGCGGGTCGTTCATGCCGTACAGAATCTTGTCCATCACTTGCTCAGGGATGCTCGAAATAGGGTCGGAAAGCGAGAATTCGTATTTTTCGGCAATGGCTTCCAGCTGTTTGAAAATAGGGGTGTTCTTGTATGCCCCGATGGGAGCGATACCTCCGGCCTTGATAGACATGGACGGGTCGGGGATGATGCGTGACATCTCTAACTCTGTGATATAGCCCAGTCCGTTGCACTTGGGGCAGGCACCGTAGGGAGAGTTGAACGAGAAGGTGTTCGGTTCAGGCTCCGGATAGGAAATGCCTGTGGTAGGGCACATCAGGAACTTGCTGTAGTTGAAATTTTCACCGCTTTCGTTGTCCAGCAGTATGATCACGCCTTTGCCGTGTTTCAATGCCTGCCGCAGACTGTTGACCAGTCGTTGTTTAGAGCTTTCGCGTACCACCAGATGGTCGATTACCAGGTCGATATCGTGAATCTGGTAGCGGTTGAGCTGCATGTTGAATTCCACACTCTGGATTACCCCATCGATACGGCATTTGACGAAGCCCTGCTTGCGGATGGTTTCGAACAGTTCTTTGTAGTGGCCTTTGCGGCCTTTCACCAAAGGGGCCAGCAAAGTGATATCTTTGCCTGAGAATTTGTTCAGGATGAGGTCTATCAGCTCTTTTTCCGAATAGCGCACCATTTTCTCACCAGTGTTGTAAGAGTATGCGTCAGCCACACGGGCGTACAGCAGTCGCAGGAAATCATACACCTCGGTAATAGTGCCTACGGTGGAGCGGGGATTTTTGTTGACTGTTTTCTGCTCGATGGAAATCACAGGGTTCAGTCCGGTGATTTTGTCCACATCGGGGTGCTCCAGATTGCCGATGAACTGGCGGGCGTAAGAGGAAAAGGTCTCCATATAGCGGCGTTGCCCTTCGGCGAAAATCGTGTCAAAAGCCAACGACGACTTGCCGCTGCCGCTCAGTCCGGTGATAACTGTAAGTTGGTGCTGTGGAATCGTAAGGGAGATATTTTTCAGGTTGTTGACCCTCGCGCCCGTGATAACCAGCTCATCTTCCTTATATTCCTGATTTTTCATTGCTTCGAATTTAAAAATGCAAATTTACACAAAATCTGTGAAACAAACTAAAATCTTTCATTTTTATTTGAACACCAAAACGAAAACAGTCGAGTGCCCATCACTCTGCACCAGATTCAATGCCCCGTTGTGGTGAATCATGATTTGGCGTGACAGACTGAGGCCGATGCCGCTGCCATTGGCTTTGGTAGTGTAAAAAGGCACAAAAATCTCCTCTCTTTTTTGCTGGGGGATGGGCTTCCCGTTGTTGATGACATTGATGACTGTCTGGTCCTCAGCATTGAGATCCGCCATGATGCGAATATGGGTAGCTTCTGCCTGTATGGCATTTTTAATCAGGTTGTTGAAAACCTGCATCAGTTGTCCCTCATCGGCATAAATCAGCAAATCTGCCGTCCGTATCTCATAATCAATCGAAACATCCTGTTCAATAGTTTTGCCATGGTGAAGTTGTATCACTCTGTTTATCAACTCATCCACCGCAATGGTTTTCCTTACAGGAGGTGCCATGCGGGTAAAACTGCGATAGGATTCCACAAAGCGTATCAGCTCTTTGGAAGAGGCGGAAATCGTCTCCAAACCAGCTTGCGTATCTATACTGCTGTCTTTGGAAAGTGCGTCACTCAACGAGGCTATCGGGGTGATGGTATTCATGATTTCATGAGTCATCACCCTGAATAATTTGCTCCAGGATACAGATTCATTCTGAACAGACTGCTTATCTATAATACTACGGAAACGGTTGAGCGCTCGGTTCAATGCTGTGTTGCTGCGGAAACGGAAATTCAGTTCTCCGTCCTCCAGCGCGTCCATCATGTAGTTGACCTTGTTACTGTCTTTCCGACGAACCACAAGAGCTGTGATGAGCACCGACAGAGCACAAACTGCTATC
>JAGCSI010000101.1 GCA_017964255.1 Bacteroidales bacterium | reverse complement strand
TTTCTCAATTATTTTTTTTAATTTAGCACCCTCAAATTTGAAAAGTGTAATTTTATGAAAATATTCAGGTCATTCGTTGTTTTCTTGGCGGTTGTTTTCATGACTGTAGGGGCTTTGAAAGCTCAGACTTTACGTGATGCCGACAATGATTTTAGAAACTGTAAGTACGAAAAGGCACTCGAGGAATATAAGAAAGGTATCAAGAAAATCAGCAAAAACCGTATTGAGGTTCAGCGTGTAACTTTTCAAATTGCTGAGTGTTATCGTATTATGGGTGACTTGAAAAAAGCGGAACAACAATATTTGCGTCTGGAGAAGAAAAACTACCAGAAAGATAATCCGATTATCCTTTTCCACTTGGGTAGCATCTACAATCTCAGGGGCGAATATGATTTGGCACTGAAATATTACAATAATTACAAAAAACGCGCTCCGGAAGACACTCGTGTTGATGTGCGTATTCAGGGTTGCCAAAAATCAAAGACTTGGTCAGAGAATCCTACCCGCTACGAGGTGGAGAACTTGAAAAAGTTCAACACCAAGCAGGATGAATGGGCTATCAGATGGGGTAATCCTGAAAAGCAGAACCAGCTTATTTTTACCTCCAACCGTGACGGCTCTACAGGTAAAGGTACGGACCAGTGGACCGGTTCTTCATTTTCAGATATCTATAAATCTGATAAACCGAAAAGCAAAAATACCGAGTGGCCGGGTGAATGGTCTCCCATTACGCCGCTGGATGAAGGTGAAACGCTGAATTCGGGTGTTAATGAGGGTGAGGCTTCCGCCAACAAGAAAGGTACAGCACTCTATTTGACCAAATGTCCGCAGGATAAGAAAGTGGTTTATGGTTGCTATATCTATGTCTCTCAGAAAAAAGGCAAATCATGGGGCGAGCCGGAAAAAGTGGTGCTTGGTCCGGATTCATTCAACTATGTGCACCCGTTTATTATGCCGGATGAGTTGACCATTTATTTCGCATCCAACCGTCCAGGTGGTTTAGGAGGTTATGATATTTACAAGGCTACCCGTGCGAAGAAATCCGCTAAATTCAGCAATATTACCAATTTGGGCCCCAATGTGAATACTCCCGGACAAGAGGTATTCCCGACCATGCGTGGTGATAATGAGCTGTATTTCTCTTCAGATGGTCATCCGGGTATGGGAGGTCTTGACATCTTCGTTTCTGAACTGAAAGACGGTCAGTTCCAGCCTGCTGAAAATATGATGGTGCCTATCAATTCCTGCTGGGATGAAATCGGTATGATTTTCGATGATAATGAGTCTTTGGATCCTAAGTCCAAATCTCCATACCTCGCTAAGGGTTATTTCTCTTCCAACCGTCCTGGTGGCCGTGGTGGTGACGATATCTATTATTTCGTGCTCCGTCCGTTGGTCTATACCCTCGCCGGATATGTGAAGGATGCGGTGACCCTGCAGTATATCGATGGCGCTGAAGTGGAGATTATCGGTTCCGATGGTACTTCCTATAAGACTACTACCGATGTGAAAGGTTATTATTTCTTCGATAAGACCAAGATCTTGGGTAATACTACCTACAATATTCGTGTTACTAAACCGAAATATTGGGAAGAGAACAACACTGCTACGCAGACTACTATTGGTTTGAGCGAGAATACTGATCTGAAACAGGATTTCGTCCTCGACCCGATTCCAACCGAACCGATTGTACTGCCGGAGATTCTTTACGATTTGGCAAAATGGGATCTGAAACCGCAATATAAGGACTCTCTGATGTACTTGTATGACATCATGGTGAAGAACCCGACCTTGGTGGTTGAGTTGAGGTCACATACTGACTACCGTGACTCTGACGAGAAGAATGAGATTCTGTCTCAGAACCGTGCCCAGACTTGTGTGGACTTCCTCGTTAACGAGAAAGGTATCGCTCCTGGTCGTATCGTGGCCAAAGGTTATGGTGAGTACAGCCCCCGTAAGATTGAGAAAGATATGCGTGGCACTTACCAAGGCAAGCCTTATTTCTTCCCCAAAGGAACGGTGCTGACCGAGGAATACATCCTCTCTCTGCCGAAGGCTGAACAAGAGGCTGCCAACGCACTGAACCGTCGTACTGAGTTCATCGTGCTGCGCACCGACTATGTGCCTTCAAGCGATGAAATCGCTGCCGCTCATGGTACCAGCAGCGCTATCGCAGTGGTACAGCGTCGTACAGTGCCCGTAACCATTACTGACAATGTTGTTGAGGGTAATTGTATTGCCAATAACAAATCATTCAAATTCAGAATCGGTGAGAATTCCGATGAGGTGGCTATCAGCTATACTTTGGCTTCTCGTTTGCTGAAGGAGATGATTATCAAGGCTAACGACTTCGAGGATGTGGAAACCGCTATCAATAAGGAAGACGGTTCTATTACCGAGAATGCTATCCTGTATCTTGAAGAGTTGCGTGTAGGTGACGACTATGATGAAAACGTGAAGGTTGTTGTTAAGAAAGGCCTCCCCGTTGATTTCGTTATCGGCGATGCCTACATCACCGACGCCTGGGGCAAATACTCCATCGACAAAGAAAAGAACATGATTGTTTATGATAAATAAACAAAACAAGAAAAAAAAAGAGCTCGCGACCGCGAGCTCTTTTTTTTATCCCAATTAACTAATTTGCTAATTAACTAATTTGCTAATTGTCTCAATTCCGTTCTTCACACGTACAATCACCTCGTCAACACCGAGAATATCAATGATTTCAAATAAATCCGGACCTTTGGCATCGCCTACTAAGGTCAGACGGAAGCTGTTCATAATCTGTCCCATGTTCAGCTCATTGCCGCGGATGTAATCCATCACTTTGTCGTGAGCGACGGCTTTGTCAAACGGCACCGTTGAGGTTAGTATTTCGGCAATATGCATCAGATGTTCTGCTGTGCCTTCTTTCCATCTCTTCTTGATGACCTGCTCGTTGTATTCGGTAGGTCTTGCGAAGAAATAGTAGCTCTGTGGCCATAAATCGTTGATAAAATACAGTCTTTCCTTGATTAATGCCACTACACGGATGATTTTGTCCATGTCCGCATCAAGTCCCTTGTCCTGCAAGGTCGATTTTAGGCTTTCTGCGAGCTTTTCATTGGGATAGGCTTGCAGATAGTGGTGATTGAACCATTTGGCCTTCTCGAGGTCGAATTTGGCGCCAGACTTGCTGATCTTCTCCAGAGAGAACAGCTTGATCATCTCGTCCAGAGACATCACCTCTTGGTCGTTGCCGGGGTTCCAGCCCAACAAGGCCAGCATGTTGATGACGGCTTCGGGCAGATAGCCTGATTCTCGATAACCTGAGGAAATCTCGCCACTCTTGGGGTCTTTCCATTGCAGCGGAAATACAGGGAAACCAAGGCGGTCGCCATCACGCTTGCTCAGCTTGCCGTTGCCGTCGGGTTTGAGTAGCAGGGGCAGGTGGGCGAAGCGGGGAGCTTCCCAGCCAAAAGCCTTGTACAGCATCACATGCAAGGGGGCGGAAGGCAGCCATTCCTCGCCACGAATCACATGGGTGATTTCCATCAAATGGTCATCTACAATATTGGCCAAGTGGTAGGTGGGCATGCCGTCAGATTTATACAAGACTTTGTCATCCAATATGTTGGAATTGATTCTGACCTCGCCTCTGATGATGTCGTTCACCAGAATCTCCGTATCAGGTGTATGTTTGAAACGGATCACATAGGCATCTCCGTTAGCCAAACGCTGTGCCACTTCTTCTTTGCTGAGTGTCAGAGAGTTGGTCATACTTTCACGGGTATGCCAGTCATACTGGAAATTCTTTTTCTCTGCTTCGTATTCCTTGCGTTTCTGTTCCAGTGCTTCCGGAGTGTCGAAAGCGTAGTAAGCCCAGCCATTGGCAATCAGCTGGTCGGCGTATTGCTTGTACATCGGCTTGCGTTCGGACTGTTTGTAGGGACCGTAATTCCCGCCAATACCAACGCCTTCGTCAAATTTGATGCCTAACCACTGGAAGGCCTCGACGATGTATTCTTCTGCACCCTCCACAAAACGGGTCTGGTCGGTGTCTTCGATTCTCAAAATCATGGCGCCACCGTTCTGCTTGGCGAACAGATAGTTGTATAAAGCGGTTCTCACTCCACCGATGTGAAGCGGTCCTGTGGGACTGGGAGCAAAGCGTACTCTTGGTTTCATTTTGTTTGTAATTTATTGAATATGAATATTTTCATTTTGTATGTCAATAGGTTCGTTTTTCAAAGCCTGGCGCAATTCTTTGGAGGCTTTCTTGTTCTGGATACCTCTCACCATGGCCTTGATCATACCTCCTAACTGGATGCTGCCACCGATGCTGACCCCGCCAATGGCTGCCCATTTGCATATATCTTTTTTTGTATTCAGGCTTTTTGCCTCTTTCTCATCGAGTGTCGCCGATGTTTCGTCATACTTTTTTTTGTAATCCTTGTACAACACGTATGAAGCAACGGCTCCTCCGTAGAAAACAAGTGATAATGCCATACATGCCGCACCCTCTTTCCCTTGCGTGGCGATTAATGTACCCAAGCCAGGAAAGAGACCGTAGAAAAATGCTTCTCCTCCAACGGTTTTGTATTTGGTGAGACTGATGTCCTGGAAATTCTTGTTGTTACAGTGTTTATATTTTGTCAGGAAATGGTAGGTGCCATAATGCATTTGGGGATCATTGGCCAGTTTGTCTTCTACTACTGGATTGATGGGATAAAGGGATTTGTTGACTATCTTTTTCCTTTTTTTGACAATAATCTGAGAATAACTGCCCCATCCCAAGTCAATGTTGAAAATGGAAGCGGAGCGTATGGGAATTTCCTCGCGGTAGCTGGGTTGTAATGCTGAATGCCCTAACAGGCTGGACATACGGTTTTGCAATACGGGGAGATTTCTTTCAACTGAAATAGTGTTGAAACTGATGATGTTATAGAAGGATTGATTGATTCCCATCGTGTCGAAAATGATGGAGAAATCCATGCGGAGAGAGCCGTTGTCAGTGCTGTTTACCAGTTGATTCAGCTCATTTTCAAGGGCATTGCGAAAATCGGAATATTGCTGGGGATTGCTTTCACTGTACTCGTAGGTGACCTGGCCGCGCTGCTGCAGGATGTCTAGTTTTTTGTTGATATTGGAAATGCGTTCAGTGGCATTTTGGTTATTGAGATCTTCTTTCAACACCTTGGCATACATTTCTTTAGCTCGTTCATAATCACCATTTTTGTATAGCCTGTCCCCTTCTTCGGTGTAGTTTTTGATTTTTTGCTCCTTGTATTGCTTTTTGATGTTTCCCAATTGTATGTCCACCCGTCCCATATATTCCGGTAGCAGGTCATAAACCTCTTCAAGCAGCAGGATAGCTTCGGGATAGGAACCCAGCTGGGCCAATGAATCGGCTGCGGCCATGTTCTTAAGAATACTCTGTTCTTTGATTTGTCTGGCAATGCCCAGTTGTTCTTGTTGAGCTTTGCTGTCGAGTATTAGTTGCTGCAGATTGTCGGGATTGTAGCATTGGATGAGGAATTGCCCGTTCCCTTTTCTTTCTTCGGGGAAAACAATACGGTGGCCTTCGTTAAAGTCGAAAGTCAGTTGTGATGTTTGTTTATCCGGTTTTGAAATGTTGAAAGTGTTGGGAGTGGCAATACTGTCAAAGGTTCGTAGGTCTTCGTTCTCATCGTACTGCTCCATGTATATTTCTTTGCATTCTTTCAACAATTTGTTGGCACAGTCGGCGGTGGTATTGTATTCCACGATATTGTAAAAACCTTCTTTGTAAAAGGCATTGACATAAATGTCGTTGAAACCCTGCGAGAATTGCCAGTTGCAGAGACTTAACTGCAAAGTGTCGTTCCCCCATACAAAAGAGGTGTTGTTCTCATTGGAAACCATAAAGAAGCGTTGCCTACCCATCATTTGCCCCATGCTCTGCACGTCACCGCTGTAGAGCTTGTACAGCTGGGCATGGCTGAGACATCCGTCAAAGTTCTGCTCCTGCCCCATGGCACGGTAGGTGCAAATGAGGATGAATAGGAGGAAACAAGTTCGGAAAAGTCTCTTCAGCATGCTTAAGTGTTTTATTTACAGTAATGTTTTGATCTGCGAAAAATTTTGCAAAGATACTAATTTTTATTGAATTGTTGGTATGCTGAATCCACGCTCGCCATGTCGGCATTGCCAGCGCACAGCCGTTAATGGGTTGATGTTGCCATGAGCTTACACGTCGCAATTGTATGCAGGCCGTAGGTCTGCAGGGTTCGGTAGCCCAGGGCATCGCCCTGGGGTAATGATTGATGTGGGTGTATGTCCGCGGCTCGGGTTAGATTTGCCCCGAAGCACAGGAGCGAAACGCCGCGGAAAGGTCACACCAAAATAGATGGTGGAAAATTGTAGGGACACGATTCATCGCGTCCGTAAAAATAGATGGTGGAAAATTGTAGGGACGTGATTCATCGCATCCGTAAAAATAGATGGTGGAAAATTGTAGGGGCGCGATTCATCGCGTCCGTAAAAATATAGAGGAAAATTGTCTTTTTTTTGGTATCTTTGCATTTCTTTTTTCTAAAGAGATGGATATGAAAAACTATGCCGCTTTGATTTCCCAGGAACTGGGACTGACCGAACTTCAAGTGAAAAATACACTGGAACTTCTGGAATCAGGTGCCACAATTCCCTTCGTGGCTCGTTACCGTAAGGAGGTGACCGACAGTATGGACGAAGTGCAGATTGCCGCTGTACGTGATTTGCATACCAAGTGGGTGGAGTTGGACAAACGTCGCGCTGCCATTTTGGATTCCATAAAGGAACAGGGAAAGTTGACCCCCGAATTGGAGGAGAAGATAAACGATGCTCTGAAAATGAGTGAATTGGAAGACCTTTACCTGCCGTATCGTCCAAAGCGGAAGACAAGGGGGTCCATGGCGATAGAGAAGGGTCTGGAGCCTCTGTCCAAGATGATTATGCGTCAGGGTCCTATTGATTTGAAAGCCACCGCTGCCAAGTTTGTGGACCTCGAGAAGGGGGTGCGAACTATGGACGAGGCTTTGGCGGGTGCTCGCGACATCATGGCCGAATGGATTAGCGAGAATATCCATATCCGCGAGTCGCTCCGCAATAGTTTCAAAACATATTCGGTCATTACATCTAAAGTGGTGAAGGGCAAGGAGGAGGAAGGAGAGAAATATGGCATATATTTCAATGCTTCGGAAAAATTGGCCAAAGCGCCATCGCATCGTGTGCTGGCCATGCTGCGTGGCGAGGAGGAGGGCTATTTGCGCTTGTATATTGCCCCAGATGAGGAGCGTGCCCTCAAAATGATGGAGCATTATTACCTGCGCGCCGATAACGACTGCTCCAAACAGGTGTCTATGGCCATTGCCGATTCCTATAAGCGCTTGCTGCAACCCCAGATGGAGACGGAAATGCGCAAGTTCTACAAGGAGAAAGCGGACACAGAGGCCATAAAAGTGTTTGTGACCAATCTGCGTCAGTTGCTGATGGCTCCACCGTTGGGACAAAAAACGGTGCTGGCACTTGACCCGGGTTTCCGCACGGGCTGCAAGTTGGTGATTCTGGATAAGCAGGGTAAGTTGCTGCACAACGAGACCATTTATCCGCATCCGCCGCATGCTCAGTACAAATTGGCATCCGACAAGCTGAAACGCTTGGTGTTGCAGTACAAAGTGGATGCCATCGCCATCGGTAACGGCACGGCTGGCAGGGAAACGGAAAATTTTGTCCGCCATATTCCTTTTGAACGCGATGTGATGGCCGTGGTGGTGAACGAAAGCGGGGCTTCAGTGTATTCGGCATCCGAAGTGGCACGCGAGGAGTTCCCGGATTATGATGTGACCGTGCGTGGAGCGGTTTCCATTGGCCGCCGACTGATGGACCCTCTGGCTGAGTTGGTCAAAATCGATCCGAAGTCCATCGGAGTGGGGCAGTACCAGCACGATGTGAACCAAACCCGTCTGCAGGATAGCTTGCAGGAAACCGTGGAGAGTTGCGTGAATAAAGTCGGTGTGGAAGTGAATACGGCCAGCAAGGAATTGCTGTCATATGTTTCGGGTGTGGGACCGGCTTTGGCGAAGAATATTGTGGATTACCGCAACGAGAATGGGCCTTTCCCGCATCGCAATGCTTTGAAATCAGTGCCTCGTTTCGGTGCCAAGGCTTTTGAGCAGGCTGCCGGCTTTTTGCGTATTCGTGACGCCGAAAATCCTTTGGATGCCAGCGCTGTCCACCCTGAAAGCTATGGGGTGGTCAATGCGATGGCGAAGAAAACGGGTTGTACGGTTTCTGAATTGATGCAGAATGCTGATTTGCGTAAGAAAATCAATCTCCATGATTTTGTGACGGATAAGGTGGGTATGCCCACACTGACCGATATTATGCAGGAACTGGACAAGCCTGGCCGTGACCCGCGCCAGGATTACGAGGTGTTTGAATTCGATAAATCCGTGACCTCTATCAATGATTTGAAGGAGGGAATGGTGCTGCCGGGTATCGTGACCAATATCACCAATTTCGGCTGTTTTGTGGATATTGGGGTGCATCAGGATGGCTTAGTGCATGTGAGCCGCCTCGCCAATAAGTTTGTGAAAGACCCTAACGAGGTGGTGAAACTGAACCAGAAGGTAATGGTGAAAGTCATCGCCGTGGAAATCGATAGGAAACGGATAACACTGTCAATGAAAGATGTTTAAGGAATTATGCGGTTATACGGTGAGGAGGTGAGAAGGTGAGAAGGTGAGAAGGGGAGAAGGGGATTCCTAATTGGCATATTAAAAACTCCCTTCGAGCGTAGCGAGACTCCCCTTGAGCACGAAGTGCGAAACTCCCCTTTAAATTAATTAGCACACTTGCTAATTAACTAATTTGCTAATTTAATTGGAGTAGTTGTTTGGCTTGGGTAATCAGTTCCTCGTCAATGTTGAAAATTTCGGCAATGCTGATGGCTTCCATCGGCACGTCGTCCTGCGTGGTTTCCACCAACTGGTAATCCATGTAGCGGTTGATGTTCTCCGGCGTGATATTCTTTTCGTTGTTCTTGATTTTCAATCCCTTGACACGAAGTCTGCGGCAGTCGGACTGCAAACCACCATAGTGCGTGGTGATCAAGGCATCGGTATGGTATTGCTGCATAATCTGGATAAAGCTGGAAACCAATGCCTTGCCTTCCTCTGGATTGGTGGTACGGGCCAATTCATCCACTAAAGCTAAAATTTGTTGTCCTTCTTTCACTGCCTTGATAATCTTGTCAATATTGAGGATTTCAACGGCAAAGGAGGACAAACCGTTCATCTCCGACTGTTGGTCTCCGATGCTGAACAAGATGTCATCTACCAAGGCTATTTCAGCGGAGGCGGCGGGCACGAAAAAGCCGAATTGGCACATGGTTTGCGCCAAACCGATAGTCTTGAGTAACACGGTTTTGCCCGACATGTTAGCGCCTGTGATGAGCGTTGGTTCGTGCTTCAGTTCAATGTCAATGGCTTGGAAATTACCCGTGGAGTGTTTCACCAGTGGATTGAAAAGCCCAGTGAAGCTGCTGTTACCCTCTATGTTGCTGGAATTGTTTGGCTCACTTGGAGTGCTGTTGTCTTTTTCGGCCGAGCACGAGCAACATCCGGTAGATTTGCTCTTATCCTCTACGATGATGGGTTTGCACAGCTGCCATTTGCGAATCTGTTCAGCATGGGCTAGTAGCAGGTCCAGGTAGCCAATCTGGTCCAGGTTTTGCTGGATTTGCAGGGCTTTCATGGATAATCTTTTGCTCAATGCCGTGCGGATTTTGTCCTCCATCTGCGACTCTTCCCACTTCAGTTTTTCGATCTCCTCCTCATCGGTGCTTTGGTCAATTTTCTGACGGATTTCGGCTAATTCAGGCTTGTAGGAGGAATAGATATGGAACTGCGGTAGGCGGTTTTTGTCAGGATCCAAGGTGTCAATTACTACGGTCAAATCGTTGAAGGGAATCCAGTCAAAACCGTTGTCCATCAGCAGTTTTGATACTTTGTCTGAAATCAGGCTGAATTTCTTGATTTCGAACAGTTGGATGTCGTCTAATACGTTGCCATCGACCAGGTTGACCACCGAATTGCTGATATCGTTCACGTGGCAGAGTTGCTCTATCAGCTGGGCCATCACCGCGGTGTTGTGGTATTTCTCCGCAAACTGGCACAAGGCTTCTTGAATATCCAATTCCATTTTCAATTCAAAAGCATTGGTGTAAAATTGTCTGTGCATCAGTTTTTTGCGTCCCACTGCTGAAGCGAATTGCAATTCGTCGGTCATAAACTTAAAGGCGCTTTGCTGTTCTATATGTTGTTTGATGTTAGCCATGATTTCTTTTGATTTTTCAGAATGCAAAGGTAGTGAATTTTTCTTTTCCATATACTCTCGCCCCTCAGCGACGGAATGTTCAATCTGGGAAAGCTCAATAACAGAAAGGAGTTCTGATGCTCACACCCCTTGAGTGTGGTGAAATTCACCATTCTTAATTCATTGACACATTATCGGCTGCTACAATGTAACAGCCCTACTACTAATTCATTAGCACATTAACTAATTTGCTAATTAACTAATTTGCTAATTGAGCACATCATCTTCACGCCCGTGGCGATAATTTCGTCGGGGAAGTCGAAGTCTTGGTGGTGGAGCGGGGGTGTGTTGGTGCCACTGCCCAGACCGAAAAGGGCACCAGGATAGTGCTGGGTGAGCAGGCCGAAGTCCTCTCCCCAGGTGAAAGGCACTTCCTTTTCAATATAAGTCAAACCGTTATCGCTGGCAGCTTGTTTCACTATTTCGACGGCATCCGTTGAGTTCTGGCCGCCGGCGAAATATTCTAGCCAGCGGATATCGTAGGATAATCCCGGTGTTTTGGAGACTTCTGTGTGGACGATTCGTTCGGTGTCGCTTTTCAGGGCTTGCAGTAAGGCTTCGCTTTTGGCCCGCAAGGTGAAGCGTAGCACACCGTGTCCGGCCGATACGCCGTAGGCTGTTTCACCGATATGTGATTCTACCAAAGTTACGATTTGGTAGTCGTCGTCTTTTAATTGTGGATGGTTGAGTGCCAACAACTGTTCGGTGATGCTTGTGGCGGCGCAGAAAGGAGAGATGCCCTTTTCCGGTTCCGCCGCATGGGAGGTCTGTCCGTCCAACTTGATCTCGCAGCTGATAACGGCGCAGGTGAAACTGCCCGCCCGGCAGGTGATGCTGTGGAGGGGAATGCCGGGAATATTGTGCAGGGCAAATACCATATCTATATGGTAGGACTGTAGGAAGCCACTTTGAATTAATTGCCCGCAGCCTTGGCCGGTTTCTTCCGCCGCCTGGAAAAATAGCAAAACTTTGCCTTTCTTAACAGGATGCAGATATAGTTGTTCCGCCACGCCCAGCAGGATGGTGGTATGACCGTCATGGCCGCATTTGTGGGCATAACCCGGAGTGCGGGAGGCGTAGGGTAGGGCAAGGTGCTCATCCACCCCCACCGCGTCCATGTCGCCACGGAGGAGCAGGGTGGGACCCTCCACTCCGGAATCGTAGATGGCGATTATATTGTGGCTGTCGGAAAAGGTGTGGATATACGTGGGATAAAAGTTCTTCAGCAGGCGCATGATGGCTTCCGAAGTTTTCTCTTCTCGTCCTGATGCTTCTGCCAGTGAATGAAATTGTTGGCGTGTTTCAGCGTAGTTCATGTTTTTCTTTTTTCAGAATGCAAAGATACGCTTTTTAATGAGCCAACGGGTCAATTGTTTAGTAAACGAAATTTAATTTGCACATTTTCTAATTAACTAATTTACTAATTGAATTTTTTTGTATCTTTGCACTTTCTAACTTAAAAATCTAATACTATGAAAAAATCAATTGGAATTTTAGTGTTTTTGTTAAGCACAGTTGTTTTAATGTCTTCCTGCAAGAAAGATGTAAAGTATCTTCCGGGTACTTGGAAAGTGACTACCGCTACCATCAATGGTGATAGTGAGGATGATTTGGATGATGTTTGGACTTTCACCGATGGTGGTACTTGCGTTGTTAATTGCGACCTTGACGAGTATTTTGATAATATTCCTTACGATGTCATCACTTTTAATGGTACTTATACTACTCGCGGAAATGAGACTTTGATTATTACAAGTAATAGATTCAACGAAGCATTTGGTTATTATGAACAAGTTATTTATGACCTGGACATCCTTGCACTGAATAAGAAAACAATGATGGTTTCCGGTACCATTAAATACATCAAAAATATGGAGAATGTCGCTGATACGAAGACTTCTGACATATCTCTTACGCTTTCGAAAAGATAAGATAAATATAGTATGCTAAAGAAAGGAGATGTGCTTCGGTGCGTCTCCTTTTTTATTTTGGGGAAATTTCCGCCGAAAATATCAGATTATTAATTGATTGACCCCTGAATTTCTGTTCAGGGGCTTCTTTTTTGTAAAAATCCATCCCCATAAATCCGACTTTAAGAATTTATTTATTTCCCATCCATAATATTAATTAACATCAGGCTGTTTATTCCCTCTTGAAAATGCCTTGTAACACACTTGAACATCAGTGTTTTCTTTTTTTTGAAAAAAATTTTTAGTAAAGGTGTTTTTGTATGAAAAAATTTAGTATTTTTGCCGCCAATTTTGATAGATAATGAAGAAGAAAAATAACGGTTGGTCTATCAGATTGAAAATTAGATACTTAGAAAAATAAAATAGAACAAAAACAATGGGAGCAAGAAAAAGATTAGCAGCAGATGCGCGTAAAGAAGCCAAGAAAAATGTCTATATGGCTCGTTTAGTCGATAATCCGACTTCTCCGCGCAAAACCAGAATCATGGCTGACGTGATTAGAGGAAAAGACGTTGATTATGCAATGAACGTGTTGAAATTCAGCAGAAAAGAGTCAGCAGAAAAATTATTGAAATTATTGAAATCGGCTATCGCCAACTGGCAAGTGAAAAACGAAGGTGCCAGATTGGAAGAAGCCAATTTGTATGTGAAGACCATCATGGTTGACGGAGGCAGAATGCTGAAGAGAATCAGAACTGCTCCCCAAGGCCGCGCACACAGAATCAGAAAACGTTCCAACCACGTGACCATCATCCTTGATAGCCGCGCTCAGGAAGTTGCAGTTGACAATAATAATACTAACGAATAATATTAATTACAAAAAGTATGGGTCAAAAAGTTAATCCGGTAGGTTTAAGATTAGGAATTATCAGAGGATGGGATTCTAATTGGTATGGCGGCAAAAATTTCGCCAATAAATTAGTCGAGGACGACAAAATTAGAAAATATTTGAACGCACGTCTGTTCAAAGCCGGAATCGCAAAGATTTACATTGAAAGAACACTCAAGCTTGTAACGGTTACCATTAACACCGCCCGTCCCGGTTTGATTATCGGTAAAGGTGGTCAAGAAGTTGACAAACTGAAAGAAGAGTTGAAGAAGATTACCAACAAGGAAATCCAAATCAACATCTCCGAGGTGAAACGCCCCGATTTGGACGCAGTTTTGGTTGCCCAGAACATCGCTAAGCAGATCGAAGGCCGTATATCCTACAGAAAGGCTGTTAAAACTGCCATCGCAGCCACCATGCGCGCCAACGCAGAAGGTATCAAGGTTTCCTGCTCAGGTCGTCTCGGCGGCGCTGAAATGGCAAGAACCGAACACTTCAAGGAAGGAAGAACTCCTCTCCATACTCTGAGAGCCGACATCGATTACGCTCCCGCTGAAGCCCATACCACTTACGGTCGTATCGGTATCAAAGTTTGGATCTGCAGAGGTGTGGTTTATGGCAAGAGAGACCTCTTCGCAGCCAACAATGAGGCCAAGGAATCCAAGGGTTCAGCCAAACGCGCTCCCCGCGGTCCCCGCAAAGAGAAAAGAAGCTAACAGCGTTGACTTCACAATCAAATAGTATATAAACAATAAAATTATACAGCAATGTTACAACCAAAAAAGACCAAATACAGAAGACCGCAAAAGGGCAGAATGAAACGCATCACCAAACGCGGTTCTGAAATCGCTTTCGGTTCTTTCGCCCTGAAAGCCCT
>JAGCSI010000100.1 GCA_017964255.1 Bacteroidales bacterium | reverse complement strand
TTTTGGTTGGAGAATAATAGAAGATGTCGGCATCATCAGCCAGCGATTTCAAAATGTTGGTGCTGTCGATTTGGTAAATATGGGAAAATACCAATAATAGCTCATTGTTTTTCTGACTTTCAACGGCTTGTATAAAATACATGGGAGCATCGGGATAATCCGCCATCTTGTCGAACAGTCCTTGATAATTTTGTGCAAATTGATAATCTTTATTTGCGCGCCAGTTGATATTTTTCTCAAAATCGTAAGTGTTGTCGCAAATGCTGAAACCCAGGTCGGAGGTGTGATGCAGGGCTTCAGTATAGATGAGGGCACCTTCGGGTATTTTCTCAAAGAAACCGTCTTGTGCCATCAGCTGGATGACCGTCATTCGGTTCTGGCTTCGTTCCCAGGCGCGGCTGAGGTGTTCGTTGGAGTAGGTGTTCACTATCGAAAATCCGAAGAGCAACACGCACCAACCAAGGACGATGATTTTTTTCACTGTGGCTGATGAAACGGCTTTCAGGCTTGCCCCCACAACCAAAGCGATGGCCAGCATCATGCCAAAATAAGAATAAAAGGTGGTGACATAGGCTTTCATTGAGCGGTACCAGTCAGCATTGTATTTGTCGGCAATGGCAATCAAGGTGTGAGCCGAGAATGCGAAAACCAATGCAACGAGGATGCCGATAAGGATTTTTTTCCATGAAAGTTTTTGAAAATCTGTTTTATATGTCAGGAACCAAAGGATGCCACATTGTATCAGGGCATTGATATAGGCCACGGCTGAGGCATGGGTGAGGATGAAGAACAGATTGTCGTAATGTCCGGCGATGAATAGGGAGTTTTCTGCTACCATAGCCGTGTCTAAACTGTATATTCTGCCAGGTAGTGTATAAATGGTGCATTGGTAGATGATGCGGAAGAAATGCGACAGGCTAAAATTAGCAGACAGAGCAGCTCCTTCGTATAGATGAAAGTCGGGTATAGTTCGCACGAGATATTGTCGGTAGCCGACATAACAGCCTACGTAGGCTACAGAAACGATGAAATATGGAATAAGTTCTTGATAGAGCTGCTTGTTTTTCAGCATGTTGACAAAACCAAACTGTTTCCAGTTGCGGATGAGGATGTAGGCGCAGAACAGGAGAGCGAAAATAAGGTAGGTTTCGTAAAAAAGATAAGCGCATAAAAACAAAATGGCACTGATAATCACTCGCCAATAGCCTTTGCGTTCAGTATAGTTGAGGAACAGCAGCACACCCAACATGAAAAGCAGAAAGCTGAAATGAAAATAGAAATTGAAAGCGGTGGGAGGGCAGAAACGGCCGGAGTCGATAGCGGTGTTGAAAATGAGGAGTAAGAGGGTCAGTGCACCGAGTCGTTGGGATTTGAAAATCCGGATGACAAGGTAAGTAAAAAGAAGATAACAGGCTAATAAAGAGGAGTATTGGACGATTTTGGCCCAGACGAAACTATCGAAAAGATAGGGGACGTAATAGAAAATCTTGGTAATGAGGAAGTAAAAACGGCCGGCGCCGTGGGCGTAGGCTTCGGCGTCCATCATCCAATAGTCCCAGTTCTGCTGGGCGGTGTTGAAGTATTGGAAGTCGTCGGAGGTGGTGAAGCCCACATGGAAAAACGGCAGGAGGGTCAGCACCGCTGTGGCGGCGTATGCCAGAAACCAGAATACTTTCTCTTGCTTACTCATGGGGTGTTATTTCTTGAATGACATAAATCGGGCGTTGCTTCACCTCGTCGAAGACGAAGCCGATGTAATAGCCGATGGCGCCGGTGACGAAAAGCTGGATGCCGGCGAAGGCGCATAGGAATATGATCAGCGTGGTGTAGCCCGACACGGGTGTGTCCACAATCCACATGACGATGGAGTATATGATAAGGATGATACTCAGAAGAACGAATATCAGACCCGAATAAATACCGATTTTGAGCGGAGTTTTGGAGAAGGAGGCGATGGCTGTGAAGGAGAATTTCAATAGTTTCCACAGGGAGTATTTGCTCTCACCCGCAGCGCGCGGAGGGGCTTCGTAAGTCAGAGAGGCTTTCACGAATCCGATGGTCTGGATAATGCCGCGCAGGAAGCGGGTGCGCTCGCGATAGTCGTTGCGCAGCACATTGATTACCCGCTGTGACAGCAGGAAAAAGTCGGAAGCTCCGGGTTGCAATTGTGCATCGGAGATTTTGTTGATGAGACGGTAAAACAGGCGGGAGCTGATGTTTTTGGACTGGCCTCCGTCGGCGCGTTCGGTGCGCATCATGGTGAGGACGTCCTTGCCCTGCCGGTATTGTTCAAACATTTGTGGCAACAGGATGGGCGGGTGTTGCAGGTCGCTGTCCATGCATACGGCGGCTTCTCCCCGGCAGTGGTCGAGTCCGGCGAGCATGGCCGCCTCATGGCCGAAGTTGCGGGAGAAGTGGATGACCCGTACCCGCTGGTCTTTCTCCATCAGCTGTTGCAGTACCTGACGGCTGTTGTCGCGGCTGCCGTCGTTGACAAACAGCAGTTCAAAGTCGGCGGTTTCGCTCATGCTGTCGAGCACAGCGGACATTTCCTGATGAAAAAGCGGCAATACCGTTTCTTCATTATAAACCGACACGATGATGGAGTATAGGGGTCTTTGCATGTTGTTTCAACTATAATGAAACTGCAAAGTTACATAATTTTCCCGAGATACGTGTGAATTTGAAGAAATTTTAGGGTTAATCTTTCACACAGCGCACAGACATGCCGAAATATTTCTCTGGGCCGAGGCGATACATGTCCCTGCTATTGTAGCTGATATAGTGCTCGTAGGCATAGGTGCAGTAGTCGCAGCCAGAGGCTCCCCAGAATGAGGCTCTTTTGCCTTGGGTGACGGAAATTCCAGGGTAGTAACCTGCGGGTACGGCTCCGAAGCCGGTCGCATTATTTGTGCTTGGATCATTGCCAACTGTATATTCAAGGTCATAGTCTTCCCAGCCATCAATAGCTGCCAAAGATTTGGCAGCATATCTGGAGATAAACTCAATGCATGCATAGTTGTCGTTGCTCTTGCAATAGTCGGTGAGTTGGTCCCATTCAGCATCACTGGGCACGTGCCATCCGTCGGGGCAGACGCCTTGCACACCACTGGGGTTGCTGTCGGAGGGATCTACTCCGTTCATTACCGCTGGCCAGTTGTAATAATAGCCATAAGTTTTAGGGTCTCCGTCGGGTTTGTAGTAATATGCTGTGTGATAGCTTGTTCCACTACCTTCGTCGATGGCGTAACCGCTGGCGTAGTGGGTAGTGCGCAGGTTGGAAGCCATCCATACCTGGTCGCCGAGTCGCACCGCATCGTATGTGTTCCCGTCGTAATCTGTAACGGCATTGCGGATAATGCCATCACCTTGGAGTCCGGGATCGGGAGTCTCAACAGGTTTATCGCTATTGATTTTTTCTTTCTGGCAGGAGGTGGTGCAAAGGATCAAGCATAGGATGATACCAGCTATAAGATAAATGGTTCTTTTCATTGTCGTATTGTTTTTAGGTTTTTTACTTCTGAACCGATCGGGTTTAATTAATAAGACGAAAAAAAGCTAAAAACGTTGCTCTAAAGATACAATTTTTGATGTCGTGCGTTTAACAGATTCAATTACTGTTCATCTACATTGTAATTAGTAGGTTTTTCTGCGACGCAGGGTGGGGTGCCTCTGTTTACCGGCACAGTCGCTCGAAGAGGTCGGTGTGCTGGGGGAACTGGCTTTGCAGTTCGCTTTTGTTGCCCAGTTCGAAGTTCTCGAAGCTGAAGGCGGGGGCCACAGCGCAGCCCACCAGGCAGAAACCGGTTTTCGATGGGATGTCAGCCGCGAACCATTGTTCGGGTTGTATCACCACCTGCATCTCGTTGTTGGCGAACAGGTGATGCACGGTCAGACTGCCGTCAGGATCAATAACATAAATGTTGAGTCGTTCACCGGCATGGTAGTACCAGATTTCCGTCATGTTGTGCAGGCGGTGAAAGGCCGAGAAGTCGCTGCCCGTCAGCATATAATATATGGTGGAGATGGGCTTGTTGCCGCTGTCGTCGTTGCCATATACCTGCCGGAAGTACCCGCCTTCGGGGTGGGGTTCCAATTGAAGGGTCTCGATGTATTTCTTTGCGTCCATATTAGACATCAGATTTTATCAGCAAATATTCGGGCCATATTTGTCTTAGAGGTGCAGAGGAAAGCCTCACGTTCTTCTTTTGCGGTCCACTCGCGTTCATCTTCTTCTTTCGGGCTAGAGATGTGGAACACATCCAAAGAACGTATAAGTGCCACCACGCTCTGTGCCACTTTACTACGTCCGTCGTATGTAATAGTTATTGTTGCCGTAATTCTTTTTCCTTTGTTCTTTCAACTTGCAAAGTTACATAAAATTCTCGAATTGCACACAGCCGAATAAATTTTTTGTAGAAACGTGGGATACTGCGTTTTCCATGGTGTACACGAAAAATAAAGAGGAAAGATATAAAAAGAGGGAAGATATTTATTCTTCTTTTAGCAACTCTTCGATTTCCTCGTCCAGTTCATCGTAGCGTTTCTTCACCCGCTTGCCTGTCAATCGTCCGATGGGAATGAATATAAGACTAGTGATAAGCAGGGTAAAGAACATAAATCGGTCGTGGAAGAAGAGGTAAACATATATCATCACTGATCCTATGATGCCAATAACTTGTATTAAGATGCGCTTGCGTTTTGAGTAGGTGGTGCTTTTGTGTACACTCTCCCGTAATGAAAGTAGTCCTTCGCGACTT
>JAGCSI010000099.1 GCA_017964255.1 Bacteroidales bacterium | reverse complement strand
TGGATGCATCCCAATAGAGATTGTCTGTTACAAGTACTCGAACTTAATCCCTTTCCGTATATCCAATACCCCATCAAAAAAGGGAAGACTTGGAAATGGCGACTTACCATCGGTAGCCAGTGGGGTGACGAACGCTGGAAAACATGGGATGGCCTTATCGTCAACAAATACAAGTACAAGATTACTGATACAAATTGCGAAGTCGTCACACCCATGGGTACGCTTTCGTGCGTAAAGGTTGAGGCCATAGCCCAAAGCCGCATCGGAAAAACCCGCCTCACCGCATACTATAACGACACTTACGGCTTTGTGAAGATGGACAACACCAACATTGACGGCTCGCGGATTGAAATCAAGCTGGTGGAAACGAATTTCTGAAAGTGTGATTACGAAATGTAATTATATATGGCCTGTGGATATAGAAAAAACCAAAGCCAATATTGTGGAGTACGAATAAAAGACGTGTTTTTGTTTGAAAAATACCTTGCTACAAGTGTGGCAACGTATTGACTTTTTGTTTAAATTTGCAAGCTTAAAATAAAAATGCGAAAACGCAGTTATAAAGTATATATTATAAGCTATGAAAAGACATAACATGCTGATTATCTTATTGTCCACTTTGTTGATGCTGGCCTGCCAACCAAGCAGCAAGGCCGATGCCACCACCGTGGGAAGTGATAATCAGGAACAGAAAAATCCGATGAAAAAGAAAAAAACTGCACAAATGACAAAAGTATTACTGAAAACCTCAATGGGCGACATCGTCATTGCTTTGTACGATGAGACCCCCCTGCACAAGGAGAATTTTATCAAGTTGGTAAACGACAAGTATTATGACGGTGTATTGTTCCATCGTATCATCCAGAATTTCATGATCCAGACTGGTGATCCGGAATCCAAAACCGCAAAACCCGGCCAGATGTTGGGCAACGGTGGCCCCGGCTATACCATTCCCGCTGAGTTTGTGCCCGGTCTGTACCACAAGCGTGGCGCTGTGGCCGCTGCCCGTATGGGTGACAATGTCAACCCCAAAAAGGAGTCGTCAGGTTCGCAGTTCTATATCGTGGATGGCAGGGTGTTCAGTACCAATGACCTGAACCGTGTGATCCAGATGACAGGCAAGACCTACAGCATGGAGCAAATCAAGGACTACACCTCTATCGGTGGTGCTCCCCATCTGGATGGCGACTATACTGTTTTCGGTGAAGTGGTGTCGGGCATGGAAATTGTGGATAAAATCGCTGCCCAGCAGAAGGACGGTCGCGACAGACCTCTGGAAGATATCAAAATCATCTCCGCAGAAATAATGAAATAAACGTGAAGACGTTTAGACGTGAAGACGTGGAGAATGTTTTTAACGTCTTAACGCCTTGACGTCTTAACGTATAACCGAATAAACAAATCAACTAAAATGACCTCTATCGACAAAATAAAATCCCAGCTGGAACAATTTGCTATTGACAGTTTGGACACTTTAGAGCAGTTCCGTCTTCAGTTTTTAACCAAAAAGAGCGAGTTGCAGGAACTGTTATCCGAAATCAAGAATGTGGCTCCCGAGGAACGCAAAAGCTTCGGCCAGCAGGTGAACGAGCTGAAACAAAAAGCCCAGCAACTCTATGAAGAGGCTAAAGCGAAAATGGAATTTCAGGCTGAGCAGGCCGGAAGTGACCTTGATGTGACCCGTCCTTCCACTGCGATCAGCTTAGGCTCGATGCATCCCATCTCTATCATGATGAACGAGGTGTGCGACATTTTCGAGAAGATTGGTTTCAGCACCGTATCGGGTCCCGATGTGGAAGACGATTGGCATGTGTTCACCGCTCTGAACTTCCCCGAGGAGCATCCGGCACGCGATATGCAGGACACTTTCTTCATCGAGCTGCATCCTGACATATTGCTGCGTACCCACACTTCCTCACTGCAGGTGCGTACCATGGAGAAACAGCAGCCCCCTATCCGTGTGATTTGCCCGGGCCGTGTGTTCCGCAACGAGGCTATCACCTCTCGTGCCCACTGTATCTTCCATCAGGTGGAAGGCTTATATGTAGCTGAAAATGTGTCGTTTGCCGAAATGAAACAGACTTTGCTCTATTTTGCCCAGCAAATGTTCGGAAAGGATACCAAGATTCGTCTGCGTCCCTCTTATTTCCCCTTTACTGAACCATCAGCAGAAATGGACATTTCCTGCAATATCTGCGGTGGCAGCGGTTGCGCTTTGTGCAAGCATACTGGCTGGGTGGAAATTTTAGGTTGCGGTATGGTAGATCCCAGCGTGTTGGAGAATTGCGGCATCGACAGCAAAAAATATACCGGTTATGCCTTCGGTCTGGGTATTGAGCGTATGACCATGCTGAAATACAGAACCAACGACATCAGACTTTATTTTGAGAATGATGTCCGCTTCCTGCGTCAGTTCAAAGCCGCCGGCAATTAAAAACGTTTAGACGTGGAGACGTTTAGACGTGGAGATATTTATTCTTTCGTCTTAACGCCTTGACGCCTTAACGTCTTAACGCCTTAACGAAATAAATCAAATAATCAATTAAACAAATAAAACATGTCCAAAAAATTCAAGTTAATCAATAATATAATCGGCTGGGCGATAGGTATTTTGGCCTCCGCCGTTTATATTATGACCGCTGAACCCACTGCCTCATGGTGGGATTGTGGCGAGTACATTGCCACTACATACAAATTGTTGATCGGTCACCCGCCTGGAGCACCGACTTTCCAGTTGATAGGCAGGGTATTCACCCTTTTTGCCGGTGGTGATGTTACCAAAGCGGCATTCTGCGTCAACTGCATGTCCGCAATTTGTAGCGGTTTGACCATCATGTTCCTGTATTGGACCATTGTCCGCTTAGGCCGAAAGATGGTGAGTAAGCTGGGCGAAATGACCCCTGGACGCACAGTGGCTATTATAGGTTCTGCTATTGTTGGTGCATTAACTTACACATTCACAGATACTTTCTGGTTCTCAGCAGTTGAAGGTGAGGTGTATGCCATGTCCTCTTTCTTCACGGCATTGGTGTTCTGGTGCATCCTGAAGTGGGACGAGGAGTACGACAATCCCAAGTCGAATACCAACCCCAACCGTTGGATTGTGTTGATTGCCTATTTGATAGGTCTTTCCATCGGTGTTCACTTGCTGAACTTGCTGACCTTGCCGGCTATCGTGCTGATCATCTATTTCAAAGTGTCTAAGAATGCCAGCTACATGGGCATTGTGCAGTCATTGGCCATAATCTCTTTCTTCATTGGCTTCGGTCTTAATACCGGCTGGATGATTTTCGACTGGCTCTTTATCTCTATTCCTTTGTTTGTTCTTTGTGTGAAAAAAGGAACTGTCAAGTCGCTGCCAGAGTGGGGCGTTTTCTTCTCCTTGATTCTTTCTTTCATCTTGTTGGGAACGATTTTGTATATCATTGTACCTCAGATTGTTAATTTGACTGGTAAATTCGAGATTTTTGCTGTTAACTCCATTGGTCTGCCTTTCCATTCAGGGTCTATTATTTTCTTCACCCTTTTGGCTGCTTTGGTGTGCTGGGCCTTGTACTATGGTTACAAAAATCGGAAAGCCAATTGGTTGGCTGGCGTTTATTGCTTCATTTTCATCTTGGTGGGTTATTCCACTTTCTTCACCTTGGTGATCCGCTCCAACGCTAACCCCACTATCGACGAAAACAATCCTGAAGATCCGGTAGCTCTGTTGGCCTATCTGAATCGTGAGCAATATGGTTCAAAACCGATTATTTACGGTCAATGCTACAATTCACGTTATATAGGTACCAAGGATGGAAAACCTGTTTATACACGTGACGACGCTTCTGGAAAATATATCATTTCTGACTACAGAAAAGATGAAATTTCGGTTTATAATCCTGCCGATATGATGTTCTTCCCGAGATTGTGGTCGAGCAACCATAGACAGAATTACATCAACTGGCTGGCGGCACAATATAATAGCAATAGTGCCTCGGACAAGGAAAACCGCAGAAATCTGGAGAAGGGAAAATTGCCTACTTATCAGCAGAATCTGAAATTCATGCACACTTACCAGTTCGACTATATGTATTTCCGCTATTTCATGTGGAATTTCTCTGGTCGTCAGAATGACATCCAGGGACGGAATGATATTGACAAGGGTAACTGGATTACGGGTATTCCTGCATTCGACAAGATGCGTTTGGGCGTGAAAGGAAATGACCTCCCAGCCAGCTTGGAACGTCCGGGTCATAACAAATACTACATGCTGCCTCTGATTCTGGGTCTGATTGGCTTGATTGTGTATTCCATGAAAGATCCGAAAGGCTCATACGTGGTGCTGTGGCTCTTCTTGATGACAGGTCTGGCTATTGCTTTCTATCTGAATATGGAACCCTTCCAGCCGCGCGAACGTGACTATGCTTTCGCCGCTTCCTTCTACGCCTTCTCCATCTGGGTGGGCTTCGGTGTGTATGGCATTTATTCACTTTTTGAAAAGATTAAAAACAGCAAGGTGCAGGTGGCTGGTGCATTGTTGGTGACCTTGATCTGCCTGGGTTTGGTGCCTGGCATCATGGCCAAGGAGAACTGGCACGATCATGACCGTTCCAACCGCTACACGGCTTTGGCAATGGCCAAGAACTACTTGGATTCCTGTGCTCCCAACGCCATCCTCTTTACCTTGGGTGATAACGATACTTTCCCCTTGTGGTATGCTCAGGAGGTGGAGGGTTATCGTACCGACGTGCGTGTGTGCAACCTTTCATTGTTGAGCACCAGCTGGTATGTCGATCAGATGAAGCGTCAGGCTTATAACTCCGCTCCGCTGCCCATTTCCATGACTTGGGACCAGTACAAGGATGGTACCCGCGACATGATGCACTTGGCTCCTGCCGCCAATCAGTTTGTCAATCTGAAAGACATAATTGAATATGTGAAACAGCCTCAGTTTGACAACCAGAAAGTGCTGTATTTCCTGCCGTCAGACAAGTACAGAAGTACCGGTATCGCTATTCCCGGCAGCTTTTCTCTGGATGTTGACAAGGAGAAAGTACTGGCCAACGGTACAGTGGCTCCCAAGGATTCCGCTTTGATTGTGGACAAACTGCGTTGGAATATGGAAACCGGTGGAGTGAATACCTATGTGAAGGCTTACATCATCATGATGGACATCTTGGCCAACAATAATTGGGAACGTCCGGTTTATTATGCGGCCACCACGGGTCCCGAGGCTTATCTCGGTCTGGAAGAATACTTCCAGCTGGAAGGTATGGCTTACCATTTGGTGCCTATCAAATCACCGAAGAGAAGCTATTATGATGCAGGTCGTATCAACTCTGACATTCTGTATAACAACTTGATGAATGTGTTCAATGATCACAGTCGTATTGACAGGGTCAACAATCCCGATGCACCGGCTAAGGAAGCTTATCAGTATGCTTGGGGTGGTTTCAACGATCCTCGTGTTTATCATTCAGAAGACAATGTCAGATTGACGAGCTTGATTCGTAAGTTACATCAGCGTTTGGCCGAACAGCTGATGGTGGAAGGAAAGATTGACTCGGCAGAGAAAGTGCTGGATCATTGTAACGAAGTACTACCTGCTTATAATTTCCCGTATCTGCTTGATCATCAGTTGGGATATTCCCAAACTTGTGTATTCTTCATCCGCGATTATTTCATGCTGAATACTGAAACTGGTCGTCAGAAAGGTCTGCAGATGGCAACAGACTATTGGAATTTCTTCGTGGAAGAGATGGCATGGCTTGACCGGAATTACGATGAAAGCATGGCTGACAATTATGCCGAACTGATCAATTATAACCTCTTGTTCACGCAGCAGATGTTCAACATCCTGAACGAATATCATGCACAGTTGCCGGAGCAGGAATTGAAGAAACTGAAGTTCGACAAGTTCGCTAATGCCTACATTGAAAAGCAGAACAGTACAATAACCCGTTGTCTGACCGATGTGGAGAAGAATCAGGAGCAGCTGACCATGGCCTTCCAGTCTTTGAAGAACATCACTCAGGTAGCTCAGCAAGTCAAGAACGAGGCTGTTGCCCAAAAAGGAATTCAAACAGCTGAGAACCAGCTGAATGTGTTCTCTCAGATGGATGCAGGCTTTGGCCAAAGCTACCGGAATTTCTTTTATGATAACAGATAATGATATTGTATTAAACTAAGAACTAAGAGTTAAGAGCTAAAAATGAATAATCCTCGTTTTTTAGTTCTTAACTCTTAAATTGTCTCAATAAACGATTAACACAGATTATGAATAACAACAATTACTGCGTCATTATGGCCGGAGGTATTGGCGCCAGATTTTGGCCCATGAGCCGCTCCAATACCCCCAAGCAGTTTATCGATATCATGGGAGACGGAAGTACTCTCATCCAAAAAACTTTCAATAGATTCAGCAGAGTTTGTCCTAAAGAGAATATCTATATTGTTACCAGTGAGCAATACAAGGATATTGTGAAAGAACAATTGCCGGACATTACTGACGAGCAAGTGGTGTTGGAGCCAGCAAGACGTAATACGGCACCGTGTATTGCCTATGCCAACTATAAAATCAAGCAGAAAAATCCGAATGCGGTGGTGGTGGTAGCTCCATCCGACCATCTGATTGTCAAGGAGGATGTTTTTGTGGATGTGGTGGAGAAAGGCCTGAAGGCAGTAGGAGAGAACGACTGTCTGCTGACAATAGGCATCAAGCCTTCTCATCCGAACACAGGCTACGGTTATATTCAGTTTAACGACGAGAAAAGCCTGCCGGACAATCCTTCCATTTACGATGTGAAAATGTTCACGGAGAAACCGGAACTGGAAATGGCCAAACAGTTTATCGAAAGTGGCGATTTTTTATGGAATGCCGGTATCTTCATGTGGTCCCTGAAATCCATTATCACTGCTTTTGAAAAATATTTGCCCGATGTGAATGATTTGTTCAAGCAGGGAGAAGGTTTGTACAACACCCTCGGAGAGCATTCATTTATCAAGCAGATTTATCAGGTATGCAGGAATATTTCCATCGACTATGGCGTAATGGAGAAGGCTACCAATGTGAAGGTTTATGCTGCCGATTTCGGCTGGTCGGATCTGGGAACTTGGGGCTCGCTGTTCACCCTGCGTGAAAAAGATGAGGATAATAATGCCATTACAGGCAAAAAGGTGAAGATGTACAACAGTCACAATTGTATTGTGAACATGCCCAAAAACAAGGTGGTGGTGATTCAGGGACTGGAAGACTACATCGTGGTGGAGAATGACAATGTGCTTTTAATCTGCAAAAAAGAAGACGAACAGCAGATACGACAGTATGTGACTGACGTACAGGTCGAATTCGGAAATAAATACGTGTAAAATTAGCAAATTAGTTAATTAGCAAATGTGCAAATTATTTTAATGTGCTAATGTGCCAATGGAATTAAGAATCAAGAACTAAGAGTAAAAAATCAACTGTTAATTATTAATTGTTAACTGTTAATTGATAGCATCATGGCATATCTAATCAAAAACATCAAGAAACTTGTGCAGGTGGAGACCAAACCTGTGCTGCTGCGTGCTGGCAAAGACATGCAGACGGTAAAATGTATTGACAACGCTTTTTTGCTGACCGATGGCGATAAAATCGTGGATTTCGGCAAGATGAGCAAGCTGACCGACGAGGTCTTGGGCCAATGCAAACATAAGGTACAGGAAATTGACGCGACTGGACGAATGGTGTTCCCTTCGTTCTGCGATTCGCACACACATATTGTGTATAAAGGCAGCCGTGAGATTGAATACAATGATAAGATCAAAGGCTTGAGCTATGAGGAAATAGCCAAGCGTGGCGGCGGTATTCTGAACAGTGTGAAGAAACTGCGCAAAGCCTCTGAGGAAGAGCTTTTTGAGGAGGCTTGGCAGCGTTTGGAAGAGATTATTTCTTTCGGTACTGGTGCCGTGGAAATCAAGAGCGGTTATGGTTTGTCTACTGAGGATGAGCTGAAATCGTTGCGTGTCATCCGTCGCTTGAAAGAAAAGTCACCGCTGACCATCCGTGCCACTTTCTTGGGTGCGCATGGGGTGCCCGAAGAGTACAAAGGCCGCCAAGAAGAGTATGTTGATTTGATTATCAATGAGATGATTCCGATGGTAGCTGCAGAGGATTTGGCTGATTATATTGATGTTTTTTGTGATAGGGGATTCTTCACCCCAGAAGAGACCGAACGTATACTGATGCAGGGTATCAAATATGGCATGAGACCCAAAATCCATGCCAATGAGCTGGCTAATTCAGGTGGTATTCAGGTGGGTGTCAAGTACAACAGCTTGTCGGTTGACCATTTGGAACATACTGGTCCTGAAGAGATTGAGTGTCTGCTCGGTTCCGAAACCATGCCGACTTTCCTGCCCGGCGCCGCTTTCTTCCTGAATATGGTGTATGGCCCAGCCCGTCAGATGATTGATGCGGGTTTGCCAGTGGCTTTGGCTTCTGACTACAATCCGGGTTCGTCACCCTCAGGCAATATGCAATTTATTTTGTCGATGGGTTGTGTCAACTACCGTATGACCTGCGAGGAGTCTATCAATGCCACAACGCTGAACACGGCGTACGCTATGGGCGTAAGTCAGACGCATGGCAGCATTGCCAAAGGCAAAGTGGCCAATTTCTATATCACCAAGCCCATTCCCACCATCGAGTTCATGCCTTACAGCTTCGGCAGCAACAAGGTGGAGCAGGTATTCTTGAATGGCAAGAAGGTGAAATAAGAAGTTGAATTAAATACTATTGGTACGATGAAAAAACTGTTAGTCATAGTATTGGCAGTGCTAATGGTGGTGACGTTTCATGAAACGTCTCTACAGGCACAGGATTTGGCATACTACAAGCAGATTGTCAAGGAACTGAGTTCCGCAAAATACCAAGGGCGCGGCTATGCCAAGGACGGTGCCAACAAAGCCGGAAAATACTTGCAAAAAGAGTTTACCAAAGCAGGTGTGGATGAGGTTATTTGCCAGCCGTTTACCATCGATATCAATACCTTTCCAGGCAAAATGGAAATGTCTGCCGATGGTCGCAAACTGACCCCGGGTGTGGATTTTTCCATGCGTGAGTACTCTCCTGGTGTGAAGGGCACATACAAGCTGTATTTCGTTGATACGGCCAATTATGATGCGGATAAAATGTTCGCTGACTTGGCAAAACCTGAATATAAGGACTGCTTTGTGGTATGCGATTTCTGGTTCTCCTACAAGCATTACAAGGATTTCCAGCGGTTGTGGGGTGGTACAAGTTGCGCTAATGCGGGGTTGATTCAGACCTGGGAGCCTTTGCTGAAGTTTTACAAAGCTTATGGTGAGAAGGTGACAGGAAAGCCCGTTATTTGGGTTACAACCGAATTTCCGAAAGATGCCAAAAGCATTACCGTCAATATTGAAAACAAGTTCCTGAAAGACTACGAACTTTTCAATGTGATTGCCAAAGTGGAAGGCCGGAAACATGACAGCTGCTATGTGTTTACCGCGCATTACGACCACCTCGGCAACCTCGGCAAAAAAGTGTTTTATGCTGGTGCCAACGACAATGCCTCAGGTACTGCGGCTATCGTGACGCTGGCCAAGTATTATGCTCAGAACCGCCCCGAATACGACATGTTCTTCATTGCCTTCTCGGGTGAAGATGCCAATTTACGAGGCTCGGAGTACTATGCGGAGCATCCTTTGGTACCCCTGACACAGATTAAGTATCTGTTCAACATTGATATGATTGGCGACAATAATCCCGTTCAGTACTGCGAGGTGAGCGATGAGGGAATGCGGGGTTATGCCCTTTTTGAGAAACTTAACGACGGGAAGCATTATTTCAAGAGCTTGAACCGTGGCGAGTTGGCCGGTAACAGCGACCACTATCCCTTCGCTGTCCGCCATGTGCCCTGCATCTTCTTCGAAAACGAGGAGGGCGATGCGTTCAAGTATTACCACACCATCTTTGACACCTATGACAACTTCCTCATTGATGCCTACGAGCCTGTTTTCAAGCTTGTAAGGGATTTTGTGGAGAGGTACTAGTGTAGCTTTGCCGTGAATTTCGCGCTTTCCACAACAAAGCGTTCGTGGATGCCTTCACCGATGAGGTTTTCTCCTTCAAAGCATTGAACCTTGAATACCAAGCGGCGACGGTCCACCTCGGTGAGCTCGGCTTCGCAGCGGATAGTGGCACCCACAGGACTTGCTTTCAAATGTTTGATATTGACGGCAATACCGACGGTGGTGTTGCCCTCACCGATTTTGTCGCACACGCTCATAAGGCAGGTTTTCTCCATCAGGGCAATCATAGCCGGGGTGGCGAACACTTCCAATGCGCCGGAGCCATACACAGCGGCGGTGTCTTTATGCTCCACCACCAGCGTTTCGCAGTGGCGGAGTCCTTTGAGATTGTTGAATTCGGTCATATTTGTGTGGATTTAGAGTTGCATAATGATACAGCAAAAATACAAAATAATTATTCAATCGAATTTAATAATTTCAGCTATAAACAGGTGAAATAAGTTATTATAGTTTTTTCAGAATTGTTTAATTTCATATGGATTATGGAAGAAGGGGCTTTTCAAATGTATAATTAAATGCTGAATATAGCACGGCTGCTAACCAACAGTTTTCAGAATTTTTTTGTAGTGTTTTGAGTTTAAGAATACAATCACTATCACTATATTTTTCTTTGTATATTTTTGTGTTTTCAATATACGTCAAAACCCATGGACTCGCTTTAGGATATTGTGAGACAATAGTCTCAATGAATGCTTGAAAGTCATTTGTTTGAAAAATATTAAAGACATGGCCAAACCAAAGTGAACCAACAGCGGCAAAAATTGGAAGATTATCTGCCTTATAGAGTTGTTCATACATTTTCTTCTTTTTATAGCCTTTCCAGCTAAAACTTGTTACTCTATAATACAAAAATAATAAAAAACAGAGTTCCATTCCATACTTTCGTTGAGAAGTAAGAAGTTTAGGTTTGTCGAAGAACGGGCTGCATTTGAAAAATGAAATTTGAATATTATCGCGGATAGAATTGTGTTGATATATGGCATAATCTCGATCTAGAGAATAATCCTCGGAAAAGTAACAATTAAAAACCTCATGCATAAATCCAAGCCTTCTCTCTGTATGGTTATACATTTGCTTAGCTAATTCAACAAAATCACAACGATGTAATATGTCATATAAGGTATCATTGTCGTAATGATAATACCATTTTAGTATTTGAAGACAATTGTCAGTATGAATGCAATCTTCATTTGTTGGTTTTTGGATTATTCGTTGAATAGTTTTTTTGAGGTGTTGGTTAAATAACGATTTTGTATTTACTGGAAACTCCTCACAGGATAAGTACCTTTCGGCAATTTGGTCTATTTGATCATCCCCTTTAATGCAACTATTAATAGTTAAGGGTATTAAATTGTTCAACTTGTTCACGTATACATTCTTAGCTTCAAATAACAATTTCTCTTGCTGTTCGTATTGTGGATGCATTAACCACGACGCAAAGTCTTGGATATTGAGTAATTGATCACGTAGTTCTTTGAGTTTGATTGACCTTTCTTTAAACTCAGAAAGTTTAATTTCTATTGTAGATAAATTCTCTTGTTTGATTTTCAGAAGTCGTTCTTCGCTAATAGAGTTGGTGAGATTAATTACTACCCCAATTTGTTTGGCTGTATCGTTAATTCTATATTCTATGATAGCATCATAAATCTCTGATTTTTTTATGGATATGTCTTGTATAACCTGTGATGGTATAGACAGCTCAACCTCTGGATTATTATAGGATGGTAAAGTTATTTGTTTGTTCTCTTCAATAAGTTGCAATGCTAATTGACGATACATTTCTTCGAAAACACTAATACACTGTTGGTCATTATAGTGACGAAATTGGTGTTGTTGAATATTCTCTGAAGTATTGTCGGCATAGAGTGATTCGCCGCAGGCGGGACAAGTACAATGACATAGAACGTATGGTTCTACGCTATCAACATGTAAAAGTTTTCCTTTTCGATAATTATATGCAAATGTGAGTTTGTTTTTATATACGGTGGGATTGCTTTTGGAACGAGGTTTCTTGTGCTCAGAATCAGGATATAACAAACCGTATTGTTCACAGAATGTTTTTGATGAATGATTATTACAAATTCCAAAGGCAGCACTTTGGGCTTCAAAAAGAGAAGCGTAAGTATTACCTACTTGTATGTTGTAAATGGTAAGTGCGTAATAATCTGCCACATGCTTTATGATGATAAGATACTCAGAGTATTCACGGATATATCGATTGTCAGAATGGATCCATTTGTTTTCTTTCAAAAAATTCTTGAAGTCTTTTTCTTTTTCAGAGGCTTGACACGTTGCGGTCAGTTTATTTGCATGTCCACATCCAACATTGAGATAGCCCCATTTAGGGTGATATACGGTATGAACATATCTTAACTGTCCCTCATAGGTACAATTGGGGTATTCGCAATCAACGCATGGTTCACCCATATCTTCACACTCAATGTACTCCCACCCATCAGTTGGCATAATATGTCCGTGCTCTTTTGCATGACAAGCTTTACATAGGACCTCAAAGGCTTTGGGTGGATACTCCCAGGGACTCTTATTTTGTTCGTAATATTTGTGATGGACTTGAAGAGTTGCACCTTCCGTTTCTTTTCGTCCACATCGACTGCAACAATAATTGTTTTCATCGATGATTGTTTGACTAAAGCGTTTCCACCGTGTCTGTTTGTATGATGCAAGTTGTTGTTTGTTCATAGCCTCTAACTAAGATGATGTTGTGATGTTCATAGTCGATTATTTTGTGGAAGATGATTAAAACGTATTTTTTCTCCCCAACTCTTTCGCCTCCTCTAGCGCTTTCGTACCCCGAACGCTGCCCTCCTCTTTTGCGCCGCGCACAAGCACGTGGCCTGCGTCTTCGATGTGGAAGTAGTTGAGACATAGCTGGTACTGTTTAATGATGCTGGCGAATAGCTCGGGCAGAGAAGCGGCACCGACCAAGAGGAGTGCGGACTGCCGAATAGGATTAGGATATTCATTGGGGTTGTTTTATAATATCGAACTTCTTGTTTATTTCTCTGCTATGAATTATGCCCTAAATGTGGTAACTCAATGTATCAATACAATTTTATTACATCTTCTGCAAGTAAATGGTTACCTTGAGGTTCTTGGGGAGGATTTTTTAGAAAAAGCTTGATTACTAATGTTCTATCCTTAGCAAAGGGCAAATGTTCAGCAATGTTTTTTAAATGATCGGTCAGATGCCGTGCGTTTTCAATGGTAGTCCATTTACATTCGCCCAAAAGTATGGTCTTTTTGTCAAGAGACTCTGCAACTACATCAAGTTCAATGTCTTGTGGTTTGCCATCCATTAAAATGCTACCCCACCAACGACGTGCCTCACCATACATCACTCCGTCGATGACATTTCCTGTCACCGCATTGCGACATATTCTTTCCCACCAACTTCCGACATGGCTTGACAATTGGTTCTTCAAAACTGCATCAACGGGTGCGTATCGTTCCAGTTCAATAAATGATCTCATCGGTGCCACAAAACGGAAATGGAAACTCAAAAACGGATCGGCAATCCTGTATAAGCTGCGCTTCGTGGTCTTTGAGGATTCGCCAAAGGGAGTGTCGCGCTCAATGTACCCTAAATCGACAAGCTTGCCAATGGGGCGTGATAGATTGGTGGCAGGTTCCTCGCAACGTGCTGCAATTTCTTTCATTCTGGTTGCTCCCTTTCCAATGATCGACATCAGGGTTGATATTTTCACGATGTCGTTTACATCGTCATTGAAAAGCCTATGCGGTTCTTCGAAAAGAATGCCTTGCGATGATAGCACATGCTCGCGTAGAGCCTTGTCCTTGTCGCCGCTTCTCTCGCGTAAAACCCAATAACGCGGCACACCTCCCCATAAGGCATACTCTTCGATGGTCTCAATGGCATCCAACTTGAGTGCTTTCTGAAGAAACGGCAATCGGATGGCATTCAACTTAAAATCTGATTCCGCACGTCCATACAATGGAGACGATTCATTGTATAGCAAATCGTACATCATGGTTTGCGATGATCCGCAAAGAATCACGTTGTATTTCAGATTTCCATTGTCCAACAGTTTTTGTATCACAGACGGCAGCTCAGGGCTCACTTTGGCAAGATACGGAAACTCATCCAGACAAAGGGTCATTTTCCTTTCAACCCTGTAATTGATGGCCATGAGAAGGGCTTCCCATGTTGGATAATTGGCGGCATCCAACCCTGGAAAAACGAGTGAGGCCACATTGGCTAACAAAAAACGCTGGTTTGAAGCATCCGTTTTGTCAGCTTCATAATAAATGTCGTTCTCCGTCAAAACACGTTTGATAAGAGTTGATTTGCCCAACCTTCTTCGACCCCTGATAATTACCAAACTCGAACTTTCACCATTTAATATCCGTGTAAGACGCTCTGTTTCCGTTATTCTATCTACAAATTTCATAATGATTATGTTTTTGAAACATTATGTTTGTGCTGCATATTTTTTGCAAAAATAAACATTTTTTTTTGAATAGGAATATTTGTAGTCAAAAAAATCATCCTAAACGATGCAAACAAATATTGATAAATGAATACTGCTGCGATAACTAACATTGAAGAAATTGGAAATATATGTTACCATCGCTTGTGAAGCGGGAGTTTCACACTAATAATCCTTTTCATTATCAAACTACAGTAATAGAATAGCCTCGTCAACAAGGGAAATCAAATCTTGCTATTTCTTTTCCAACCACTTTTATTTTCCCCACTATATAAGGTCGAAATCCGCTTCGTTAAAACCTTCGGCCACGAAATAATGTTGATGCAACACGCTGTCGATTTGCCTACTTTCGATTTGCGAAAGATCAGCCGGCGTGAGGTCCGCACAAGAACAGAGAAGCTGACTTTGCAAAGCCTGATTGAAGTCCTCCTCCGTACATCGCACTGCTTTCACTTGCGCATTCGAGAACAGGGCAGTCAGTATTGCGAAAAAGAAAAATATCGTTTTTCATTACTGATGTTTGGGGATGTTTCATCATAACGTCAGAATCTTGTTTGTCGTTTGATTATAGTCCGAGTCGATTATCACAATCCGCTCGCCATTTTTCCGGCAGCCTTTCATATAGGCGTGATTGTCTTTTTTAAGATTGTCAATCGTGCAGTATGTGTCGTCCAATCTCTCTTCAATCACAGAGCTGTTTGCCTTTATTTCCGCGAAATGAGTCTCGATATAGTCGTCGGTCATGGCAAGGCAGACATACCGGATAGACGGCAAATAGGGCTCTTCGAAGTCTTTTCGCCAATCAAAGGGGATATAGCAGCCCTCCACGATGAAGTTCTGTTTGTTCTCGATCGCAGTCTTTACCATCTCCCGGACAATCGGCCACAAATATTCCGTAAGCGCATCATCGTCCTCTGGTGTCAGATCCGTTTTGCCACTACGGATCAGCCCCATCTTTAGATGGTCGATGGATAGATAGGGATAGCCGTATTTTTCCAGCATCTTCTGCGCCAACAGCGTTTTCCCCGTGTGGGACGCGCCTGTGATCAGTATTATTGTGGGGTTGTTTTTCATTTGACAGTAACGGTTACAATTGCAAAAACACAATGACTCATTGCAAAGCAATGATGGTTTGCTGCAACCGCTCTAAAAACCGTGCCGCATCGCCGCCGTCCATCTGCACGTGATGGAACTGGAACGATACGGGCAACAGTGTCTTGAACCAGCTTTTGCGGTACTTGCCCCACATTACCATCGGGTTGAGGAACTTGTCAGTATATTGGTTCACCACGCAGTCGAGCTCCGTCTGGATCATGGCGGAGGTGCCGACAATCATGTAACCGTCAAGAAAACTGCTCTGGCACTCCGCCGCCACCTTGATGGTCAGCTCCATGTAGTCGCGGTTGAATTGCTGCAGGTCTTCGGAATAGGGGATGTCGCAGGAGTTGATGCCGCCTTCGCGATTGCGCACTACCACGTTGATGGCAATCTGGTCGTACTGGTACAGTTTCCCGTTTTCTGGCAGCAAATGCAATTCTTCGGTCTTACTGGCCGTTTTGCCGATACACCAGCACATCAGGGTATTGAACTTCACACCGGTTTTCTTGCTGAGTCGCGTCAAACGACTCACATCCATCGTCTTCACCAATGTCACCATCGGCATCGGCGCGGTCATCCACATCTCAAAGGCAAACGCCCGCTTGGTTTCCTGGGGCAGTATTTCAGTTTTCATAGGATTGAGTGTTTTTTCGTAAAAATGAGTTGATTTAGCTGATGCGGGGCTTGTTGAACTGGATGGCGAGCATGGTGAGGTCGTCGCTCTGTTCGGCGGTACCGACGAAATTGTGTACGGTTTGTTTTATTCCCTCAATGAGGGGACGCGGGTTGGTGTCGGATTCTGCAAGGGCTTTCAGCAAGCGCTCTTCGCCAAACTGCTCGAGTTTGCCGTTCTCAGCTTCTGTAAGACCGTCGGTGTACAGGAAGAGTGTCTGTCCGGGTTTGATATACGTTTGTTGGCTGGTGAACTGCCAGTCGGGCATGACTCCCACGGGAATATTGGCATCCACTGCAATAAGGGTGGTTTCGCCGCCAAGCAATACGGGGGCGCAGTGGCCGGCGTTGCTGTAGTCCAGTTTGCCAGTATGGAAGTTGAATACACCGATGAAGAGGGTGACGAACATGGCGTTTTCATTCATCTCCGACATGGCGTTATTCATTTGCGATATGATTTCACCGGGGTCATCAACACGGGAGGAGACAGAGCGGAAAAGACTGCGGGTGACCGCCATCACCAATGAGGCGGGAACACCTTTGCCACTGACATCGCCGATGCAGAAGAATAACTTTTGGTCACGCACGGAGAAGTCGTAAAGGTCGCCTCCTACCTCTTTGGCGGAAGTGAGGGCACCGTATAGGGTCAGCTCTTCGAGGTCGGGATAGGGCGGGAAAGTCTTGGGAAGCATGCCGTTCTGGATGTTGCTGGCAATACGTAGCTCACTGCCGATGCGCTCTTTCTCGGCACTGACGGTTTGCAAACGTTTGAAACCTCTGACGGTTCGCCACATGATATAGACCATGAGGGCAAATCCAAAGAGCATAAGGATTCCGAGTTTGAAGGCAACGCTACGCAGTCCTTTGTAGATTACACGGTCGGGGTACAGGATGGCCATCGACCAGCCGGTTCTACCTCCGACAGGAGAATAGTACATGTATGCCAATTCATTGTTGTTGTCTTTTACCTCCGCCTTGCCGCTTTCGCCTGCAAGCATGGCTTTGTTCACCGATTTTATCGTGGTGTCTTGAAAATCGCTGTCGGCATCGTCCAAGGTATAGTTCATGATTTTGGACTTGTCGGGACAAGCCAGGATACGTCCCTCACGGCTGACAATGAATGCATACGACTTGGTATTTTGTTCCGTGACAAACTCGTCGGTCAGCCAATTGAGCGACAGGTCGGCACCGAAGACGGCCACCACCTCGCCTTTTGCATTTCGAACGGGGAAACAGTAGGTGCAAATCATGCCTTGTGCACCGTCATGGTCGATATAGGGTTCGGTCCATCGACCATTGTTGGCTGTCAACCCCTCTTTATACCAAGTCATGTTGAGATAGTCGTGGGTGGAATCGGCAATCTGCATGTGCAGGAATGAACCGTTGGTGTCACGCCGGACATAAGGCTCATACCAGACCCCTTTGTCGGGAAAATAGTGGGGAGTGAAGGCGTATGCGCAGCCTTGTATGTCGGGGTTGTTCTTGACAAATTCTTCCATGATGGGATAGATGTATTCGGGATTCTCGACAGACCAATTCAGTAGCCAGTCGATATTGTCCACAGCAGACTCCACACTCGATACCATCTTGTTTATCTTCAGGTTTTTCATCTTTATCTCGGACTGGGCGCGTACGTCCACTTCCTTACGGATGGCATTGCGGGTATAGAAGAACTGCACTGCGCCGAGTACTTGTATCATCAGTGCGGCGACAAAGAGCAGGGCTAAACTGCCACGGTTTTGCAATGAGTGCCACCATTTTCCTATTCTTTTCATCTTTTATAAAATTGAAAGGTTTATATGTGTTAAAGTGTTATGTTTTTATTTTCTTTTTTTGAATATTACAAGTTCGGCATCCGCACCATCCTTGCCGTATTCGCTCACGAGAATGTAATGTTCGTCGCAAGCAATGCCATAGCAGCGACCTTGTACACCTTGTTTCTCCACTTGATTGCCCCAGTA
>JAGCSI010000098.1 GCA_017964255.1 Bacteroidales bacterium | reverse complement strand
CCTATGGGGTGGCACTTACTGTCGGGAAAGGTCTTTGTGTACTTTCCATCTTTGTGAAGTGCGAGAGTAAAGCCGGTTGGTTGGTCGGGATAGACAAGTTATACTTAGATGTCGCTAATTGTACAGTGTCAGGCATAATGCTTTGCTCCATGAAAATTTTCCTGCGGAAGTATATATAACAATATCTGCAGCGAAACGTAGCGACTTTAATCAAAATTTATTGCAATATCGCCCACTATCAACTGTCAACTATCAACTATCAACTGTCAGTTTTCAGTTTTCAGTTTTTAGTTTTCAACAGAAAGCAGTTCTCCCACGACAAAGCAGCTGCCACCAATAAAGATAAGGTCGTCGGGGGCGGCATCGGCATTGGCTTGGCGGAAGGCGTTGGCCACGGTGCCGGCCACACGGCATTGCAGACCATGCTGCCGCATGCGCTCAGCCAGTTCAGCAGCGGGAAGCGCACGCTCAATCTTCGCCTGGCAGACATAATAGAGGGCGTCTTGGGGCAATAGCGACACGGCTTTGTCAATGTCTTTGTCGCTCACCATGCCGAAGACCATGCGGAGCTGGCGGCAAGGATATTGTGCCAGTTGCTTCATTGTCAGGGACAGGCCTCCGGGATTGTGTCCCACATCGCAGATGGTCAGCGGCTCGCGGCGCAGCAACTGCCAGCGGCCCTGGAAACCGGTGTTGCTGACGACATTGCGGATGGCCTGTGGTACCACGTCTTTCTCGGCAGGCCACAGTTCCTCGATGACTTCTGTCGCCTGCAAAAAGGTCTTGAGATTCTTGAGTTGGTACTCGCCCTGAAGGGGCATTTGGATGTGCTCATAGAGGGTGTTGCCCAGCACATCCGTCACACTCAGGTCGTTGAAATTGCCGCTGAAACTGTAATTGTTCTCTGCCAGGAACAGGGGAGCGTCTTTCTGATTGGCAATATCTTCGAAAACCGGGAAACTTTCGGGGTTGAACTCGCCGATGACCACAGGGGTCTTGGCTTTGATGATGCCCGCTTTCTCAGCGGCTATTTTGGCGATGCTGTCGCCCAGCATCTGGGTGTGTTCCAAAGAGATATTGGTGATGACAGAGAGTAGGGGAGAGAGCACGTTAGTAGCATCCAGTCTGCCTCCGAGACCTACTTCAATCACAGCCACATCCACTTTCTGTTCCGCAAAATAAAAGAAGGCCAGTGCTGTGGTCATTTCGAAGAACGAAGGCTCCAACTGGTCGAATTGTGTCTTGAATTTGTCGAAGAAAGCCAGCACGGCTTCCTCGCCGATCATCTGGCCATTGAGACGGATACGCTCGCGGAAATCCACCAAGTGCGGGGAGGTAAACAGTCCGGTTTTGCAGCCCCGTTCCTGAAAATAGGAAGCCAGTAGGTGTGCGACGGAACCTTTGCCGTTGGTGCCGGCGATGTGAACAGCTTTGAATTTGCGTTCGGGATGGTCCAATATGTCCATCAGGGCTTCGATATTCTCCAGCCCTTCTTTATAGGCAGCACTGCCTATTTTATGATACATTGGATAGGCCTTGAAAATCTTATCCAACAATGCTTTGTACATAATGAGATGTTGTTTTCGGATTATTTGAAAACGATGATACGCAGCTCTTCCTTGCCTTTTTTGTATTTGGCGGTTTTGGCCTTGGCCACGCAGTCGGCTTGGATGCGGCTGTTGGTGATGGTGGTGGGATATTTGCTGTTGTTGATGACACGGGCCTCCAGCACATTGCCGTTAGCATCCACATGGACTTCCACGTATACAGTTCCAGTCTCTGAAACGGTCAAGTCGGGCATATAGGTATAGCCACGGTTGCCGGTACCATAACCGATACCGCCTCCGCTACCGCTACCTTCGCCGGGGCCCAGGCCACTGCCTGTGCCGCTTCCGCTACCCGTTCCGCTTCCTCCGCCATGACCACCGCCACGTCCGGGACGATAGGCCGCGTTCATATCAGGTTTGGGCTCTTCCACTACAGGAGTTTTGTCAGCAGTGGTTTTGGGTTTGTGCGTACCGCTGATGACTGGGGCTTCTTGGGCGTTCTGTGTGGCCACGGGCACTGAAGAACTGGCAGGCTGTGTCTTTTGTTGCGAAGCCTGCACGCCACCACCGCCACCACCTCCAGAGGTCAGTTCAATCATAATAGCTTTTTTCGCGGGCGGTGGGGGTACCATCTCCGTGAAGCCACAGCATATCATGAAAACCATCAGCAATAGCATGGTGGCTGTTGTCACCCCTGCCGATATGATTTTATATTTTTTCTCTTTGTCCATTATCCATTGATATTAATTCCCTACGGGAAAATATGGAATGTTTTATTTTTCGTTTCTATTGATATTGATTCCCTTCGTGAAATAAATATCACCTCCAACCCTTCTTTATCTGAATCCTGAATTTTGAATTCTCTATCCCCTAATCACTATTCCCTAACCCCTATTTCGCTTCCGTCGCCAGCACAATCTTATACCGGTCGGCTTCTTCGTATTCGTCGTTCAGCTGGTTCAGCACATCCATCAGGGCCACCACATTCTCGATAGGAACGGTCTTGTCGGCGCGCAGCACGATGGACTTGTTTTCCGAATTGTCGTTCTGAGCGGCTTCCTGCAAGGCTGGCAGCAACTCCTCGTAGGCAATGGGAGCCGACTGGTTACTGCGGGGGTTCACATAGTAGTTTTTGTCGGCATCAATGTACACCTCTATGTTTTTGGAGGCCAGCTGTTTGCCCGAGTTGCTCCGCGGCAGCAGCAGGTTGATGGCATTCGGCGCCACCAAGGTCGAGGTGATCATGAAGAAAATCAGCAACAAGAACACCAAGTCCGACATGGATGCCGAATTGAATTGCACGTTCTGTTTATTTTGCAGCTGTATATTCATCTTAATAAAATTAGCAAATTTGTAAATTGGTAAATTAGCAAATTGGTAATCAGTGTTTTATATAATTAACTAATTAACTAATTTGCTAATTAACACATTATTTCAACGGTTCATGCAACATATCCATGAATTCCGTTGATTTGGCTTCCAGCATATACACCACGTTGGAGATGCGGCTCACCAGGATGTTGTAGAAGAAGTAGGCGATGATACCCACAATCAAACCTCCCACGGTGGTGATCATGGCGGTGTAGATACCGGCTGACAGGGTGCTGACATCCAAATTGTTGGGGTTGGCGGCCATGTTGTGGAAGGCAATCACCATACCGACCACAGTACCCAAGAAACCGAGCATAGGGCCGGCGCCAGAGATAGTACCCACGATGGATACGCGTTTTTCCAGACGCTGGATTTCCAGTTTGCCAGTGTTTTCAATAGCAGCGGCGATGTCGTTGAGGGGCTTGCCTAAGCGGGAAAGACCTTTCTCAATCATGCGGGCCAAAGGCGTGTCGTTGCCCTTGCACAAGGCCACGGCGGACTCGATTTTTCCGTCATGGATAAAATCGCGGATGTTGTTCATGAAGTTGCGGTCCACCTGACCTGCCTTGTTCAACACCAGCAGTCGTTCCACAAAAATGTAAATGGCCAGACACAGCATCAGAATCAGCGGAATCATAATCCACAGACTGTGAACGTCAAAAACCAATTCAAAAATGCTCAGTTGTTTTTCTGTAGCTTCGGCGACAGTCTCGCCAACAGTGTTTTCTACTTGCAATAATGTGAGATAATTCATAATCATGAAAATTTTGACAAAAATACGATTACTCCACTAATTTCATTTACGTTAGATAACGAAATTTCAAACATATTATTGTTAATATTCTTTTTTTTTGAAAACAGAATGCCATTATAAATTGAAGTATTTTTGTAAGATATTTATTTACCTTGAAATAATAGTGTTCTATGTATAACGCCAACCAAAAAAAGACCGCGGCGCGCCCTAGCGGAAAGTCTGGAAAAATGGTTTCCCAGAAGGCCACTGCCAAGGATAAGAAAAGCAAGAAAAAGGGAAAAAAAGGAGGAGAAAAGTCTTCCTCATCGTCATCAGGCGGCGGAATGTTCGGACCTCGCGCCATGCAGATTTACGGTGTGTTGTTGATGGCATTCTCACTGTTGCTGTTGGTGTCGCTGGTGTCGTACATTTTCCACCATGCGGCCGACTCTTCCCATGTGAGTTCCGGAGTGAATCCCGAGAATGTGGCGGGAACCGTGGGTGCGCATTTGGCCTACATATTCGTGGACGGCTGTATGGGTATTTTTTCGGTGGGATTCGCCTTCCTGTTGTTCCTCTATGGCATTAAGCTGACATTCTCCAAATCCATTCTGCCCTTGTTCCGTACAACCGTGGCAACCTTGCTGACGATGGCCTGGCTGTCATTGGCGTTGGGTGTCTTTGTATATCAGTCCGACAAGTACTATTTGGCCGGAGTCTTCGGCAATTATATGTCTGAAATGATGATTACGGCTACCGGTAAATGGATGTCTATTCTAATTTTGATAGCTTTTCTGTTGATTATCATGATTTTATGCTACAACTTCTCGATGAGTTCTCTGCTGAAGATTCGTTTGCCCAAACGGAATGCTGACGATGGGGAAACTGAGAATGAAGAGGTTAAACCGGAGAAGAAACGGAGAAGATGGTTTGGCGGCAAAGACGAGGAAGAGGAGGAACAGAAGTTTGAACCGCAGACTGATGACACGAAACTGTCGGATTTGTATATCACCAACAAAAACGAGCTGAGCGAGGAATATCGCGGAAAGGTGTTCCATTTCGGTCCTTCAGAACCTGTGAAAAAAGTGGATAATTTGGAGGATTTGCTAAAAGAGGAAAAGTCTGAACCTGAAGTGGAAGAAGAGGACATTTTCAAGCCGGTGGTGAAAAACAAAGAGACAAAGAAGCTGGATGAAGTGCCGTTTGAGGTGCGTATCGCCACGGGTGAGCCTTCCGGCGAGAATGAAGCTGAACTGACGGAAAATGAGCAGGTGGCGGAAGGTGAGACGGAGGAAGAACCGGCAACAGAGACTGTAACGACTGAACCGTTGGAGGACTATGACCCCCGCAAAGACCTGTCGTTCTATCAGTTCCCGACCCTTGACCTGCTGAATGACTATCCCGCCAAGGAAGCCAGCGAGGAGCAGATGCGTCAGGAATTGATTGAGAAGAAAAAACGTATTGAACAGACCCTGAATAATTTCGGAATCACTATCAAGAACATCACGGCTACAGTGGGACCGACCGTTACTTTGTACGAAATTGTGCCAGGCGAGGGTGTGCGTATCAGCAAAATCAAGAATCTGGAAGATGATATCGCTTTGAGCTTGGCAGCATTGGGTATCCGTATTATCGCACCTATTCCAGGACGCGGTACCATCGGTATCGAGGTGCCGAACAAGTCGCCTAACATCGTGTCAATGAAGGATGTGCTGTCTTCCGAGAAGTTCAAGAACAACAAGTTCGAGTTGCCAATTGCTTTGGGCAAAACCATCAGCAATGAGCCTTTTGTGGTGGATTTGGCCAAGATGCCTCACCTCTTGATGGCAGGTGCCACCGGTCAGGGTAAGTCTGTGGGCTTGAACGCCATTATCACTTCCTTGCTCTATACCAAGCATCCGTCGGAACTGAAGTTCGTGCTGGTAGACCCCAAGAAGGTGGAGTTTACCCTGTATTCGGCCATCGAGAATCATTATCTGGCCAAGTTGCCCGATGTGGAGGAGGCCATCATCACCGATACCAAGAAGGTGGTACGCACGCTGAGTTCTCTCTGCTCGGAGATGGACCAGCGTTACGATTTGCTGAAGATTGCCAAGACCAGAAATATCAAGGAATACAATGCCAAGTTCTGTGCCCGCAAACTGTCGCCGGCCCTTGGACACCGTTATCTGCCTTATATCGTGCTGATTATCGATGAGTTTGGTGACTTGATTATGACGGCGGGACGAGAGGTGGAAACCCCGATTGCCCGTCTGGCCCAGCTGGCGCGTGCCATCGGTATCCATTTGGTAATCGCAACCCAGCGTCCTTCGGTCAATATTATCACGGGTATCATCAAGGCCAACTTCCCGGCACGTATCGCTTTCCGTGTCACCTCTATCGTTGACTCGCGTACTATCCTCGACGGCAGCGGTGCCAACCAGCTGATAGGTAAGGGCGATATGCTGATTTCCACAGGCAGCGATATGATTCGTTTGCAGTGTGCCTTTGTGGATACCCCTGAGGTTGAGCGCATTGTGAATTTCATTGAGGAACAGCAGGCTTATCCCGAACCCTTCCTCTTGCCTGAGGTGGCGGAGGAAACCGGTGATGACCGTGGAATGGATGGCGACGATAATTTCGACTCGGACGAGATTGACCCGTTGTTCATGGATGCGGCCACTTTGGTGGTACAGACTCAGCAAGGTTCCACTTCCAGCATCCAGCGCAAGATGAAGCTTGGTTACAATAGGGCAGGGCGTATCATGGACCAGCTGGAGGAATTTGGCATTGTGGGACCGGCGGAACGTAGTGGCAAGCCCCGCGAGGTGAAAGTGAAAACTTCTGAGGAACTGAGAGTTATCTTGCAGAAAATGGGCATTCTTTAAACTCGGAAAAGATTCTTTCATCAATAATGTAAAAATATTGTATTTTTGTCAGCTTAAAAAAAAGGATGACAGCTAACTTAAAAATCCAATGAAAATGAAAAGAATAAGCCTCATCATTGTAGCCCTCCTCTCGGTTTTTGCGCTGAACGCACAGGATGTGGATGGGGGAGCCACCCCGATTTTGAAAAAACTCGCTTCAAAATACGCCGCCTATAGCAGCATGAAGATTGATTATACCTATAAATGCGAGAAAAATGGCAAGGTGCTGGACAGCAAGAGCGGAAAGATAACCATCAAGGGTGATAAATACACTTTTGAATTCGGAAATCAGACCAGTTTTTGCGACGGCAAGACGCTGTGGAATTATCAGAAAGATGTGAATGAGGTTTCCATCTTTGAATATATCGAAGAGGAAGATAATCTGTTGAATCCCGTTAAGATATTGAGCGATTGGGATAAAGAGTATCGGGCTAAATTCATCAGAGAGGAAAATGAAAACAGCAAAGTGGTGCAGATTATTGACCTGATGCCGCTGAAGTCGAGTTCTTTCTATAAAATCAGACTGAAAATTGACAAGGCCAAACAGGAAATCATCAGCATTACTGCCTTCGAGAAAGACAATACCAGTTACAGCTATCATATTGACAAGCTGGTGGTGAATTCTTCCATTGACGATGCTACCTTTGTCTTCGACCTGAGTAAACATCCAGGCGTTGATGTGAATGATATGAGATAGTTGACAGTTGACAGTTGATAGTTGATAATTGACAGTTGATAATTGACAGTTGATAATTCACAATTGATAATTCACAATTGATAATTCAAAATTCAAAATCCATAATCTCCTAACCTTTCTAACCCTCCTAACCTTCTAACCTCTAACCACTAACCTCTAACCACTAACCCCTGAACCCTGAACCCTGAAACCT
>JAGCSI010000097.1 GCA_017964255.1 Bacteroidales bacterium | reverse complement strand
TTTTTCTGCTAAAATAGTTTCAAAATTCGTTTTGATTTTGGCACTTTCAGACGCATGGCATCCTGTACCGCCACAAATCAATATGTGATACTTGTAATTTGACATTGAAAAACCTCCTTATTGTTTATTTATCTATTTTTTCGTAATTAACAGGAATGATACCTTCCAGCAACTCATTGTTGATAAGGTATTTATCAACCAAGTCAACGGCTTTGGCCTGATTCACATAGCCAAATACAATGGGATCAGCACCTGGTTTTTTAACTTCAACAGTAGGTTCTGCATAGCAATAACCCATGCAACCGGTCTGTGTAATCACAGCCTGAATGTTTTTCTTGTTGCATTCTTCGATGAGAGTTTCCATCACCTGTTTTGCGCCAGATGCGATACCGCAAGTAGCCATGGCGACCTTGATCTGGATCATGTTCTCCACATTGTCACCGCTTTCGCGCAGTTTGAGGTTGGATTGGAGTTCTTCTCTCTTCTTTTTCAAATCCGCTAACGATTTAATTTTATCCATGTTAATTGTAAGTGTTAGTATGGGACTCCTTTTTGCCTGTATTTTCAAGGAGACACGAAGTCCGATAATGCCTCCTTAAATCAGGGTGCAAAGTTACGAAATTTTTTCCGAATAAAACAAATAATAATGGGGATTTTCTTGGAATTGATAAATCACTCCAAATCAAGGTGTTTGATGCTGTGTTTTTCGATTTTTTTCTCGCCCCAGACCTTGCGCATCAGCTTCAGTGCTTCGGGAGTGGTCAGCTTGTCGGTTTGCTCCAGAATGCGCTGAACGAAAATACATTGGCGCACATCAGCCTCGTTGTTGACAATAGCTTCCGAGAAAGCCTTGCAGGTCTGATATCCGCAGATACGGCAGTCCACCTGCGGAAGGTCCTCATTGATTTCGAACGAGCGTTTCATTTTGCGCATCGCCACCGCGATATTGTCGTCCAATTTGTCCATGGAACGAGGCGACACTTTTCCGATTTTCAGATGCTCTCGCAAATAGGGGATATAATTCAGCAACTTATTCTCTTCGGGTGTGACTGTTTTGGGCTTGCCCTGGGCGCGTTTCAGCTGACGGTCTTCGATCAGGAAACGGTTGCCAGCACACAAAATGCCTCCCGCACAACTCTCGTCACAGGCACGCAACTCCAGATAATCGATATTGTCGATGTCCTCATCCTCCAGTTTCTCCAGGAATTCAGACACATTGTGAATCTCGTCGATAGCAAGATTCCGACCCACCTCAATATCCTTGATTTCGCCACCGGTCAGGGTAAAATAAAGACTGTTCTGTGAAATGGGATGAAAGTCGAATTCATCCTCACGCAATTTATAAACACCCTCTTTAATCACACGGAACACCTTGTTGTACAGGTAGTTCATATTAATCACACCCTCTACTGGCGCGGTCGCCTCACCCACAGGACTCTTCACTGCGGCGATGGAGGCAGCGCAAGGAGTGACATAGAAAATACCGATATCTTCCGCAGGAATGCCTTGGTCGGTCAGACGCTTGCGGATATATAAGGTGGTCAAATCCAAAGGAGTACGCATCGGCAGGATATTGGGCACCAACGAGGGATATTTCACCTGAATCAGACGCACAATAGCCGGACAGAAAGAGGAAATAATAGGTTTTTCGCGCTCACTATTGAGAATCTGCTCCTTGATGACCTCTTTCATCAAGTCCACACTTTTCTCCACCTCATAAACATACTTGAAGCCCAAGTGATAAATGGCGGAGAGGACAGCTCCCTGGCTGATTTTCTCGGGGAACTGGGCACTGAAAATGGAAGGAATCAACACCACAGGGCACTTGTAATTGTAGATGGTCTGGAAGTCGTCCTGCTCGATATAGATGGCATTCACCGGACAAGCCAGATAGCATCGTCCGCAGTCCACACAACGGTTGGAGTCCAGCATCGGAGAGCCGTTCTCGATATGGATAGCCCCTGTGGGACAGACACTTGTACAATGCGAGCAGCCGATACAGAGATCGTACTTGAAATTCAGTGCGTGGTGAAAAGATTCCATAGCTTGTTATTTGTTGAAGTAATTGGTGATTTCGACCGTGGTGCCTTTGCCCACCACCGAGCTGATTTTCAGCTCATCGGTATTGGACTTGATATTGGGCAGACCCATACCGGCACCGAAGCCCATCTCGCGCACTTCGGGCGAGGCGGTGGAATAGCCCTTTTGCATGGCCTGGTCGATATCGGGAATTCCCTTTCCCTCGTCTTCCAACTTGATATAGACCTTATTCTCATCCAAATCCACATAAATCACACCACGGTTCGCATGGGCCACAATATTCACCTCAGCCTCGTACAACGCCACTACCGTGCGCTTTACAATGTCGGGGTGAACACCCAACTGCTTCATCATTTTTTTCACGATACTAGAGGTAGAACCCGCATTAGTGAAGTCACCTCCTTCTACTTTGTATTCAAAATTCATCTTTTTCTCATTTTGTCATAGACGGAGCGCAGCCCGTCTCTACGAATAATTTTACAACGCCACACCGTTAGTAAACGGGAGGCAGTTCATTCATGTACAGAATACCTGCGGTACGGTACATGGAATATTCGGTCTGAATCAGAATCATCTCATTATCGCGGGCAATCTCCAGCATTTCCTCGGTGATGCGTTTGCCTCGCACAAACACAACATTCTTGATATCAGACATTTCGCAAGTGCGCATCGACTGATTGTTGGCCAATCCCGTCAGCAACATCAGTTTTTCATCGGTATCGATGGTCAGCACATCGCTCATCAAATCGGAAGCAAAAATCCTGTCGATTTCGCGGTCCAAATATTGTTCTCCTTCTATAACTTGTCCATCTATCAGATGGACAATATCGCCTACTTTCATGGTAATTTCTCTTTTGGGTTTGAAAATGTTTTTACAAATTGCAAAGATAGTAATTTCTTTTATTGATTGATAAATGTGGATAATTTTTTCTTCGTTTCAAATTTGATTCGGAAAACTTTGTGTACATTTGCACCGCAACCCCACACTTACGTGCGGGGTTACTGAAATTCGGCATCTTCGATGCCGTAATCACATTTTTTTCTTACAACCCTGTAAAAACATTGGACATTCTGAAAAATTGAGTTACATATAAACACAAGCACACAACTGTAAATGAAACGACTTTTTGCACTCTCGATATTCTTTTGCACGCTCCTGACGGCGGTGGCGCAACACAGGCCTTTCAACGACTACCTGACTCCTATCCCGAAGGAACTGACGAGACTGAGGGAGAAGAGCGACCTATCGGACGAGCAGCTGAAACACTGCCAGCATTTTCTCCTGTCTTTACACCAGCACAATCTGCTGAATACGCGCGATGCCAAACAACCACCCTATTTGAAAATGACTGTGGACAAAACAATGAAGCCACAAGAATACGGTTTGCGCATCACGATTGAAAAAATTGAAATTATTGGCGGTGACCCGGCAGCAGTATTTTACGGCACCCGCACCCTGTTGCAACTGATTGACTATGCCCTTACGGAAGGCACTACCCTGCCCTGCCTCATCATCCGCGACAAACCCGACTTTGAACGCCGGGGCTACATGCTGGACATCAGCCGGAACAAAGTGCCCAAGATGGAAACCCTCTACCAGATTGTGGATATGCTCGCCGCCTGGAAAGTCAACGAGTTCCAGCTCTATATTGAGCACACTTTCGCCTACCAGAATCACCAGGATGCCTGGGAAGGATGCTCACCGATGACCGCGGACGAGATTCGTGAGCTGGACAACTACTGTCGCGAGCGTTTCATCGACCTGGTGCCCAACCAGAACTCTTTTGGGCACATGGAAAACTGGCTGCGGCACGAGCGCTACAAAGAGCTGGCAGAGTGCCCCACCGACTGCGCCACCAAATGGGGCAAGCGCAGCCTCACCAGCCTCGACCCCACCAATCCCAAGTCATTCCAGCTGATGCAGGAGCTGTACGCCGAACTCCTGCCCAATTTCAGCAGTCAGTACTTCAACATTGGCTGTGACGAGACCGTGGAGTTGGGCTTGGGTAATTCCAAAGCCATTTGCGACGCAAAAGGTGTTGGCAATGTGTATCTCGAATATTTGTGCAAGCTGAACAATGAAGTCAACGAACTGGGTCACACCACCATGTTTTGGGGCGATATTGTCACCAACCATCCGGAACTGATTCCACAATTGCCCAAGAACATGATTGCCTTAGTGTGGGGCTATGACCGTGATTACGATTTTAACAAGGTTTTACCCGACTTCCAGAATGCCGGATTGGAGTTTTATGTCTGTCCCGGAACCTCCACCTGGCGCTCACTCATCGGCCGCAACAGCATCGCCTTCGCCAACATTTATAATGCCGCTTACTATGGAAAACAATATGGCGCCAAAGGTCTGCTGAACACCAACTGGGGAGATTATGGCCACTGGCAGCCTTTGTCGGTGTGCCACGCTGGCATGCTCATTGGCTGCAGCTACGCCTGGAACTTGGACACCACGGCTTTGCAATCGCTGGAATTCCAGTTAAACCACTATATCTTCAAAGACAAAACTGGCTTGACAGGCAAGGCAGTACTGCAACTGGGCACTGCCTGCGATGTGACCAATATTCCCGAGGGCGTGGCCAATGCCTTCCATCTGATGCTGCACCGCTACAAATGGACCATGAAAGGCAATTACCAGACCCGTGAGCTGAAAATCACCCCCTTGCGCAATGCCGAGAAAATCATCGACTCCGCTTTAGTGATATTACACCACGCCAAGCCGCAGTGCCACGATGCAAAGATTGTCATCGAAGAGCTGGAGCAAGCCTCTCACTTAGCCAAACATGGCATCCATTTGGGTATCGCCCGCCTCAACGTCAAAGGCAATGACACCAAAGACATCCCCCTGGCCAAACGCCAAGAACTGGCCAAGGAGTTGAAAACCCTTATCGAACGCCACAAAAAACTTTGGATTATCCGCAACCGCGAAGGAGGCCTGGAGGAGTCCGCCGGAAGACTTCAGGAAATTTACGATTATTACATACACTGACAGAATGTGCTAATTATCAATGTGCTAATGTGCCAATTAATTAGTTAATTAGCAAATTAGTTAATGTATTTAATAATAACATAGATGGGATTTTGCGTATTGCAGTTAGCTTACGCTTGTTTGTACAAGGCGATTGTCTGTTTGTATTTCTTCAAGACATTATCGGCATTGATTTTGGCGATGATCCAGCCGTAGCGGCCGTCAAGGAAGCCTGCTTTGAGGATATAGTCGCGCACGAAGCGCCAGAAGGCATGTGTGTAAGCTCCAAACATCGTTACCTTTTTGCCGCGCTCGTAAGCGCCTTCCGCCCATAAGGTGGCGAATTTGTCGAACTGCCGCTGATGCTCCTCCACGGTGTAATAGGAGTAGTGCAAGATGTCGCCTTTCAGGTGAATCACCTCGAAATCGGCAGGATACTTCAGTACTTCATGTACTTTCAGATTCTCCCACTCCGCATAGCGGCGGTCAAAGATTCTGATTTTGGTCTCCGGATACCAGCCCCCGTGATGAATCCAGGTGCCACAATAATTCATTAGGCGGTTCATCGAAAACACTTTATGTTCCACATTCTGCTTTTTCACCTCAGCGATAGAGGCTATCAGCTCGTCCGACAGTGCCTCATCGGCATCCATCGACAAAATCAAATCGTGGGAAGCCAGGGTATGGGCATAGTTTTTCTGCATGGCATAACCTTCCCACGGATGTGACACGAAACGCACCCCGAACTGCTCGCAAATCTCCTGGGTGCGGTCTGTTGACAAAGAATCCACAACCACCACCTCGTCGGCGATGGTGTGGATTGATTGCAAACATCGAGCGATATTCCGCTCTTCATTAAAGGTAATAATAACAGCTGTTAACTGATTCATTACCGAGTATTATTTATTGTCAGGAAGCAGGAAAGGATAACCGTATTCTGTGGGAGGACAGAAGGTTTCCTTGATGGAGCGGGTGCTGATCCAGCGATAGAGGTTCAGCTCGCTACCGGCCTTGTCGTTGGTACCTGAAGCTCTGGCACCGCCGAAGGGCTGGTTGCCCACCACTGCGCCTGTCGGCTTGTCGTTGATATAGAAATTACCAGCGGCATGACGCAGAATGTCTTCAGCCTCCAAGATAGCGTATCTGCATTTGGCGAAGATAGAACCGGTCAAAGCATAAGGAGAAGTCTCGTCACACAAGTGCAAGGTTTCGGTGTATTTCTCATCGTCATATACATAAACGGTGATAACGGGGCCGAACATCTCTTCCTGGATGGCTTCGTAATGCGGGTCGGTGGTAACGATGATAGTAGGATCAATGAAGTAACCCACTTTCTTGTCGCACTTGCCACCCAACACGATTTTAGCCTTTCTTGATTTCTTGGCTCTGTCGATGTAACCAGCGATGTTGTCGAAAGATTTCTCATCGATAACGGCATTCACAAAGTTGGTGAAGTCGAACACATCGCCTACTTTCACAGTCTTCATCATGTCTTTCACATGAGCCAAGGTCTCATCCCACAATGATTTCGGGATATATGCGCGAGAAGCGGCGGAGCACTTCTGACCCTGGAACTCGAAGGCGCCACGAACGATAGCCACGGCCAATTCGCGAGGATCGGCTGACTTGTGAGCAAAGATGAAATCCTTGCCACCAGTCTCACCGACAATCTTCGGATAGGTTCTGTAGCTGTCGATATTCTTGCCGATTTCTTTCCAGAAAGCCTTGAAGGTGCTGGTACTTCCGGTGAAATGGATGCCTGCCAAATGAGGAGAAGCGAAAGCCACTTTGCTGATAACGGAGCCACTGCCCGGGAGGAAGTTGATCACGCCGTCGGGAAGACCTGCTTCTTTGAAAATCTTCATCAGATAATAGTTGGACAGGATAGCCGTGGTAGCCGGTTTCCAGATGGTTACATTACCCATCAGCACGGGTGAAATATTCAGGTTGAGGGCTATAGAAGTAAAGTTGAACGGAGTGATGGCATACACAAAACCTTCCATAGCTCTGAACTCGTTGCGGTTCAGGGTAGTGTTGTCTGAAATAGGCTGCTGGGTATAAATCTTGGAGGCGAAATAAGTATTGAAGCGCAAGAAGTCGATGGTTTCGCAAGCGCTGTCGATTTCGGCCTGCATGGGGTTCTTGCCCTGACCCAGCATAGTAGCGGCATTGATGAGATATCTGTATTTCTTAGCCAGCAGTTCACCAATACGCATCATGATAGAAGCTCTCTCAATCCAAGGAGTGTCTTCCCACTGCTTTTTAGCGGCCAAAGCGGCTTCGATGGCCATTTTCACTTCTTTCTCGCCCACTTTGTGGTATTTGGCCAGCACATGCTTGTGGTTAGTTGGCATCACCACGGTGCCCATATTGCCGGTTTTCACTTCCTTACCACCGATGATAAGGGGGATTTCCACCACTTGGTTGAATTGTCTGTCCAATTCTTCCTTGAGGAGTTTGCGTTCGGGTGAACCCGGAGCGTATGCGAAAACGGGTTCGTTTTTTGGTTCTCTGAAAATAAATGAAGCGTTATTCATAATTATTGGGTTTATGGTAATTTGATGATATGATTCAAAAATGAGGATGCAAACTTACATAAAAATTCTGAATTTTCATGTAAGTTTGCTAAAAAACTTCCTCAAATTTTTCAGATTACCGTTTAATGAATTTCTTCGTGATAACACCTTGGTCGTGGCGCACACGCACAAAATACATGCCGGAAGCCATGCCGCTGAGGTCAATACGTGCATAATTATCTGTAAGGACAACAGTCTGCACCATTTGGCCGAAGGCATTGTAAACCACAGCTTCTTTCACCTCCATATTATTGTTGATGCGCAAGTCGATGTAGTCATCGGCCGGATTCGGCATCAGCTGGATGTACTGTTCGTAGTTCACATTGCAGATACCCACCGTAGTCACGAACGAAGTGGTAACATAACCACTCTCATCATCATCACAAACGCTCTTAACACGCACCATATAAGTGCTGCTGGGGGTCAAGTCGGTAAGGGTCACCTGCGTTGTGTCCACCGTCTGCACCTGCCATTCGCTTGTGCCTTGCAGCTTGTATTCCACCATCCAAGTATCTTCCGCACCTCCTGCGGTCCAACTCACCTCAGCCGAAGTGGAAGTAACATTGGATACTTGCAAGTTGGTTGGCATTTCACAAGGAATCACAACAGGCGTTGCCAGCGTGGTGAATTGCACCTCCGCTCCGTAAACAGTAGTATCCGTAGTGGAAACAAAAGCATGATATGTATAGGAGGTGCTATCTGCCAAACCTGACAAAGTATAGGTCAAATTAGCTGTTGTCCCGGCATCCAGCACCTGCGTATACGTTCCACTATTGGTCTGTTTCCACTCAAAGCCGCGCGAAGTAATGGTCTGGTTGCCGAAATCAGTAATGGTACCATGCAAAGTTGCGGAAATTTCCGTAATATTCGATGCAGAGTCAGTAACCACCACTGGCAATTCAACAGCAGGTGTCGCACTCCGATCGTAAACAATCACATTGTCAACACCCACACCATAACCCCAATTCAGATATGCGTCAAAATACAACTGATAATTTGCTGACGGATTCGGCAAAGCTAATGAATCCAGTCGCCACGGGAAAATAAGATCTGTGTATTCGACCAATAAAACAGGCTGAGCTTCTGGTGAAGTCTTATAATAAATCTTCAGATAATCCTGGTCTCCAACCCAATCCAATTGAACATGATAGAACTTGATGTAGGGTTCTTCCAGCGAAGACAAATCGAAAACCGGGGATGTGAGTCGTAAAATATTGCCTGTACTCGGAAAATAAGCTTGGGCATAATTACTTCCTTCAGCAGCATTAATCAAATGTTCGGAATCATAAGTATCGCCATATTGAGTAGCAATCTGCCACTGCCAATCCTCTCCCATTATCACTGAAGAGACCCAGCATCCCAAGTTGTTGTTAAACGTTTCCTGATAGGGGAAATCCACGATCGTTTCGCACAATGTGGTAAATGATCCACTAGTATGGCTCGGCACCACACTGCCGTTGATGCACAACGATGCCACATACCATTCGTATGTCGTAGCGGCATTCAATCCCGAAAGGGTATAAATACCATTGGTCAACGTTACATTATTCTCTGTCATATAATCCGTAGCACCAAGCTCTCTATAATACACGATGTAAGTATTGGCAACATCAGTCCAAGTCAAGTCAACAGAGTGTGGAGCAATATTACTCTGGCTCAAATTATCCGGATGTGGACAATCGGGAATGTAATCCAAAGTAACATCATCCACATACATCAGAGAATACAGATAGTCACCGTAGGGACCATATCCACCCCGTGAATTCAGTCGCATGGCGATATAAGAACCATTGCCTGTGTATGATGCCAATGACACTTCGTATTCTATGTATTCATAAGCCAGTGAGCTGACAGTTCCTACTGGAACGAAAGTCATGGTATTGGTCGGATCTGTCATCACACCCACATCAATACTTCCCTCAAAATCAGAGAGTTTTGCATAGAAACCAAGTTGTAACTGATTAATAGGCAAATCCACTGTATTGATTTGAGGCAAAATCACAAACTGATCGGTGGCATCTTGACCACTGTATAAATATCTGATTCCACTGTGTGCCCAATACGTGGTCACATCAATATAGGGTAATGTCTCATTTGTTCTTTGCCAGCATGCCGGCAAAGGATAAGCGCTGGTACCTGCGATGTTGTTGTTTTCAAAATCGCAAATGTATGGCAAATCTGAACTACCTATAGTAATACAATCTGTAATAAACGAACGTGACGTCCACACACTGGTATCGCCATTGTCGCAAATGGAGCGGGCAAAAAACTCATACACAGTAGCTGCAGTCAAATTGGCGACTTCAATTACTGTATCACCCATCACCGTAATAGGATCATTTTCTCCGTACTGTAACTGCCATCCAACGACACTCTCATTGGCGTATGTAATTACCATGTCCACACTATTGGAAGTGATATTTGTAGCTCTAAGATCAACTGGTTGAGCACAATGGATAGCTTTAATTTCAATATTGTCAATAGCCGCCGCAGGATCCCAACCTTCTGTATAATCGTTACGCCAGAGGAAATACAAACGTTTCACGACACCTCCGTCCACATTGCCCAACGAATATTCTGCGTCTGTCCAAGAATCCTGCATATTCAGCAAGTCAATTTGCGAGACACCTTCCGCCAGGTCAAGAGAACCTGCCTGAAGAGAAACGGGATTTCCGAAATATATCTTCAAGAAATCATAATTGGCTCCATACATACTCTCTCCATTACATCTCCAATCAAAAGAAAGTACCCATTCCGCAAAATCATCAGTCACAAAGTCTCGGTATGCCCAAACAGATGATTCTTCCTCATGTATGTATGTGTTGCTTTGTCCTCCATTGCCCGACACATACAACACATTATTTTCTTCTTCCAAAGTATCAATATACCATTTATTAGGCTGCATACCATTGACAACTGTCCATGCATTTCGCTCTATCAAATTCTCAAAATCACAGGTATAGGGTACTCGTGCAGGTTCACCAGGAAGAGTGGTGAAAGAAAGTACATTTGACCAGTTGCCATACACATCACCATCGCATTGTATTCTGATATACACGTCATAAGCAACATTGGGTGTCAATTCTGTAAGTATATACGAAGTGGCATTGGTCACCTCTATCGGTGTAGCCATAGATGGCGAGAATCCCTGTACACCATACACCAATTGATAATTCGAATAATAAGCGGATCCTGTCCAAGAAACCACAGCCGAATCCGTATAAAAAGAATTCAGTGTCAATTCAGGAGAAATACATGAAACACAGGTAGCATCAAGCATAAAACCCGCATAATTCGCTGAATAATCCGAATGGAAATGAATAGTAATAGGGCCTGTTGAAGACACGATAGTCGGCAGATTAAAGAATCCATTTTGGTCATTTTGTGTAGCATACAATAATTGATTGGTGCCTCCATCAAAAAACTCCATATAGTCGTAATAGTAATTTTCTATCTCCACTGAACCACTAATTTGCACAAACTGTCCAGGTTGATCAGGATAAATCACCAAATACGCATCACTATTATCTGAATAATTATCAAAAGGACCTCCATCATCATAAATAGTCACATCACATGCATATATCGTATCCGTACCGGAGGTTCCCATGTATATAATACCAGGCACCACCGTCAACGGGCCATACCAGACGCTGTATCCATCTCCGCCACAATTGGCACGTACGTACACGTCATATATGGTTCCAGACGTCAAATTATTCAACTCCAACACATTAGTATCGGCAACATGTACCGTACCTGTTTCCATTGGATCAAAGCCATAATCTCCAATAGCAACTGCCCATTGTTCCTCATGGCCTTTGGGATTCCAGGTAACGGTTACAGATGTAGGAGTATTGTTAATACTTACCAAATTATTCGGTTTTCGGCATGAGGGCATATAATCCACAACAACGTTGTCAACATAGATGGTGGCTGACATATAATAACCATATTCGCCCTCACTGCCTGCGGCATTAAGACGAAGTGCAGGATAAACCCCATGACCCTCATAAAGTTCCAATGACATCTCATATTCCCTGTATATTGATGTCAAGTCGTTGATGACATCTACAGGTACAAATGACGTAGAATCATCCACATTGGTCATCACCCCGACTTCAATTGAACCAGTACATTCAGAATAGCCACTCAATCTCGCATAGAAAGAAATTCGCAGTGTATTAATGGTTATTTCCGATGTGTTAATCTCAGGTAAAATCACAATATAATTAGAAGGGTCATCCCCACTGCACAAGCTCTTGGATCCTGTATAGGCATTTGGCTCATAACTATCCACGTATGGATAATTCGTGGAACCTAATTTGTTCCAGCATGTAGGAAGCGGGTAAGTTTCAGTACCACCATAATTATCACCTTCAAAGCCACAAACATAGGGAATATCGGCTAAACCTATGGAACTGCATCCTGTAATGAACCCATAAGTAGGAGTCCAACGGCTGGTATCTCCATTCGCACAAATGGATCTTGCAGAAATCTCATACGCTGTGGCAGGAGTCAGGCCCGTAAGCTCATAAACACTATCCGTCACTGTTACCATTAAATTATTGCCATATTTCAACTGCCAAGCTATCTCTCCTTCGTCAGTAGAAGTGACAGAAACTGTCGCTGTTGTCGGAGTCACGTTGTCCACCGTCAAATCAATAGGTCTGGAACAATTCACCACTCTGAGGGAAATATTGTCAATTGCCGCAGGTGGATTCTCTCCCATGCTGGCATCATTATGCCAAACAAAAAACAGACGTTTAGTGGTGTTGGCATATTCTCTACCCAGAATATATTCGGCAATATTCCAAGTATTTTCCATCAAAAGATGACCGAGCAATACAGCCCCTTGCGGTTCGCTTTCATCCCCAGCGTCTTTATGAACCGGATTACCAATATACACCGACAGATAGTCCCACAAATACGAGCCTCCACCCTCTCCGACACTTCTCCAGTCAAAAGACAAGAGGAATTCATTCGCATCAGAAAAATGGATATCACGATATGCCCATACAACAGAAGCATCCGCATTCTGGTAGGCATTGGTCAGACCACCATCCATGGAAATATACAAGGCCGAATCACCATTGACTGTATTATTGGCAGCCGTATTGATATACCATGCATTGGCTTGGTTTCCATTGGAAATAGTCCATAACGCATTTTCCGTTCCATTTTCAAAATTGCAATTATAGGGCAATGATGCCGGCTGATGAGGAAGTGTGGAGACCCTGAGTGGATCCGACCAAGAGCTATAAGATATCTCATCACAAAGTGACCTGATATAAACCTCCAAAGAAGTATCCGGCAACAAATTGGAAATGGTATACGAGAATACGTCCGTCAGCGTAATCGGCTCTGCTGCATCCAAATTAAATCCAACGGGACCATATACCAGTTCGTAGGACAACGCATCCGTATGGGGCCATGACAGCGTGATGCTATCCATGCCCACTGAGGACACGGTGAGATTAGGAGCCACACATGACACACAGGTCGTATAAATGACATAGCCACGATACTGCACACTGTTATCAGAATGGAAATAAATAGTCAGGGGTCCTGTAGTGGATGTAATCGTCGGTATGACAACTGTTCCGGAACCATCCTGGGAGGATCTATATACCTCGTTAGCAGTTCCTGCACCATCATAAATCACCATATAATCCCACATACTGCTTTCAGCCGTCAAAAGGCCATTAATCTCAATGAAGTTATGCTCTGCATCCGGGAAAATCGTCAAATAAGAGTCACAATTATTAGAATACTCTCCGTCAGGACCTCCATCGTCATAGATGACAGCGCCACAAGTATATAAAGTATCGTATCCATACCTCTGCATAATGAAGCTACCGGGTGTAATATTGTACAATCCTAACCAACCACTGACGCCATCCTCATCTCCACAATCGGCACGGACATAAAAATCATAACTCACCGAATTCGTCAAATCGTAAATATACGCATAATTGGAATCAAGCATCAAAGTAGTGGTAGCTGTATCCGGATTGAAACCATGCAATCCATATGCCAAATCCCAATACACTTCATCACTGCCTGGCTCCCAACTCAGTGTAACAGCATCAGTACTCATACTAACACACTGAAAATCAAATGGTTTAGGACAAGGCGGAGCAGCTGCCAACGTTACATCATCAATCACAATATAATCGTTACTGGAATTCAGACGGAAAGCCAAATGGTTAGCTGAGCCATTGTAATAACTAAACACCACCTCATACAAACTATGATTGATCGTCAACTGTATTGTTTCTATACTTTCAAAAGTTGTAGGATCTAATGGATCAGTAATGACTCCCACTTCTAAAGTAGCATTTCTTCCATAATTGGTTTTGGCATAAAAACTTAGCTGAAGATTATTCAATGACAATTCCGAAGTGTCAATGGTAGGCATGACAAGCACATAATCATTAGGATAAATGCTATAAAGACTATGCGAACCACTATGTGCCATAACCGAGACATTAGAAACATACAAGGAAGTAGCCGTAGCATTCAAACGGTTCCAGCAGGCCTGCATAGGATAGGCTGCCACTCCTGAGGTATTATTGCTTTCAAAATCCCAAGTGTAGGGAATAGTATCAAGTGCTAAACAATCCGAAGTGAATGAAAGTATGGAAGAAGCTATTTCTGTACTATCACACACGGAAGCAACATAAACACTATACAAGGTATTAGGCAACAGATTATTGAAAGAGTATGAAGAACCTGTCACAGGGCTATCTTCGGTCAGTACAAAAGCTCCATTACCTGACACTTGTACATATATTTTACTAGATTCCGCAGAGGAAACCCAGTTAATTGTCGCACTATTGGAAGTGATATTTGAACACGAAAGGCCCATTGGTCGGTCACAAGCAGGTATCTCTTCTAACACAAGATCATCAATATATAGGTCACCATCATTGGGCGTCATACGCATCACAATGTATGATGCATTGTTTGACACATGTGCAAACGACACCCTATATTCCTCAAAATTACCTGTCAGACTCTGAATCGTATAAACAGATACAAAAGTGGAACTATCTGATGGATCACTCATTAAACCCACTTCAATCGTTCCGTTCGAGCCACCAACATGTTTTGCAAAGAATCTGACTTGAAGCGTATTGACAGACAATGCATTTACATCAATCTGGGGCAAAACAGCTGTAGCATTAGCAACCCCACCCCCACTATGCAAACATGCAAGACCATTATGTGCAATATATTGATTGGAATAAACATACGGGTATACCACACTCTCATTTCGCTCCCAACAAGCAGGTAGTGGACGGAGGGAAGTACCTCCGAAATTATTGCTTTCAAAATCCCAGGTCTGTGGGACACTACTTATAGGAGCACATGCTGTATTAAAAGAAGCTACCTCGCTCGGCATTAAACTTTGATTGTCACAAATAGCTTCCACATACCACTGATATGACGTACCCGGAGTCAAACCTGTCAAGAAATAAGTAATGTTGCTACCCAAACCGATATTAAGAATAGCAACATATTCTGAATCCGAAGCCTGTTTGTAATACAAATTGTAGTGTCCGGATTCGGCTTCCCATGTAAGTTGAGCCCCATGAGAAGATGGATTCGCACTCAAATTGGAGGGTGTTGCACAAGGCGGAATATCCTCTACCCTGACGTCATCCAAGCACAAGTACCAACCCGCATTTGGAGTATTTCTTCTCACGAAGGCAACATACCGCTGACCGCTATAGCCTGCTAAAGAAACCTCATAGGAACGAAAACTTCCAACAGGTATTTCGGTTTGAAACAACTGGGTGAAACTTGGCAATGCCGCGGTATCACTTGCAGGAGCATGCAAAACAGCATTCTCATCTGAAATCCAAACCGAAATCTCATCCACCTTTGAGGTATTGTCAGTGTTATTTTGCACATGGAAAGTCACCCTTTGTTCACCTGTCAGATTGAACAACGGGGACACCAACCAATCGTTATGTCTTGACGTAGCATAATCCGTATAACACACTGCCGAATGTTGTCCCGAATGAACTTGAGAAGTACTTGTATTGGTTTTCCAATAGAAGGCACCACTACCCGCTGAATGCTCGGTTGTACCGCCATTGTATATTTTCCAACACTGGGGAGAAAAGTTCTGCTGTCCGAACACATAGCTCTGAGTCCATGAGTCTTCAAATCCCTCTGTCCATGGAAATTCATTGATAATTATATCACAATCTGTATGAAAAGAAACATTCGCCACATTGCTCGTCTGTCCACCACAATAACTTCTGACATAAGCAACCTGCATGGTATTAGGCATCAAGTTGTTGAACGTGAAAAACGTATCCGCAGTCAAAATCCAATTCGCATTTGACAAATCCGCCCCGACAGTATCACAATAAACTTGATATTGAGCACCAAGGGTTTGCGAAGTCCAAGAAATTGTTGCAGATGTGGCGTTTGCCTCCAAAACAGTCAAGTCCGTCGGAGTCAAGCAAGAAGACCCTCCCGTATAGACAAAAGTGGTTTTCGGAATGAATTGCTGCTTTAAACCAAAAGCATTGCCACTTATTTCAAAAACAGCTAAAGACCTGTCACCACCAGGATTAACTCCCAAGAAAAGTGCAGTGGCATTAATTCCTCCTATAGAATTTTGTATATCAAACAAAAGATTACCGCCAGCATAAGTATATGGCTGAGTAAAAACAATTGTCATCTGGTTGGTTGACGCATCTACCTGCGCCAATCCCGAATAAACTTCCACAGTATTATCAACAGGTAATGGAGACGTACTTGAAAATGATGTAACATCAGTGATACCCAAGCGTATTGTAAATGAGCAATTCCATCCATTTGCAGGCATCGAACTCACATAAAAAGTCATGGACGAAATGGTACCTCCAACCATATCCGTAAGTATCTCATTCGGATAAATAACTTGTTGGTGCTGTGGCATACTGGCACTGCTTCCGTATATAGGGATGAACATATTGGTAGTTGTGCCATCAGCAACTGTGGTTGTCACATCTTGCGCAAAACCACAATTAATAACAGTAAGAGCTACTAGTAGAGTTCCTAAGAAATTTATATATCGTTTCATCGTTCTTAGTCTTTAATTAATTCTTTTAAATCGTCTGCAAATATACAAAATAATTAATATCGTCACTCTTTTTCTTTAATACAACGTACACTATATCCGTCATTAGGATGTGGTTGGATCTCAATAAGCACTTCACAATCCAATACACTTCCATAAACAGAGATGACCGTAGAAGGACCAGTATTAGATGTTGACCAGAAGTATGTTTCACCGAGCAAGCCTTCAAACCTGTCAAGTTCGCCATTATAACGTCCTGCTGGCAAAGCTGTGAACCCTGTACTATTGTCACCGCCAGATGGTATCCAATAAAGAGGTGATTTCAAAGCATGGGTTCCATAAGCACTTAATTCCAGATATTTTTCTGGAGTGGGCAAATACCATCCGGCAGGACAAATACCCTGGATATGTCCATGACCATTGTCAGCACTATCACGTATGGCCGCTGCATAGCAATACAGACGACCAAAGATATTGACATTATCTACGACATCAGGATGCGCTGCACTCACATAATTGTGAACACATGGTATATCTGTACAATCACTATATCTGGTTGATTCCAAATTACGTTGTGTCCAGCAATCATAACCGATACGAACACCCTGATAAACATGTCCTTCACAGTCAACCGCATTAGGACATTTCGGGAAGACAATAATTACGTGCTGTTCACAAGATTCAGTATAACCGCATGTTGCATCAGTCATTACCCAGGTCACCACATTATCACCCTCTGCATACAAGCTGTCGGAAGGTGCGTTATTGGTGATAGAGAATGGCCAGCTCAAAGAATGAGTAGCAGTAGGCGTACCTAATGCGTCAGGAGCAATCTTCATGGCACTTTCACTGAAGTTCAGCGTGTCATGAATATCAGGAGGACAAGTAATGCTTAATACAGGAACTACCGCTGGTGCGACAGAAGTTGAAGCTGTTGCCTTACAACCATCAGCATCCTTTGCCGTAATCGTGTACGGGCCATCTGGAAGTCCTGTAAAGGTATTTGAACTCTGGAAGGTTATACCATCAATACTGTATTCAACCGGAGCTTTACCTGTTGAAGAAGCCGTGATGGTACCATCATTATCGCAAATCTCATCGGTTACGGTCACCACACTTGCCGTAATATGACCAACGGTCAACGACAAGGTAACAACAGAGTCGCAACCACTGAGAGAAGTTCTGTGGAATACATAGTCGCCTGACACTGTACCCACCTGGAAGACTGTATCGCGCCAAGTATATGGCAATGCACTTTCGCAAACCGTATCTTTCACCGCGATATTGTACATAGTATTTACTGTCAAATACAGTGTCACCGTAGAATCGCAACCATGAGCGGTATGACGGTGGAACACATGATTGCTTGTCACAGTACCCACTAAGAAGGTTGTGTCACGCCAAGTATATGGCAAATCATTCTGACAAATGACAAGATTTTCAGACAAATCATAACTATTATTTATCGTCAGATGCAGTGTTACCACACTATCGCAACCCACTGCATTCGTCAGTGTATGCGGATAATTACCCGTCATAGTGTAAGTCACACCATACCATTCGAAACTATCGCAGGCCGTGGCTGTTGTATCACCCGTAGTGCTCTTGTTCACTGTCAAATGCAGGGTCACTACTGAGTCACAACCATAATGATTGGCGCCTATCATGGTGTCCTTCGGGTTAATCAATGGCGTATCATAGTATGTCACTCCACGCCATGCGAACGAATCGCACGCCACAGCAGTTGTGTCACCGTAGGTAGTCTTATTCACCGTCAGGTGCAGTGTCACCACACTGTCGCAACCGCTTGCATTGGTAAAGGTATGCGTATAATCACCACTGGTTGTGATACCCACATGTTCATACCAATCGAACGTGTAATTAGCAACCGCCGTAGTATCGCCCGTATTGCTGTGACCAAGTGTCAGATGCAGTGTCACCACACTGTCGCAACCGCTCGCATTGGTGAAGGTATGCGTGTAGTCCCCACTGCTGGTAATACCCACATGCTCGTACCAGGTGAAGCTATCGCATGCAGATGCTGTCGTGTCACCCGTATTACTATGGCCAAGCGTCAGATGCAACGTTACCACACTATCGCAACCGCTCGCATTGGTGAAAGTATGCGTGTAGTTGCCACTGCTGGTAATACCCACATGCTCATACCAGTTGAAACTGTCGCATGCTGTTGCTGACGTGTCACCCGTATTGCTGTAATTCACCGTCAGATTCAAATCCGTCTGGATATAATCTATCAGTCCTATAAACTCTATAATCGTCTTCGTACCTGCAGCAGTAAATGTACTATCCATCCATACCAGTGGCAGATCGTCATTACAGATTGTGCTATCAAGACTATAATAGACGAATGGACTTACAGTCACAACACTCAAATCCATGTGAACAATACTGTCACATCCCGCTACTGTCTTCAGATTCATCGTCTTTACACCCGGACTTGTAAACACACTGTCATTCCATGTGAACGGCAATAACATGACATTAATGGTTTGAGTGAGTGTGATATCATACTCTGGATTCACATTCAGCGTCATGGTCACCACACTGTCGCAACCATGGACGGTATGCAACGTGGTAGTCTTGGTACCTGCCGCTGTGAACACACTGTCGTTCCAAGTGAGAGGCAAATCACCCTGGCAAATGGTGCTGTCAACAGAAACCGCATATATCGGGTTCACGGTCAGCGTCATCGTCACCACAGAGTCGCAACCATGGATTGTATTAAGTGTTGTTGTCTGGGTACCCGCAGCTGTAAAGGTCACTCCATTCCATACAAACGGAAGCTCGCTCTCACATACCGTGTCTTTATCCGTGACATTATATACTGGATTCACCGTTAAGTTCAGCACTGTGATTGAGTCACAGCCGTTCGACGCCACAAGTTTCTGAGTATAGTATCCAGGAGCTGTTCTCAATGTATCATTGAACATATAAGACGAACCTGAACAAATTTGTTGCGGTATCGTATCTCTGTACTCATCGCTTACAGCCAAAGTCATCACCACAACCGAATCGCAACCATTGATTGTATGCAAAGTAGTGGTCTTACTGCCTGCTGATGTGAATACACTGTCATTCCAAGTATATGGCAGCGCACTCATACAGACGGTTCTGCTTTCAGGAATATTGTACGTCGGGTTCACCGTTATCACGGCCACATGGATGCTGTCGCTTCCGCACTCGTTGCTTGCCTTCGCCGAGTAGTCGTAGATGCCTGCGACGCCGGTCTGCGGGGTGTATGTATCGGCGGTAGCACCACTGATGGCCGTACCGTTCCTGTACCACTGGTAGCTGGCCGCGCCATGGCCGCCGCTGATGGAGATCGTGAGGCTGGTCACGCCTGTCTCCTCCTTGCAGTAGCTGTTGTCAACACTGGTCGTGCTGGCTGCCACCGCATCATATACTCCCACTTCCGCAACCTTCACGCTGTCGTCGCTGCAGTTGCCCGTCACCTTCACGCTGTAGACAGTATTGCTGCCAGCTGTGGCTGTGCTCGGAGTGTAAGTGTTAGCTGTTGCGCCGCTGATAGCCGCGCCGTTGGCGTACCACTGGTAGCTGTAGCTGCCGTCACCGCCTGTCGCTGTCACGCCCAGTGCTGCGGCTGTCACGTCTTTGCAGTAGGTCGTGTCTTCGCCCGCCGGGGTCAGCTTCAGCGTGTCATACACCTTCACTCTCGCTATGAACAGGCTGTCGCTGTTGCACTCGCCTGTCACCTTCACGGAGTAGGTGGTGTCGCTGCTTGCGGTGGATGTG